>NZ_JACHDR010000001.1:943209-1257612 GCF_014201135.1 Neomicrococcus aestuarii | reverse complement strand
CGCTATTGCTGACAGGCTGGATCGTGTTGGCAGTGGTCGCGTCCCATCCCGTTGCGCTTATCGTCCTCGTCCTGATTCAGGGCTTTCTGTCGTTCGGTGTTGGCAGCACTCTGATCACGCGCGTGCTGTATGCAGCATCGGGTGCGCCAACGATGGGCGGTTCATACGCCACCGCGGCGCTGAACATCGGAGCTGCCGCGGGGCCGGTGCTTGGTGCGTTCGGGCTCGCGACCGGGCTGGGGTTGATCGCGCCGATTTGGGTCGCCTCGGTGCTGACAGCGATCGCTCTCGTCATCATGCTTCTCACAGGGCGCGCGCTCACGAAGACCGCGGTGGAGGCCAATTGATGAATCATCCAAATGCGCTTCTCACTCCTCGTACCCGTCTCCGGTTAGCCCGTCTGATTATCGAAGACGGCTATCCGGCCACGATCGCCGCAAAGATGTTCATGGTCTCCCGATCACGGCCCGGAAATGGGCCGGTCGCTACCAGGAAGAGGGTGAGTTTGGGATGCAGGATCGCTCCAGCAAGCCGCACCGGATCCCAGGCAGGACGCCCGAGCATGTCAAGAAGAAGATCATCAACCTGTGCTGGCGGCTTCGACTGGGGCCAGCCCAGATCGCTGCGCGACTTGGCCTCTCGACGTCCACTGTTCACGCGGTCCTCGTCCGTTGCCGCGTCGTAAACTGCCTCTCGCATATCGATAGTGTCACTGGCGAGCCCTTGAGGCGATATGAGCATCCTTATCCGGGATTGTAGATTCATGTCGATGTCACGAAGTTCGGCAACATCCCCGACGGCGGTGGACATCGTTACGTAGGTCGGCAGCAAGGCGCACGGGACAAGCTCGCGACTCCGGGATTGCCACGAGGAAAAGACCACAAGCCGCGCACCGGAACGGCGTTCGTTCACACAGTCATCGACGACCACTCCCGCGTCGCATATGCAAAAATCTGCTCGGACGAGCAGGCGAGCACAGCGGTGGGAGTTCTCGAACGCGCCGTGGACTGGTTCGCCGAACGAGGCGTGACCGTCGAGCGAGTCCTATCCGACAACGGGTCGGCCTACAGATCCCACGCATGGAGAGACTTCTGCGCTCGGCTCGGCATCCGACACAAGCGGACAAGCCCCTACCGGCCGCAGACGAACGGGAAGATCGAGAGATTCCACCGCACGCTCGGGGACGGATGGGCCTATGCCAGGTTTTACGGTTCAGAAGCCGAACGACGCCTGGCACTGCCCGGCTGGCTCCACTTCTACAACCACCACCGACACCACTCTGCGATTGCCGGCACACCCTTCGACCGACTCAAAAACGTCCCTGGACATCACAACTAGATCGCCAAGGAACGGATCATCAACAACTCGCCAGCGACAACGGCATGCACTGATTGGTTGCCTACCTGACAGGTATACCGCCCCGTAACAACGGGCGGCGCACCAGCATATGGAAAGGAACAATCATGGCCACCGGCCTCCCTGATGAAGAACCAAACACCCCAGCCTCCCTGGAAGCAAACGTGACGCCACGAAGTGTGCCCGCATATCTGTTCCTCGGGGTGATCCTCTGGTCTGATGACACCGAGGAAGATCCAACGGTGATCGCCGACCGAAACCCGGTGACGTTGGCACGGACCATGGCGGTGATGATCCACGAGATGATCGACGACTCACCCGCCTACGAGGGTGCGACGGAGTTCCTGGAATCGAATCCGCCACCGCAAGATTGGGTCCTACCCGAAGACGTCGACGACTGGTTGGAGGCGTTGCGGGAGGCAACCCCGTATCCGTCGTATTCGTTCCACCAGATCCCGACGACCGGTGGGGCCGATGGCACGAACCGTACCGTTGTGAACCGGTACCTGGACAGTGCGCTCCAGGCGCGTGAGCAGTCACTGAGTGTGGACGCTCCAGATGACCCCCGACGCCAGCATCCCGGCCCTGCGCACAGCCTATGACCCACCGGCACTACGTCGAGATACTCGGTCTCAGTGAGGCCCGCGAACATGACGATTTGACGCATGTTTCATACTCAGAGCCGCATCTTCACCCGATCCGCTGGACAACACCGGTGGGGCCGCCTATCCCGGAAGTACTGCCTGCGGTTGACCCGCGCCTGACGTGCGCATCGCGTGCAGATAGTCGGGCCACTAAATAAAGGAGAAACTTGCCATGTCTGATATCAACGTCACGCCACCGCTGGGATATGTTCCTGATCCGTTGACCCCGCACCGGGTGGTGATCGAGTTCGATGTCCTCGCGCGCAGTCAGGCCGAAGCTGACTACATCGTGAATGAGGTACTTGTTGAAGAACTTGCCGGTGAACCTGAGACGATTCGCACCGATGGGGATCGGGTGTTCGGGGAGGACTTCGGCGGTGACGTGTCGAGCATCACTTCGTGGATCCCCGTCACCGGCACTCCGGCAGCGACACCTCGCCAGGTTGTGATTCCGTCGCCGGGGTGGGAATCATTCGAGGAGAGCGGGATACCGGAGATCGTGGCCGAGATGTTCCCGCCCGAACCCCACACCAGCAATTTCAGCCTCCCCGACGGTGCACCCGACACCGAAGGCTTCGATGAAGCACACGAACAGTGGCGCGACGAATGCCTCTCACTCGCAATCCAAGCCTCACGACTCCCAGACACGCTCACGAAGCTGGAGCGAGCGGAGCGTGTTCGTGATGGGCTCATCGACCTCATCGAACGAGAACAGCTGCCCGTGGAGCCGGTGAAAGAGGATTACCTCGTCACCGTTGCGCCCGCGTACGAGGGCGAATTTGAGGATATGCGGTTTGCGTGGGATCACGGGCAGTGGCGCACCGCGTTCACCGACCTCGCTAGGCATCGAGAACATGCCCTCCAGGGGTTACTTGCTGAGGGCGGACCGCGGACGATGTTCCTGCCGGAAAAGTTCCATCGGGAGTGGCTTCCCGCGGACCTGATCGCGATCCAAACTCTCCGAACGGTCGTGGAACGGGAGACGGCCGGGCAAGGGGTACCGCTGCTGGACCGAACGCAACGGGAACAGTTGGAGGCGATGCTGTTCGCTGCGGACCCAGATGTGCGCATCTCCGACCCCGCAGACCCAGACCGAGGCGAGCTGTATGCCGGGCCTGCATCAGAAGCTCATGACTGGATTCCACCGGGCGTATATGACGCGGAGGGACTCGATGGCGCTGGTGAGTTTCGGGTCGTTGTCGGCAGGATGCCGATCGGTGAGGGGACTACAGCATCAGCGGCATTCCCTCCAGTCGAGCACGACAGCGCCACACTGAACGAGGTCGCACGCATCATCGAACAGCACACCGAACAGCACGATGCAGCGGCGGTACTGCGGCAGGTGAACGCGGCGGTTCTCCGCACCGGTCGCACCGGGGTGACCCCTGCAAATTTCAGTGACGCAACTTCCGAAGTACCGTTGACAAGACTCGAGCGTGGAGTCCTCTTAGGTGACCTCCTCGCTGACCGAGAACAGCACCTCGGCTCCGGCCCGGAGGACCCCGAATCGCCATCCACAGACCGTCATCCGGGGCGGCATTTGTAGCAAATTCATACTCGACCATCGCGGCAGCGTGGTGCGGTGGACTTGACGATTTGACGCATGTTCTATACAAATCCGCGCATCTTTACCCGAAATGCTGGCCAAACGATCGAAGGCTCGGGTAGGCGTTGAGATCTGAACGAATGCTTTGACGCGGAGTAGCTGACCGCTGGGTGACACCTTGCCGTGGGGGGCAGCAGTGGCGCTGCCGCACCTGGATTGGTGACACCACATTCATAAGAGTCTGGAACCGGTGTCACGAGGGAGGCGCACATGAATATCAACGACCCCATCGCCTGGCCGCTGCCCATGCGCCTCCCTGCCAACCTATCCGACGCTGCGGCTGCATACGCGACCGCCGGGGTGGCAGTGTTTCCCTGCGTGCCCGGCGGAAAACGACCCCTCACGAAGCGCGGGTTCCACGATGCCAGCACCGACCCGAGGCAAGTCGCACGCTGGTGGGATCGGGTTCCGACCGCGAATATTGGCATCCCCACCGGCAGCCTGGTTGATGTCCTAGACGTCGATGTGCACGCGGCGGGCACCGGGTTTCCAATCCTGCACAGCCTGCAAAAACGTGGGCTGGTCCATGGATGGGGGCAAGCGGTCCGCTCACCCTCGGGTGGCCTCCACCTCTACTACCCGGCAGACCCGGCGCAAGCATCTCCATCGTGGTCGCGAGGACACACACATGTCGATTTCCGGAGCACGGGCGGATACATCATCGCACCGCCCTCCACGGTCACCACCGACCGTGGCGACCGCGGTTACGAAGTGATCGCTCTCGGCAAGAAACCAAGCCCCGTGGACGCCGAGGCGATCCGAGACTTCCTCACTCCGCAGCCTATTCCGACGTCCCGATCCTCATCTGGCTCTTCGTTGGTGCAGGACAAATCGGTGGAACGGATTGCCGACTGGGTAGCGCTCCTGCCGGAGGGCAACCGAAACGCGGGCTTGTTCTGGGCGGCCTGCCGCCTCGCCGAGGCCGGCATGACCGAACTACGCACCACTACTGTGCTGGGGCCGGCGGCAACACGGGCGGGCCTTGCCTCACGGGAGATTGCGGCGACGATCCGGTCCGCGCACCACAGTGCCCAAGTCCCTTACGACCCTGGCGAAAGCACTGTATCCACGTTGATCGTGAAGGCTCCGGTCGGACGATGACCACACACGCCCTAACGCCTAGCACCCCCACTTGGAGTGACGGTGTGCCGGGCTCGGATACGGCAGGGCCGCCTGCGGGTTCTGGGGTGTCACGGTTTGTGATTGTCCTCGCCGTAACCGGGACAATTCTTCTCGCGCTCGGCGCGTTCTGGCTGTCATTCACCACACTTCAAGACCTTGCTGTGCTCTCCGGGATCCCCTCAGAGCAGGCATGGATCTGGCCGCTCATAGTCGACGGCGTGATCCTGGAAGCCACCGTCAGCGTCGTCGCCTTGCGAAACTCCACACCATCAGCGCGGCGATTCGCCTGGCTGCTCCTCGCTGCCGGGGCAGGAGTGTCGGTCGCAGCCAACATCACCCACGCTGTCGTCTCTGCTGATACCCGTGTCCCGGCACTCATAGCCGCGTTGGTCGCGTCGGTGCCACCGTTGGTGCTGCTGGCGATGACACATCTCACGGTCGAACTAACCCGCAACACCACCCCGGTCGTCGCTTCGATGGACACGAAGCAGCATGCCGTGATCGACGAAGCTAGACCCACAGGCCGCCAATCGGTGACGCCCACTGCGAAGCCTGTTCCTTCGGAGGCGGATCGTACTTCTACGCCTCATGTCCCACACTCCACACCAAACGGCACGGCTCCTGCTTCGCGAGAGGACGCACGGTTGCGGGCTTTGACGCTGAACGCCGACGGGGTGTCGAAGCGACAGATCGCCACCGAGCTCGGTGTGCATCCCACGACCGTGGGCCGCTGGCTGAACACACCTGACCGTCGACAGAACGGAGACACCCATGACTGACCCAATGAACCTCATTACCCCGGCCCCAGATCGACGCCACCCCGATGCCGATCCGACCCCGCAGACCACTGCGGCGACGGCGGCGGAGCGGCGGGCGAGCGAGTTCGCGACCCACGGGGACCCGACGCTCTCCCTCCACGACGTTGATCCGGCGTCGCAACGTCCGGGAGTGCAATGGGTGCGACCCACCGATCTTGCCGCCCGTACGGCGGGGGCCATCGTTGACCGCGGCGCGGACCTGAATACCCGCCTCCATGAGGCTGTCTTAGAAGGCGTCCGTGACGGACGTGCCCAGTTGCAGGAACGACTCGCCAAACGGCAAGACCAGTTGGACCCAGATATCACCCAGACGGCAACGCTCCGGCGTTCGCTCGGGAGAACGGGGGTGAGCCGATGAATGATCCTCGTCCCGGCACCACCCAGGTGCCGCACGACACCCCGACCCGCTAACCAAAACCTATGCCGTCCAGGCCGTTCACACACCCCGGCCGGCACCATCACAGACCCCCGACACCGGGCACGTCTGCTGCTTTCCCCATGCCACCGCGCCAAAAACTGGCCCGGCAGGCATACCCGCAGCGGATGCGATTTGTGGGCTGTGGTCCCTTTCGAGGTTTCGCGGGATGGGAATCGTACCTACACATCACCGACAGAAATTTTCTCTTGAGGGAGTCGCTATGAACCATCACCACTCATCCCAGAACCACCCATCGATCCCGGATTTCACCACCGGGGAAGGGCTCCGTGAGCTGCTCACGGAGTTGAACGAACACAACGCGTGGGCGACGAGCCCGGTCGCTGCAGAACTGATGCTCTACGCCACTCAGAAGTACACGCCGATTGCGAAAGCGTGGCGTCGAGAACCGGCCGATGCCGCATATGAGGCGTTCGTCGCAATGAGGCAGCGAACCACGCTGCGCGCTGATGACCCGTGGGCGGTGGTCACTCGGGCAGTCGCGCTCGGCATCGCCGCCGAAGTACACGCCGACCGCAACATGACCTCCCAGGACAAGGCGCGCAGACCCTCGAAACGCCCCCGCGAAGAGCCAATGCGCGCCGGCCACTACGAGGAGTTCTTCTACGATGTCCACCCGCACGCCCACTCCCTCTACGCCAGAGAACTCGGCGACGAGGATCATTCGGCAGATCGGGTCATCCGCGCCACCTGCGTGTTCCTCGTCCTCACCGACTGGCCCGCACGCCCGGTCGAGCAGGCGGTGGACTACATCGCCCACCGTGTTACGGGGCTGTCCTCGCGAGGATCTGCGGTTGAGATCGTGTCGAAAGAACGGCACATCGCGATCCGCCTCGGGTACACCCCTGAAGAATGGGCGGCGCTCGTCCGTCTGGTCATCGGCACCAAGACCGGGAAGCGGAAGACCGGTCAGTACGGGCTCTTCGCCCGTGTGCTCCTCGGGGATGACGTCGCCGATCTCCTCCGCGACGAAGACCTCGTCGAAACCTCCCGGCGCAGTGCTTGCCTGCCTGACGGGCGGGACGGAGGGCAGTCGTTGTGACTCGGGGACATCTGATTCTGGAACAATCGATCGACCAACTCAAAAGGGGCTCACAGTACCGGCGTGACCTCGATGATGATCTGGACGAGCTGTGTGCGTCGATCCAACGCACCGGGGTGTTGAACCCTCCCGCGGTCACCGAGGAGTACGTGATTATCACCGGGAACCGCAGGGTCGCGGCGATGGAGAAACTCGGGATGCGTGTCACCCCCGTCTGGGTAGTTCCCGGTGTTTCCGACAAGCTCTCCTACGTTCTCGCGATCCGTGACGAGCAGACGCTTCAGAAGACACTCAGGCCGCTTGAGCAGGCGGAGCTCTATGAAGAACTCAAAGCGCTCTATGCCGAAGACGCCGAACGACGAGAGGCCGCCACCCGGTTCGGGGCGGCAAGCCGCGAGCAGCGACTCACCGAGAACCCGGGCTCCAGAGAGGGTGTGGCCGGGGGTGCCGAGTCGGCACCCCCGTGGCGCTCACCCAATGAAGGGAAAGCCCGGGTGCAGGCTGCGCGAGCGGTGACCGGCAGGGACTCACGGACAATGCTGGAACAGATCAACCAGCTCAAACAGATCGCTGCCGACGACGCCGAAGACCCCTATGTGCGCCAACACGCGGCCGAAGCACTGTTGGAGATCAACGAGGACCGGAAGGTCAATGGCCGATACCAGGCAGTGAAGACCAGGCAGAACGTAGCCCGTCTCACCCGTATGGCTGAACATCCGGACACTCCCGAGCAGGCTCGCACCGCTGCCGCGGCGGAGCTCCGCACCCTGCAAGACGTCGCATCTCCTGCAGAAGCGGCGAAAGAATCGGGCCTCGCCCTGGCCCGGGTGACCGAGATCCACAAGGCCGCGACCGATCCTGCACTGGTCGGATGGAAGGACGTGGATCCGCTGCTACGGGAAAAGCACGCGATCCGTAAGCTCGTCGATCTGCTGCGCCGCGAGCACGGCTGGTGGGACCGCTACGACCCGGAGGACTTCGGTAAGCACGCCGATGACGCCCAGTGGGAACTCGTCGAGAGCTACATCATCGAAAGTCACCGTTTTCTCGACTTCGCGCGCGGTGCCCGTGAACTACGGGAGGAGGCTCGTGATGCCGACGTTTGAGGATCCGAAGGTCGACGCCGACGAGCTCGGAGAAGCCGCTCGAGGTCTTGCCTACGCAACCCGGAGCTTCGAGACTCCCGTCGACACTTACGAGGTGCTCGGTTCCTTGCACCATGCTTTGTCAGGGGTGCAGCAGTCGCTGCAGCAATTGGCGGCCTGGCACGAGGGACACGGCCAGTTCGCTGCCACGGACAACGGGGACCGGACGGCTGGGCAGGAACACGCAGTCAATGCATCGGGCTGGTTGACGATCGCGGCAGCCTCCACCGAACAGGTGATTCATCTCGTGATGAAAGCTCAAGCCGAGAACGGGTACATCGCGTGGCAGCCTGACCGCCACATCGTTGCCGCGCCGAACCAACTCGCTGCCCTCGCCGAAGCACTCACGGCGCGGGAAGCAACCCTCACTCCTGAGGAGAACAACCCCAGCGGTGTGACCGGAAACGAGCGCGGCCTCTCGCGCTGAACCGCTCTTCCGGGTGGGGCGCGCACCTACCGGGTGACCCCATTTCGCCTGGCAGGAAGGCCCGCGCCCATGTCATCGCCACACTCTGAGCAGCATCGCAGGAAGCGACTACTCATCATCCTGACCATCACCGGCTTCGTCGTCACGTGTCTCGCCGCCGTCGGGATCTACGGCCTCGTCACCGGCCCTCAACAGGCAAGCACCCCACCTGCGACAAGCCCCGCCGCGCCGTCGGAACCTACTGTCGCTGCAGACGACCAGTTGGGTGCCCGGCTTCCCTCGCTCCCGAAAACGAATGACCCGGAGGCGTACGCGCGGGCAGTTACGGTCGCCCTGTTCGAGTGGGACAAGTTCACCTTGCTCACCCCGGCCGATCACCGGGGTGTGCTGATTGCGGACGCCGATCCCACGGGCACCGAAGCCCCAGGGCTCATCTCGGATCTCGATGACTATTTCCCCTCAGCGTCGACGTGGCGAGACCTCGCGGAGTATCGCACCTCCCAGCAGATTCAGATTGAGCAGGTGTTCGTTCCGGACCTGTGGACGGAAGCAGTCGTAGCGTCTGGTGGGCAAATCGTCGAGGGCACCCACGCCTTAACCGTCGAGGGCATCCGGCATCGCGAAGGTGTCTGGTACGACGAGCCCGTGACTTCCGCGCATCCGGTCGCGTTCACTATTTTCATCTCATGTGAACCGGTGTTCGATCGCTGCCATCTCTTGCGACTGTCCGAACTCGACAACCCCCTCCGGTAAGCGAGCGCTCTGATGAAAAAGTTGCTCGTCTTCGCCCTCATTGGGATGCTCCTCACCCCAATGATTGGACTCCTTGGGGTCGGTGTGTTGGTCAACCCTGCAGTGCTCAATCAGGCGCACTGCATCGCCTCCGGCATCACCCTCGGTCCGATCCCAGACTCCCTGGAAGTGACGATGAAGGACGGGCACACGTTCACGCTGAACAAGCAGCAACTCACCCACGCGGGCACGATCATCACCACCGGATCGAACATTCCCGGGGTAGGGCGGGAAGGAGTTCTGATCGCGCTCATGGCTGCACTGACCGAGTCCACGTTGCGCCAGCTCGCCAACACCGGCACCTACCCCGAATCCGGGGACTTTCCGAATGACGGGAACGGATCCGATCATGACTCGCTCGGACTGTTCCAGATGCGCCCACAATCCGGGTGGGGAACCGTGGCCGAGCTCATGGATCCGAAGTACCAGGCTCGCGCCTTCTACGGCGGACCAGATGGCCCCAACTATCCGAGCCCTCGAGGGCTTCTGGATATTCCAGGGTGGCAGCAGATGGATAAAGGCGAGGCTGCCCAAGCGGTAGAAGTCTCCGCTTACCCGGACCGGTACCAAAACTATGAACCTGTTGCCCGGACCATCCTCGACGCCCTCACCCTCCGCGGAGGCAAAGGCAATGGTGTCCCTGGAGACATCGCGATTCCAGAAACGTCCCGGCTGGTGTTCCCACTACCGACCGGCAGCTACGTGCAGACCTCAACGTTTGGCCCGCGAATCGACCCGATCACAGGCGAAGCCCGCCTGCACTCCGGCACCGACTGGGCTGCCCCCGATGGGACTGCGATCTTCGCCCTCGCAGACGGGATCGTCACTTACGCAGGCATGGTCGAAGGGTTCTCCGGAGAGATCACCATCGAACACACGATCGGCGGTGAAAAAGTCGCGACGAGATACATCCACATGTGGGAGCACGGCATCCACGTCACTGCTGGGCAACGCATCATCGCGGGTCAACACATTGGCGACGTTGGCTCCTCCGGCCACTCCACCGGCCCTCATCTGCACTTCCAAGTCCACCCCGGCGGCGCGAACCATCCTGCGATAGACGCGGAACCATGGCTCGCCGCACGCGGCATCGAAGGCCTGGACGCTCCCGTCGGCGGCGGCCCGGGCTGCACCGCCTGACAGAGGCTCGATTAGCGTGCGCACCTGACCAGTACCCGACTCACTCGTGCCCCGTCAGGAGAACCCCATGCGCATCTCGCCCGTCTTACCTTTGATCCGTTTGGCGGAGAACGTCTACCCGAACATCGACAGTGTGGGCGGACGCGGCACCCTCATCGGCATAGTCGGTGCACTCCTGACCATCACGTTGATCATCGCCGTACTGATGATGGTGATCTCAGGAATCGTCTGGGCGGTGTCTTCTTCCAGTGGCAATTTCCAGGCTGCTGCGAAAGGCAAGGTCGGGGTGTTCGTCGCTCTTGGCGGAGCCGTCCTAGCTGGGGCGGGAGTTGCCTGGATGAACTTCCTGCTGAACCTCGGCGACACACTCTAAGCGCGTTTGCGTCCCGCACCTGTTCTGGTGACCACCGCCTGGTGGCTCACCAGTTCTCGTGAAGGAGCCCCTCCCATGTCTGCTGCCCTCGACACCCTCATCGCTATCACCGCGGTGTTACCTGCGGATATCAACATCACCCCGAACGACTCCGGGCTGCCCGGCATCGCTGCCCTCCGGACCGTGGTCGGGGCGGTAATGACAATCGGACTGATCCTCTCCGTCCTGGCACTGATCATCAGCGCCGTGGTTTGGGGCTTCGGCTCCAACAGCTCCAACCCGCACCTGGCCTCCCGCGGGAAGATCGGCGTACTCATCTCGTGCGCGGCGGCGATCATCACCGGCGCATCTGTGACGCTGATCAACTTCTTTTGGAACGTCGGACAGACCGTCTCCTAACCCACACCCCGAACATACGAAGGGAGGGGTGTTGTGGCTGGTATCTGTGACGTCCCCATCATCAGCAACGTCTGCGACACCGTCGGCGAAAGTGCCGCGACCCTGGTTGCGGCCCCGTTTGATTGGCTGGCCCAAGCCATCGGCCAGGCCGCGTCCTGGCTCTTCCAAGGTGTGTGGTCGTTGTTTGACTCCACCACTCTGGTCGACATCACCGGGGCCGGATACATCGGCGTCTACAACGTAATGTTCGGCATCGCGATCTTCTTGATGTTGATCTTCTTCTGCCTGCAACTGATCACCGGCCTGATCCGTCGAGACGCAGGCTCCCTTGGCCGAGCAGCCCTGGGGCTCGCGAAGTCAGTGCTCGGATCATTCCTGGTGATCACGCTCACCGCAACGCTGCTGGAGGTCGTCGACCAACTCTCCATCGGGATCATCCAAGCCACGGGAACGACCATCGAAGAAATGGGCGGGAAGATCGGAATCCTCGTCGCCGGCCTCACCGCGATCAACCTCACCGCACCCGGAGCGGGGGCGATCATCACCATCTTCCTTTCGTTCCTGGCAATCTGCGCGGCAGCGATCGTCTGGTTCTCCCTACTCATCCGCAAAGCCCTCATCCTGGTTGCGGTCGTGATGGCACCGATCGCATTATCCGGGGCGAGTTGGGATGCGACGAAGGGCTGGTTCGGAAAATGGGCATCCTTCGTGCTCGCCCTGATCTTCTCGAAACTCGTGATCGTCGTGGTCTTCCTAGTGGCAACCAACCAGGTCAACGCCCCGATCGACATGGACTTGTCATCCATCGCGGATCCCATCGCGGGGATCGTGCTGATGTTCATCGCCGCGTTCGCGCCATACATGGTGTACAAATTCATTTCCTTCGTCGGCTTCGACATGTACCACGTGATGTCCGCGGAGCAGGAGTCGAAGCAGGCGATGAACCGGCCGGTTCCGATGCCCGGGAAACCAGACGGTGCTGGACCGCAGAAAGTCCTCGACGGAGGAGGCGACAGCAAAGGCTCGGGCGGTGGTGCCCCGCCGCCGAGCTCAGCCCCTAAGCACTCTGCTGCTGGCTCAGCTGGAGGCGGTACTGCAGGCGCTGGTGCAGGAGGTGGCGCTGCGGCTGGAGGCGGTGGTGTAGCGGCCGGAGGTACAGCTGGTGCCGCCGCCGCTGGTCCGATCGGGATCGCCGCGGTCGCAGGCGCAACAATCGCCAAGGGTGCGGCAGAGGCCGGCCCGAAACTCGGCGGCGCAATCGGACGTACAGCCGACGGACACGCTGACGCAGCGGGAGAAGGGCAAACGCCTCCGCCGCCCCCTGACCGGTCCGTACCACCGGCGGCACCTCCCGTTACACCCTCATCCGCTCCGCCTTCCCAGGCGGCTGCTCGCACCTCATCTGCACCCCCGCCACCGCGGGCGGAGCCGAAGAGTTAGACCCCCAGACGTTCCCGAGAGGAGGTGACACCGCAACCCCTTGGCGGTGCGTGAGCGCAGGCATCCGAGTCAGCCAGCGACCTGACTTAGATCCCGCTCACGCACCGCCGTTCTTTCTTGCTGTTCGTACCTGACCGGCGATACCCATTCCCGCCTCGAGGAGTAATCATGGCCACCGCATCCAGCACCGAGTTCGATCTGTCCCCGGTGAAGTTCTCCCGACTCACCCGCCGGGGCATCATCCTCGGACTCTCACTACCGCAAGTCATCGCCGTCAGCATCGCCGTCCTCGTGTTCGTCGCCTCCCTCTACATCGGAGGCCCCGCCGCACTTTATACGGCACCGATCTGGGGCATCGCCCTCGGGCTAGCCGTGGTTCCATTCGGCGGCCGAAAGATGGTCGAGTGGGTGCCGATCACTCTGCACTGGATATGGCGGACCCGAGCCCACCAGACCAGTTACCGGCGCAAGATCGTGAAGCCCCGCCCCGCAGGAACCCTCGCGCTCCCGGGCGACGCGGCAGCACTGCGGCAGTATCAGGACAAGGAATCTGGTGCAATCATGGTGCACGATCCGCATGCTCAAACATTGACGGCGCTGCTGGAGGTGACCCACCCCTCGTTCATCCTGCTAGACCCGGGAGAGCAAGAGCGCCGTGTCCACGCGTGGGGCCGGGTCCTCTCGACCACCTGCCGTTCTACCCGCATCGCTCGTCTGCAAGTGCTGGAGCGCACGGTCCCCGATTCCGGGTCCGGACTATCGCAGTGGTGGGCGGAGCACGGCAACGATGACGGGTCCTGGGTCGCCCAAACCTACCGGGAGCTGATCGAGAGGGCAGGCCCTGCCGGGGAACGCCACATCTCCACGATCTCGCTCAGCCTGGACATGCGGGCCGCCTCCCGCGCAATTCGCACCGCGGGCGGCAGCCTCAAAGGCGCAGCCGAAGTCCTCAAACAAGAGATGCACACGCTCACGACGGCGCTACGCACCGCGGATCTGAAACCCTCCGAGTGGTACACACCCGGCCAACTCGCCGTGATGCTCCGCAGTGCCTACGACCCGGGAGTCGCCGCCACCCTGGAACGTTCTGGAACGATCGGACACGACCTTGCTACTGCTGGTCCTGTTGCGGTGGAGGAAACGTGGGAGGGGCTGCGCTCGGATAGCGCCCATCATGCGGTGCTGTGGATATCGGAATGGCCGAGGTCTCTTGTCTATCCAGGGTTTCTTGCCCCAGTGCTGCTGTCCTCGGGAATCCGACGTTCGTTCACGCTGCTGTGTGACCCGATCCGCTCTGATCAGGCAGCACGGGATATTCGCAAGAAGAAGACCGAGTACATCTCGGATGCGACGCAACGCCAGCGGGTCGGGCAGATCGAAGACGCCCAACAATCCGCCGAGTACCAGGACGTGCTACAGCAGGAGGCCGACCTCACCTCCGGGCACGGGGTCATCCGCTACACCGGCCTCATCGCCGTCTCCGCCACCAGCAACGACGAACTCGAAGCTGCCGTGTCTGCGATCGAACAGGCCGCCATCCAAGCGTCTTGCGAGACCCGACGCTTGGTCGGCCAACAGGCACAAGCGTTCGTTGCTGCCGCATTGCCTTTATGCCGAGGCATTTGACGGTTGAACGTCATCATCTCGGCCTATAAAGCTCTGGAGCCAGTTGTTGGCGGATCAAGTGGCTGTATTTTCTCTACGTCTAGTTTCAGGTAAGCGGCGAGTTTGGACGAAAATGAGCCGGATGATCTAACGAGTGGTCACTACTGCGGTTCTGCTCGTCACTAGATGCCCGACTGGCGTCCAAGATTCGAAGCCTGAGTCTGTTTGAAAGTGATGCCTAGCACCTGGAAGTAGATCCGGATTCAAGGGGTGTGTGGCAGCCGGGTTGTGGTAAACCTCCATCCCGTCGATCCATGCTTCCTCATACCCCTCATTGACTTCGTTCGAAAAAGTTTCTTCTAATCTGCCGTCACTCGACACGCGAATTCCGCTATGGATAAGAGTCACTCCCGGTCGGCCGAAAGCAACCTTGACTCCCATTCTGTTGAATTTTGCGAGAGTACCGCTGGCGTTAAAAAGCACGGCGCTGATGTTGGGCGCGTCTGGAAGGCTAAAGAACCCTGACGCAATCTTCTTGCCCTTCCAGAGGTGATGCGTGACCGGACGGCTAACGATCTCTACTCCTTGATCATTCTGAACTTCAAGAAACTCGACACCGTATAGATACCGCAGCAGCGACTGCCCGCTGTATGTCATCGAGAACTCGTCATGAAAGTCTTGAATTGCAATCACTAGCGGCGCGTCAGCGACTTCCAGGCTTTCCCAGTAACGCTTTTCCAATTTCGCACTGAGCGGACCAGCGAACCGAATTGGGAGATAGTTCTGGACGTAATCAGCAATTTCCTCGACAGACTCGGGTTTCTGGGAAGTGGCAGGTTTCCCGTTGATGATTGAGGGGTTGATTGTCGTGGCCTCGATGAAGAAGGTACCTCCGAGGCCACGAGCGAGAAAATCTGGTGCAGGGCTCGGCTGTGATACCGCGTATCGTGATTCAACGAGCATTGCGAACAAATATAATTCCCAGATGCGCGCGTCGAATCCGGTCGTTTGGAATTGCTCTATGTAGTTGCCGTCCTGATTCTCATACCAACACATCATCACATTGATCAGTTCACGAGCTGCAGCAAACCCCTCACCAAATGCGAGATGCTGGAATCGCTCATGGAATCGTTGTTCCTTGACAACGGGCGCAAAGAAGTCGACTGGATCAGCTTCATCGCCTTGAACACGCTCTTCTTCTATGTCTGCTTCGACTTGCCTCATCAGACGGCGAAGCTCCGCGAGTGCATCTGCCGATGATGTGTAATAGGCGGTTTGTTTCACCCAGCGAAAGCGGCTAGCGAGGTCCCTGGCGAACAGGATGCCGGAGAACTCTTCATCTGTATCTAGCATCAGGAGAGCAAAAACTGACCTCGACTTGCTCTCAAACCAAGCAACCTCTTGGCCGAAGAGTACGGAAGTAGGTTGGCGGCAGAATCCTGCAAAGGCGTCAAATTTCTCTTGGGATATCTCTCTCATTGGCCTAAAACTGCCCCACTCGTTCCAAAAGCAGAAGTTCCGCGGTGAAATGACCAGCCTCTTCTTGCTGCTGTAGGTACTCATTCTCTCAAAACCCGACCAGCCGTACTAGGACGTTCGTGGCGACGATATTTCAGCCACAGTGCGGGGCTGAGCTTGAGGCAGTCCGCACCTGACGGATGTCACTGCTCGTCTTGAGGAAAGGCATCCACATGGGACCGCGACCGAATCCAAAGAAGCTCTACTCCACCGTCCTCGTCGAGGACGGGAAAGGTAAACGTCGCTCGCGCAAGGCCCGAGAGCGTGCTGCCGTGCAGGTGATCGCCCGCGACCGGTTCGCCCAGCTGGAGGCGGAGAGAGCGAAAGTTGCCGCCGAACGAGCAGCTGCTCGCAGCACCGACTATCTCCCCAGAGGCGGGGAACCGGGACCTGCCGCGTTGCGCTCGTATCGACAGTTTCGGGTGCCACCGCACCAGGACACCTCCGCAACCCTGCAGGGAGCCTATCCGTTCTTGGCTGAGGGCGGACTTGGCTCGCAGGGTGTGTTCGTGGGGCAGGATATGTACTCCGGCGGCAGCTTCGTCTACGACCCCTGGGTGCTCTACCAGCGCGGCATCATCACCGCCCCAAATCTCGTCCTGGCGGGTATCGTCGGCTCCGGGAAATCGTCGCTCGCGAAATCGCTCTACACCCGGTCGATCCCGTTCGGTCGCCGCGTCTATGTCCCTGGTGATCCGAAGGGTGAGCACACCGCGGTCGCCGAAGCTGTCGGTGGGAAAGCGATCATTCTCGGCCACGGACTCCGTAACCGCCTGAACCCGCTTGATGAGGGATACCGGCCTGGTGGGCTCTCCGACCCCGAATGGGCTTCCACCGTTGCTTCACGCCGCCGCGACCTGATCGGGGCCCTCGCCGAGACGGTGCTGGAGCGTGCCTTGTCACCGCTGGAGCACACCGTCATTGACGTTGCCTTGCAAGCCGTCGTCGCGTCAGCGTCGGTGCCGATCCTCCCGATGATCGTCGACCGGATTCTCACCCCTGATCCGGGCGATGACGAGCGCCTGGCTGAGGACGGACGTCTCGTCGGCCATGCGCTGCGCCGCCTCGTGTCTGGTGACCTCGCGGGGCTGTTCGATGGACCTTCGACTGTCACGTTTGACCCGACGCTGCCGATGATCACCCTCGACTTGTCTCGTGTCGTGGAGAACTCGACTCTGATCAGCGTGCTGATGACGTGCTCGAGTGCATGGATGGAGTCTGCGCTCCTGGACCCTAACGGGGGTCAACGGTGGGTGGTCTACGACGAAGCGTGGAGGCTGATGTCCCACCCGGCGCTGCTGAAGCGAATGGATGCGCATTGGCGGCTTGCCCGCCACTACGGCATCGCGAACCTCCTGATTTTCCATAAGCTCACCGACCTTGACAACGTTGGTGACCAGGGATCCGCCATGCGCGCCCTCGCCAACAGCCTCCTTGCCAACGCAGAGTCCCGGATCATCTATCGACAAGAATCTGATCAGATCGGAACCACCGGCAAGACGCTCGGTCTCACCGGTACAGAACAGAAACTGCTCCCCAGCCTCGGCACCGGGCAGGGGCTGTGGCGGATTAAAGAGTCCAGCTATGTGGTTCAGCATCAACTCCATCCGGAAGAGCTCCGGGTCTTCGACACGACGCAACGGATGAGCCAGAATCCGCCTAACCCCACAGCTCCCGGTAGCACTGCGGGCCTGTCATGAGCATGCAGGGCGCACCCATCTCGTCACCGCGAACGGTGTCGCCTGTAGGGGCGGCGGCGCGATGAGCGGCTTGTCCGAGGAGGAACTCGCCCAACACTCGACCGCGTTGGTGGACGGGTTGGAAGAGATCGCGCAGAGATACCCAGAGCACGTCATTCTCGCGTGGGAGGACCCCGTCACCTTCGGGAGCGGCCATTTCTTCCTGTATCCAGAAGCAGGCTCGATGACCCGGTTCGCGGTCGAGGAGCAATACACGGGCACCGATTGGTCCGACGACGATCGGGTGGCAACCTCGTGGACATGGGATTCACAGGCACGAGTTCGGCAAGCTGATGGCAGCTATCCCTGGAGGTCTCTCGCGCATGGCGAAGTCAAGGCCGGCGACTATCAGCAGCTACTGGACCTCGCCAAGGAATGGGCGAAGACTTCTCACGATCATGCAGAACGGGAACAGGCCCTCACCGCTGATCCCATCACGACGACGGCCGTCGACCGGGCGGGCGGGCCGCGCACCTTGTTGTCATGAACCCAAGAAATCACCCTCCAATGTCTTCGCTCGTTTTCGTTCGTGCGGACGTGATCGTATGAGTCTGCGCCGTGCCCGCCGAACCCCACAGAACCCACCCGTCCCACCCGTCCCACCGTCAGACCAGCGCGCAGAGATGGTCGTGGTGCCACCGGTGCTTCCGCAGATCCTCCTCGAGGCCATCAATGCCGACACACTCATCGCCACCGTCAACGGAGATAAGCTCTCGGCCACCCCGATCCGGCGAAGCGATATCACGCAGACCCTCACCGAGCTCATCGCCCGGCTCGGATCACCGACACGGGTGGAGGTGCGGGAGCTGGATGGCAGCGTCCACGCCGATATCCTCACCGCGCCCGCACCGCAGCCTCGGTCACCGTTTGCCCCGCCCGCCGACGTACCCGCAGCGGTGGTGCTACCGAGCTTGTTGGAGTTCGCCGCCGATGGATTCGTACCCGGCGAGGATGTTGCCCTCGCCCTGATTCTCCGCCATTCCTCCGCAGGACCGACGGGCACCGCCCGGGCGCTTTTGGATCGTGGAGAGAAACCAGTCGTGACAGGTGAGGTGATTCTGTTCGGCCGGATCTCCGGCACCACATCGGTGCAGCGCATCGACTGACCCGGCACAGCGCCCCGCACCTGTTCTCCTGACCCCGCACGCCCTGTCTCGGGGTCAGGAAGGTGGCCCGTCATGTCTGGCCCTGTGCAGGCGAAACCCGCCAACGATCTCTTCATCAACCTCGCCCTCGGCACCCTCATTGCCGCTGCCGGCTTCACCGGACTCATAAGAATCGCAGGCAGCGTGGCAGCGTTCCTCAGTGGCCTGCCGGAACCCACCGAAGGGTTCACCTCCGGCGTCAGCGTTCTCGCCACCCCCACCGATCCAGGGAAAGCACTCGGTGCTGACGGCCTCAACCCGATCCTCTACTGGGTCATCGTCGCCCTGTTCCTCGGGATCCTCGGAACGGCGGGCTTCTTCGTCTGGCGGGCAATCCACCAGGCCCACTCAAAAACCGACCCGCACTGGTTGGCCGGCACCGCAACAGCAGCCGAGGTCGCCCGGGTTGCCTCGGCAAAGGCCCTGGTAAAGAAGGCTGCAACGCTGCGGCCGTCACTGACCGGAAAGCCGGTCCCTGCCGATGTTGGATATCTCCTCGGCACCGGCAAAGGCGGGCAGGTGTGGGCGACCGTTGAAGACAGCATCCTGTTGATCGGTCCGCCCCGTTCCGGGAAAGGTTTGCATGTGGTCATCAACGCAATTCTCGACGCGCCCGGTGCTGTCATCACAACCTCCACCCGCCCTGACAATCTCACCGCGACGTTGAAAGCGCGGGCACGGAAGGGAAAGGTTGCCGTCTTCGACCCGCAGCAGCTGGCCCCGGGACTGCCCGCGGGGATGCGCTGGTCACCGGTGAGGGGCTGCCAGGACCCGTTGACGGCGATGATCCGCGCGAAAGGCCTTGCCACGGCCACCGGGTTCGGTGGTGTCCAAGATGCCGGATTCTGGGAAGGAAAGACCACTGCCGCAATCCAAGGACTCCTGCACGCGGCAGCACTGGATGGGCGCGGCGCGAGAACGCTCTACAAGTGGGCACTAAACCCGACTCTCGCCGCCGATGCTGTCCGGATCCTCTCCTCACACCCGGGAGCAGCGGAAGGATGGGCAGACTCATTGGATGCGATGGTGCAAGCCGACCCACGCACCAGGGACTCCATCTGGCAAGGCGTCTCCCTCGCGTTCTCCGCCCTGGCCGATCCTCGCGTCCTTGACGCGGTGAGCCCAGCCCCGGGCGAAGAGTTCGACCCGGAATCATTCCTGTTGGGTAACGGAACTTTGTACCTACTGGCGACGGGGGCCGGTGCTGGGGCGGCATCTGCGCTGGTGGCGGCGTTCATCGAAGACCTCGTCGAGACCGCGAGGAAGATCGCCGCACACTCACCGGGAGCCCGCATGGACCCACCTCTCCTGCTCGCGCTCGACGAGATCGGGAACCTCGCACCGTTACCCAGTCTGCCGACGCTGATGGCGGAAGGCGGCGGCACCGGCATCACCCCGCTGCCGGTGCTGCAGTCGCTGGCCCAAGCGCGGGAAAAGTGGGGCGAGAACCAGGCCAACGCGATCTGGGACGCCTCCATCGTGAAGATCATCCTCGGAGGCGCATCCAACAGCAGAGACCTGCAAGACCTCGCCACCCTCATCGGTGACCGCGACGAAACCACCGACTCCATTACCACCGACGCGTACGGAGCGCACTCGAGCCAGCGATCGATCCGACGCGTGCCGATCCTGCCACCCGATGTGCTGCGCACGCTCCCGTTCGGAACCGGGGTGGTGATGCTCCGCACCGCACGCCCCATCATCACGAACTTGCGGCCTTGGCCGAACCGCGCCGACTCGAAGCAACTCCGCACCGACCGGGCCGAGATCGAGCAGACACTTCAGGGCCGTGCCAGATAGTCCGGATCGGGATCGTACCTGTCGGGTAGTCCCAGCGATTCCGCGGGGGCGATGATCGATAGGAGTGAAGCTGATGACTATTCGCACGAAGGAATCCCTCTCGGGTTTCATCGCATCCGACCCGGAACTGACGTTCACCAGCAAAGGGGATGCGCGTTTGTATATGCGTGTCGGGCAACCGCAGGCCCGCTTCGAAGAAGACGGTACTTTCACAAACCTGGATCCGGCATTCACTGACCTCGTGATGTTCCGTAAATCCGCTGAACTCGCGCATGCGCAGTTCCGTAAAGGCGACAACTTCATCGCCGAGGGTGAAACCCGCACATACACCGGCAACGAAGGGGCCGACCGAGAACAGTTTGTCGCGTCCCGAATCGGACATGACAACAACATCACCCGCTACACGGTTGACCGCACCGGCCCGGAACGCGACGCTGCAAAGCGGGAGGCCCCGGTACAGGAACAAGTGCAACAGGCACTCGCGGAGCGAGAAGCGCAGCTGGACCCTGAACCTGCCACAGCTGCCCGCGACAACACCCCTCCTCGCGAGGCCGTGGCCCGATGACCCGGGTGCGGCGACCAGTACCCCGTACACCTCCATCTGGTCGCCGCACTCGACTTCTTACTTGGCGCACTGTCCCGGTGCGTACGACTTCTTCGCCGATGGAGTTTCTCATGAACCCCGATAACACCTCGCCTCATTTACCCCAGCCAAAGCCTGACTTCGATGGGGTGGACCTGTCTGACTTGCCTCCGGAGATCGAAGCGAAGACCCGGCAGCTCGCGAAACAGGCCTACGTGAACGACCTCGCCGCGACGCTTGCCGCTGTGCCTCGTCCGATTAACTGGCTCACCCTGCCACCTGATGATGTCGAACACGAACTCCTCGCCCTGAATGCCTGGGTTGACTGGCTCCGTCACACCTACGGCCTGCCCGCCCAGGTCGTGCCGCCGATGTGGCACCGTCACCCCGAACTCTTGTGGGAACTCTCGGCACTCAGGCAACACTGGTTGTTCTGTTTCGACCCGCAAGCCAAAGGGAACCAGGCCCTTGCCTGGCATCACGACTTCGCTGTCGCCCGGGAACGCCTCCGCGACTGGGTCACGATATCCGGTACTCGGCTTGACCGCGACCGACCCACCAGGGTCACGCCATGGCCCGGCGGGGAAGCTGAAGATTGGGTCGAACCCGACACGGCTGAACGACCAGTGGCCGATCGTACGGACGATTTCGCTTCCTTCGTCGCCGAGCAGGTTGCGGGTCGGCTGGCAGAGCTGGACGCGGTCATTCGGAAAGTAGTAGAGGATGAGAGGCGCGGGCAATGAGCCGTACGAAGCGGTATGAGCGCCGAACTGGATACGTGCCGTACGCGGAGCGACGCTTTTTCGTCGACGCAGTTCACAGGCCTGAGCCCGACCTTGGGGTCCTCACGGAACTGTTTATCCGTCTTACGCTCGAACGTGTCGCTGAAGCCCGCGAGCAGCGTGAGGGCGCAAAGCCGCCGTCATCTTTCAAATCTCCTCAGCACCTGTAACTCACTGGCACCGCAAGGTACCATCGAACAACTACACGCCCTTCCAACCTGAACGGTCGGGGCGCGCACTAACCACACGCGAACCGCTCCTCACCGAACCGGAACGCAGACGCCAGGCTCATCGCCGGCAGCCACCACACTCGACGCACGCACCTGCTGGCAGGGCATTTCCATTTCTGTTTCTGTCGAGTGAAAGGTGGCCCGCCATGCGCGCTCGCACCCTCCAGGCTCCAGCCCAGAGTCAACAATCTCCTCTCGGAACAGCGACAAGACCGCTCGGAGTTGCCCTCTCCGGCGAAGCCTTCGCCGTCTCCTATCTGCGCGTCTCTACCAAAGAGCAGGCTGAGAAAGGAGGCCAGGACGAAGGTTTCTCAATCCCTGCGCAACGGGACGCGAATCTGCACAAAGCCTCCCAGCTTGGGGCGGTCGTCATTGAAGAGTTCGTTGATGCGGGTGAGTCCGCGAAGAAGGCTGACCGGCCTGCCTTGCAGCGCATGATCCAGTACGTGAAAACCCACCGGGTCGCGTACTGCATAGTGCACAAAGTCGACCGCCTCGCACGAAACCGTGCCGATGACGTCGCCATCCACTTCGCCCTCCAAGAAGCCGGAGTGATGCTGGTCTCAGCGACGGAGAACATCGACGAAACCCCTTCGGGGATGCTGCTCCACGGCATCATGTCCACGATCGCGGAGTTCTACTCGCGAAACCTCGCCACCGAAGTCGTCAAAGGGATGACCCAGAAAGCCATGACCGGTGGCACCCCGTCGAAGGCTCCACTCGGATACCTAAACACGCTCGAACGCGACGAACTCGGCCGTGAGGTCCGCTCCGTCGCACTCGACCCGGAACGTGCTCCGCTCGTGAAGTGGGCCTTCGAAGCATACGCAGCCGGAAACTACTCACTGGCGAAACTGACCGCTGAGCTCTTGGGCAGAGGGCTCATCTCCGTGCCAAGCCCGCGACGACCTTCGAGGTCGATCCCGCTATCTTCAGTGCATCGGATGCTGCAGAATCCCTACTACAAAGGGGACGTCGTCTACCGCGGGGTCCGTTACGACGGTGCCCACGAACGGATCGTCGAGCCTGAAGTCTGGTACCAAGTGCAGTCCGTGCTCGCCTCGCACAACGCGTCCGGTGATCGCACGCAGAAGCACGACCACTACCTCAAAGGCAGCGTGTTCTGCCAGCAGTGCGGGGCGCGACTGATGGTAAACAAGACCAAAGCTCGCAACGGTGATATCTACCCGTACTTCGTCTGCCTCGGTCGTCATCGAAAGCGCACCGACTGCACGCAAGCAGCGATCCTGACGACCGACGTCGAAGCGCTCATCGTTGATTACTACCAGCGTGTGCAGATCACGCCGGCTACTCGGGATGCGCTGCGCGGCATGCTCCACCACGAACTTGACCGCCTCACTAAGTCCTCGTCAACCGAGGTCGCCGACCTCACTCGCAGGCGTGCAAAGAACATCACAGAGCAAGACCGGCTCCTCGAAGCGCACCTGAAAGATGCCTTGAGCTTGGAGCAGTTCGCGAAGTTCCAAGATCGACTCCGTGCTGAGGTCGCCGCGATCGATGACCGTCTTGCAGAGCACCACAACGACTACGCCGAAGCACGGCACCACATCGATGACTGTCTTGACCTTGCGGCCGACATTGGGCGGATTTACGCCGGGTGTGACGACCAGAATCGACGCCTAGCGAACCAGGCGTTCTTTACTCGCATCCGCATTGGCGAGCACAAAGAGATAAAAGGTGAACTGGCGAAGCCATTCAACGTAATCCTCGACCCGGAAGTGCAGCGCGGAGCGGCTGCGTGGAGCGAGCAGGGCGACGGAGCGGAGACCGACGGCCGAACTGCGACACGCACTAACGTGTCGCAGTTTCGAACGTCGAACATTGGGTGCGCCCAAAGGGATTCGAACCCCTGGCCTTCTGTTCCGTAGACAGACGCTCTATCCAGCTGAGCTATGGGCGCATATTCACCGTTTTGACCGGCGAACTCGAATAACTATACACAGGTTTCTGACACTCCACAAATCGGCGGTCTCCCTATGTTCGAGTATTAACTTCCTTGAAATTCCGCGGAAGTTACAGGGTGACGAAACATAGTTAGACCGGTCTACGTGACCTTACTCACATCAGATAAGATGGTTTTCTGCGAATTGGTGCGGATTGCAGGTCCATTCCGTCCGCTTTTACGCCGTAGATCAGCTAAACCTGGCGGAATCGAAGCATTTGCAGCAATAGCATCGATAGCACACGTATTCACCCAATGAAGGGAACGGATATGAGCGAGAGCTCCGATCAACAAGTCCTTGACGCTCAAGGGGCGGCACACACAACCCACGCCAAGCTGGCTGCATGGGTTGACGAGGTTGCCCAGCTGACAAAGCCAGACTCGGTCTATTGGGTCGATGGCAGCCAAGGGGAATGGGATCGGCTCACGCAAGAACTCGTTGACGCTGGAACGTTGACGCGACTTAACCCTGAGTTGTTCCCGAACTCGTTTGCAGCGTTCTCTGACCCTGCAGACGTTGCGCGCGTTGAAGAGCAGACGTTCATTTGCTCTGAGAAGGAACGCGACGCTGGCTTCACCAATAACTGGATGGAGCCTTCCAAGATGAAGGCCAAGCTCACGAGCCTCTTCGATGGCTCGATGCGCGGCCGTACCATGTACGTGATCCCATTCGTGATGGGCCACGTCGATGCTGAGGATCCTAAGTTCGGCGTCGAAATCACTGACTCCGCCTACGTTGTTGCTTCGATGCGCATCATGGCGCGTATCGGCACGGACGTGTTGCGCAAGATGGAAGAGCTGGATGCCTTCTTCGTGCCGGCACTCCACTCCGTTGGTGCACCTCTTGAAGAGGGCCAGGAAGACGTTGCGTGGCCGTGCAACACGGAGAAGTGGATTGTTCACTTCCCTGAAGAGCGCTCCATCTGGTCTTACGGCTCCGGCTACGGCGGAAATGCCCTGCTGGGTAAGAAGTGCTACGCGCTTCGCATTGCTTCTGTGATGGCTCGCGATGAGGGCTGGCTCGCTGAGCACATGCTCATTCTTCGCCTCACCTCTCCTGAAGGAAAGGCCTACCACGTTGCTGGCGCCTTCCCCTCGGCGACGGGCAAGACCAACCTCGCGCTCTTGCAGCCAACCATTCCTGGTTGGAAGGCAGAGACCCTAGGTGATGACATCACCTGGATCCGTTTGGGCCACGAGGGCGAAATGCGCGTCGTGAACCCTGAAGCTGGTCTCTTCGGTGTGGCTCCGGGCACGGGCTGGTCCACCAACCCGAACGCTATGAAGGCTATTTCTAAGGGCAACTCGATCTTCACGAACGTTGCTCTCACGGATGACGGCGGCGTGTGGTGGGAAGGTATGACGGACGAAGTTCCTGAGCACCTCACGGACTGGCGCGGCAATGACTGGACTCCGGAGTCCAAGGAGCCTGCTGCTCACCCGAACTCCCGTTTCTGCACGCCGATCGATCAGATCGACATGCTGGCTAAGGAGTACTACGAGCCAAACGGCGTTGAGCTCAACGCCATCCTCTTCGGTGGCCGCCGCAAGACCACCATTCCGCTCGTGACCCAGTCTCGCGACTGGTCCAACGGTGTCTTCATGGGCGCCACGTTGTCTTCTGAGACCACGGCTGCTGCTGCGGGTCAGGTCGGCGTTGTGCGCCGCGACCCAATGGCAATGCTTCCGTTCATCGGTTACGACGCCGGCGACTACCTCAACCACTGGGATCGCATCTCGCAGAAGGCTAACCCTGAGCGCCTTCCGAAGATCTTCTTGGTGAACTGGTTCCGCCGCACTGCCGATGGCGGCTTCGCATGGCCTGGCTTCGGCGAGAACTCTCGCGTATTGAAGTGGGCTATCGAGCGCATTGAGGGCAAGGCTGAGGCTATTGAGACGCCGATCGGTTTCGTTCCGGCTCCAGGCGCGCTTGACCTCAATGGTCTTGACCTCTCCGAGGACGCACTGCAGGACGCAACCCGTTTCGACGCTTCTGAGTGGGTTGACGAGCTTGCGAGCATCGAGGAGTGGTTCGCGAAGTTCGGCGATTCTTTGCCGGCCTCGCTTCAGTCTGAGCTTGCGGGCTTGAAGGAGCGCTTGGGCGCTAAGTAGTTCGCTTTTTAGTTAGTACGACGACGATGCTCGGCTCCCTGGGGCCGGGCATCGTTGCGTTGGGGTTGGGTAAGGGGATTTCTGCTCTCGGTCCCGGTTTTCGTGTCTTGGGTGCAAATACACCTAGGGGTAGGCAACAATATGGGGGTGGCGCTTCCTCATGTTCTCTTAGGTCTTCTTCAGCTCTCTCCCATGACGGGGTATGACTTGAAGAAGCACCTCGACACGTCTATCTCCCACCTGTGGAGCGCTGATAAAGCTCAGGTGTATCGCACGCTCGCAAGTCTGGTTGATGATGGTTTGGCCAACGTGAAGGTAGTCCGAGGACATAACTTTCCAGATCGGCAAGAGCATCACATTACGGACAAGGGTCGTGAGGTGTTGCGCGAGTGGCTGTTGGGACCGAATGAAAAACAAGCTGTCCGTGAGCCTTTCCTCATCCGCGTCTTTAACGCGGGCCTCTTGGAGCCGGAAGAACTTGAAGTGCTGTTCACCGCGCGCCTTCGCTCGCTAGAGGGCGAAATTGCTGAGTTTAACGCCGAACGCGAGGCACTCGGCGACGCCGCAGCACGAGCAGGAGATCGCCGCTCATTCCTGATGGCGGCCACGCTGGAGGCCTCCATCGTCAAGCTTGAAGCCGAGCTCAAATGGATCAAATCCACTATCAAGCAACTCAAGAACCTTCCCGTCTAGTTCTCAGAACCCACCCATTTTTGTTGCTGAGAACAATGGGCGGTTTTGCCATCCACTTGGGCCGAGGAACAGCTTCACTTGAGCTATATCGGCTGGATATTTGTTATATTTAAGTTAAATGTTACGCGCTCAGGACTCCAGATGGGCCCCTCCGAGCGGATCAATCAGCCTTTGACTAGGCGAAATGAATTGTTTCAACGGTTCGTTTGTGACGCGACTTTTTTCGGAAGCCTCTTGACTGGATTCTGCGTCTCTGTACTATCACCATATGAATGGCGTCACAAAGAGTGCGGGTCGGCTTACTGATTCGCTCGCTTCGAGTCATCCATTCCTAGTGCAGTATGCCTTGCGCGCGGAAGTGGTTGAGTTGCGCCGAGACGTTCCTTGGCATGCGCGGTTCATGGACTCGGTTTCCCTGAAGTAGGGGCAGGGCCGAATTCCTTTTCGTCTCGCGAGAATGGACTTGGCATTCCTTGCCCTTCCTCAGTATCCAACTTATATATAAAGATTTCTGCAGTAAAAATAGTCATTTGAACTAGTTCTCATTACTTTTCTTCTAGTCTTTGGCGGCAAAAGAGCCGTCGAAGACGAAGTTGTTGTACCCAAATCACCTCATCGGGCTAAGTCACTTTTACAAGCCATTTACTTTCGGAGGAATCATGAGCGAAACGGCGGCTCCACCACACGCGGTGGACATAGCGGTTACGGGCAAACCGGCGCTGAGAGTTGAGGGCTTGTGGAAAATCTTTGGCCCGAAAGCTGACAAAATTCTTGGCACCGAGAACCAGAGCCTGAGCCGGCAAGCCTTGCTAGGAAAAACTGGATGCCTAGCTGCCGTTCGCGATATCTCCTTTGACGTTGCCCGTGGCGAGGTCTTCGTCATTATGGGCTTGTCTGGATCCGGAAAGTCGACGCTTGTCCGTCTCTTGACGCGACTGATTGAACCCACCGCGGGCACCGTCCTGATCGACGGTGAAGACATCACGAAGGCCGGAAAAGAGAAGCTGCAAAGCCTCCGCCGAACTCACATGTCGATGGTCTTTCAGCAGTTCGGTCTCCTCCCACACCGAACGGTGACGGATAACGTCGCGTACGGCCTGGAAATCCGCGGCGAAAACAAGGCCAAGGGCCTGGCCCGAGCCCAAGAGATGATCGACCTAGTGGGCCTTTCCGGCTATGAGGCGTCCTTCCCCGACCAGCTGTCCGGCGGTATGCAACAGCGTGTAGGCCTCGCTCGAGCACTCGCTGTAGACCCCCAAGTGCTCTTGTTCGACGAACCTTTCTCCGCGTTGGACCCGCTGATTCGCCGGGACATGCAGGACGAGGTAGTGCGTCTGCACGAGGAAATGGGGAAGACCATGATCTTCATTACCCACGACTTGCAAGAAGCGCTCAAGCTGGGTGACCGAATTCTTATTATGCGCGATGGCGAAATCGTGCAGATCGGAACTCCGGCCGAAGTAGTCGCCAATCCCGCGGACGAGTACGTCCGCGACTTCGTTTCCGAAATACCCAAGTCCCATGTGTTGACCCTGGATTATGTGGTTCGACCACCTCGCGAGAATGAATCGCTCGACGGACCCATCATGCAATCGAACCGCATTGTGAGGGACGCAGCCCGTCAAGTTCTCAGCTCGGAGCATCCAGTGCGGGTGTTCAGAGGTGACCAGTTCTTAGGGCTAGTGGATGACGACGATATTCTCCGCGTCGTCGTAGCTGAAGAGGACGCGAAGTGAGTGTCATAGCCACCGGGCCGGCAGGTTCGAAGACGGTACAAGGCAAAGAGCCGATCACCTCTGAGACCAAAAATGGCGGCGCAGCAACGATTCCGGCTGCCAAGCGGCACAGGAAGTCCCTTCTTCTCGCCGCTGTTGTGGTCCTCTGGGTGCTGGTATGGATTGCTTTCCGAGGCGTCCAAACCCTTGAGCTTGGCGGTGCCGAAAGAACAGATTTCCATGTGTGGCTCAACGGTCTTCGTGACGCCTTTGATGCCTCGCGCGACAGCTCATTCTTCTTCCAATACGTGGTTACTCCCATCACTCAGGGCCTGAATGCGGTCGTTGAATTTCTGCAAAACCTCTTCAGCCAAGCTTCTGGCGGAAGGCCGGTGCCTCAAGTTGGCTGGCTCGGCGTCGTAGCCCTGTTGTCATGGCTAGCGTTTGCGCTGGCCGGCGTTCGTTCCATGCTTCTCGTTGCCGTCTTCACCCTGCTCTGTGGCTTCTTCGGCTACTGGGAAGAGAGCATCGATACGCTCATCATCACCTTCATCTCGGTGCTTCTCTGCGTGATTATCGGTATTCCAACGGGACTTCTCATGGCGCGCACCAAGCGGTTTTCCGCCATCATGTCGCCCATCTTGGACGTCATGCAAACGCTGCCGTCGTTCGCCTACTTGGCACCACTGGCGCTCGTTTTCGGAATCGGCCCGGCGGCCGCCGTCGTAACAACCCTCATCTATGCGTTGCCGCCGCTGGTTCGAATCACTGAACACGGAATCCGTGGTGTTTCGCCGAGCACGCTCGAAGCCGTCACCTCGATGGGTGCCACCCCCTGGCAGACGCTCAGCAAGGTCCAAGTGCCGCTGGCCAAACGAACCATCGTGGTGGGAATCAACCAGTGCACCATGGCCGCGTTGTCCATGGCGACGATCGCCGCATTGATCAACGGCCCGGGCCTTGGTGCCCCTGTGCTTCAAGCGCTGCAGGCCCTCGATGTTGGTTCGGCCTTCGTCTCTGGCCTGGCGATTGTTCTGATGGCCATCATGCTTGACCGGACCACTACGGCTGCATCGGAGCGATCCAGCATCGCGGCTCGAGTTCGCCGTGGCAGTAAGGAATCGCAAAAGCGAGGCGCGCAGCGTCGTCGTATGATCGTCCTGATTGGCGCAGTGGTAGCGCTCGTCGCCGTGTACCTTTCACATAATTACCTGACGCTCGCAAAGTTCCCTAGCTCTCCGAACTTCGGCAAACCTCTTGCCGCAATCATTCAATCGTTCAATGACTGGACCGTTGAAACCTTCTCCGGGGTGACGGAAGCATTCAAGAACATCACTACCGCGACGCTGGTCAACCCCCTGGAATCGCTCTTGGCACAGTCCCCTTGGTGGGTGATGGCCCTCGTGATCATTGCCATCGCAGCAATTGCTGGCGGATGGCGTGCGGCTGCTATCACCGTGGTGTGCGAGCTGGTGATCCTTGGAACGGGTCTATGGAACGAAACCATGAAGACTCTCGCGACCACACTCGTTGCCACCTTGCTGGTGGTTATCGTCGCCACCATACTCGGCGTCTGGATGGGGCGAAGCAAGCTAGCCGACTCCATCGTTCGTCCCATCTTGGACGCCTTCCAAACCATCCCATCATTCGTGTACTTGGTTCCAGCCCTGGCGCTTTTTGGACCGACTCGCTTCACCGCCATCGCTGCTGCGGTGGTGTACGGCGTCCCGATCGCCACGAAGCTCATCGCTGACGGAATCCGGGGTGTTTCGACCACCACGATCGAAGCAGCCCAATCTATGGGAACCACTGCCGGGCAAATGATCATGAAAGTTCAGTTGCCGATGTCTAGAAAGGCGGTCGTACTCGCAGTCAATCAGGGCTTGCTGTACGTGCTTGCAATGGTTGTTGTCGGAGGACTCGTTGGCGGAGGTGGTCTGGGCTACCTGGTGGTCTCCGGCTTCTCTCAAGGACAGCTCTTCGGTAAGGGCCTAGCGGCCGGCATCGCCATCACAGCACTTGGTGTCCTTCTCGATCGAATTACCAAATACGCAGCTTTCCGTACGGCTAGCTGACCGCTTTTTGTCTCAGGAGAATCATGAAAAAAATGACTAGCGCAAAATACGCTGCGATGGCCCTTGTCATCCCAGCACTAGCTCTGACCGCTTGCGGTGGCGGGGACATCTCGTCCACTTCGTCAACGGCAGCCGACGGCTCTGCAGACTGTGGAACCGTCAACATTGCCATCAACCAGTGGGTTGGTTATGAGGCAAATGCTCACGTGATCGGAACCGTTGCTAAGGAAAAGCTTGGCTGCGACGTCGAGTACAAGACGCTCAAGGAAGAAGTTGCCTGGCAAGGCTTCGCCAGCGGAGAAGTAGATGCCGTGGTTGAGAACTGGGGCCACCCAGATCTCGTCGAGAAGTACATCACCACTGAGAAAACCGCCCAAGACGCCGGTTTGACTGGCAACAAGGGTGTCATTGGTTGGTACGTTGCACCGTGGATGGCAGAGAAGTACCCGGACATCGTGGACTACAAGAACCTCAACAAGTACGCCGACCTCTTCAAGACCTCAGAATCTGGATCCCAGGGTCAGTTGCTCGACGGCGATCCATCGTTCGTCACCAACGACGAAGCTTTGGTCAAGAATCTGGATCTGAACTACAAGGTGGTTTACGCGGGTTCTGAGACGGCTTTGATTCAGGCGTTCCGTCAGTCCGAAAAGAACAAGACGCCGATCCTTGGCTACTTCTATGAGCCTCAGTGGTTCTTGGCGGAGTTGCCTCTCGTAAAGGTTGACCTGCCAGAGTATACGGAGGGCTGCGATGCTGACCCGGCTACGGTCGCGTGCGATTACCCCGAGTATGAACTCAACAAGATTGTCTCGACGAAGTTCGCAGAGTCCGGCAGCCCTGCCTATGACTTGATCAAGAACTTCCAGTGGACCAACGAGGATCAGAACACCGTGGCTCAATACATCACCGAGGACAAAATGACCCCTGATGAGGCAGCTGAGAAGTGGGTTAGCGAAAACCCAGACAAGGTCGAAGCCTGGTTGAGCTAGAACTTTGCTGAGCTGGCACTTTCTTGAGCTAGAACTTTGCGGGACTGGCACCTTCTTAAGCTAGAACGCTGGGAAAGCTAAAAACCCTGCGGATCGAGAAGCTCCCTTCAGACCCACCTGAAGTAAAACAACAGTGAGGCGAGGTGGATTGCGTCCAGAGAAAAGGCGGCAATTCACCTCGCCTCACTTCTTTCTTGAGGGGTTCCTGGGCAGCCGACCAGAGGTCTGGGTCCGAAGACTTCGTACTGATGTTGGTTGCCGGAACGCCCGCCTCAATAGCCGCCCAACTGTCTTCCCTGCGATCTGCGTGGAGTACCAGGACTTTGCGTTTCGAGTTGCGCTCGGCAAAAGCAGGCTGGAGCTACAAGAGCGGACAGTATCGACAAGAGCGGACAGTGTCGACAAGAGCAGGCAGTGTCGTCAAGAGCAGGCAAGATCGACAAGAGCCGGCAAGATCGACAAGGGCAGACAGGATCGAGGCGCTTGGCGTGCATCCGAGGCAGGCGGTGGACGTGACTATTGGAGCCGTCTCGTTCGCCGTCAAACTTGACCTCTCCGTTCGGGTTGGAGAGTTCCACAGGGTCTCAGGTCTCAGGCCTCGGGCCTCAACCCGGAATCGATTTGCCAAGTTAACGCCGTTGAGGAGCCAAGCACGGCGTTAACTTGGCAACTCACGGAGGAGGGCAAACGAAAACTGTTGGCAACCATGCCCTATAGCGAAGTTGCCAACAGTTCCCATAAGTCTTTAGGCGGCGAGCCAGAGGTCTGGGCCGAAGACTTCGTACTGAATGTTGGTTGCCGGAACGCCCGCCTCAATAGCCGCTGAGCGTATTGCGCGCATGAATGGAAGCGGTCCGCATAGGAGAATGTTGGCGTTTTCGGGGAGCTTCACGTCGCCAAGATTCATGAACCCTTCGGCAACATCCAGCGTCTCAGCAGCACCTTCGGCGTCCTCGAGCCACAACTGGAAGCGTGCATTCGGGAGCTTCTCGATGGACTCGAGCATTTGCTGCTTGAGGGCCCAGCTGTCTTCATTGCGGTCTGCGTGGAGCACCAGGATTTCGCGGTCAGAGCCGCGTGCGGCGAGGGCGGCCAAGATCGATGCGCTTGGCGTGCAGCCGATGCCTGCGGTCGCGATGACCAATGGTGCGGTCTCGTTCTCGTCTAAGACGATCTCGCCGTACGGGTTGGAGAGCTCCACGACGTCGCCGACGTTGAGATTGCGGTGCAAGAACGGGCTGACTTCGCCTCCCTCATCCAGTTTGGTGGTGAACACGCGCTCTGTGGAGGAGTAGATGCTATCTGAGAGCGTGTACTGGCGCGCCTGGCGAAGTCCGTCTTCAAGGCGAACGCGTACGGACACGTATTGGCCCGGCTTGGCGACGGTGACTGGGGTGTCATCGGCAGGGGTAAGGCGAAATTCGATAGCGCCGTCACTGACTGCGGACTTGGAAGTGATCTTCCAGTCGGCCCACATCTTGTCATTGGCTTGCTCGGCGTACAGTCCCTTTTCGATCTTGATGAGAGCGTCTGCCATGAGCCAGTAAACCTCGGTCCACGCTTCGGCGACCTCTGGAGTTACGGCATCGCCAAGGACCTCAACGATGGCAGCAAAGAGGTTTTCGTAAACGATGGGGTACTGCTCTTCAACGATGCCGAGCGAGGTGTGTTTGTGGGCAATGCGTGAAAGCACCTTTTCCGGAAGGGTGCCCGGGTTGTTCACGAGCATGGTCGCAAAGGCGGCAATCGAACCGGCGAGCGCTTGCTGCTGGGTGCCGTTCTTCTGGTTGGCGCGAGAGAAAACGCCATCGAGCAACTCTGGTCGATTCGCGAACATCCGTGCGTAGAAACGCTTGGTGATTTCGGGCAGGTTCTCGCCAACCACAGGCAAGGTGGCTTCGATGATGGGACGGGACTGATCGGAAAGCATGATGACTCCTTCAAAGTATCTTGCATTTGTTATGCAAGATTTAGAATCATTTCTACTCCCCGTAGAAGTTGAGTGCAAATTGAGCGTCAACGACTGACGCAATGCTTCAAAAAGAGGAGGCGATAACGCGAGTTGGTGACTAACGAAACGCCTGAAATTCTCTAGAGTCCTTCATCTTCACGACGTCGGATGGCTGGGAAGGGGAGTGCACCAAGGGTTTGTGTGGCGGATAATTCGGCGACACTCAAACCGTCCAGCTCGCTATAAAAGGCCTCGCGCGCACGGTTGAGCGCGCCGCGCAAGCGGCATCCGGCGATGAGCGGGCACACGTGATCGCCGGAGACGCAGTCCACAATGTCCGGCTGATGATCAAGGCTGCGAAGCAGTTCGCCTACCGTGAGCTGAAGCCCTGCAGCGGTGATGCGAGCGCCGCCCACACGTCCTCGGGCGACCTCCAAAGCCCCGCGTTGGCGTAGCTCAAGGACGGCCTTGCTCACGTGGTTGTAGGGAATCCCGATGGCTTCTGCGATCTCCCGGCTGGTCAGTTGCGACTCCGGCTGGGCGCCCAACAGCATGAGGGTGCGCAGGCACACGTCTCCAAAAGCGTTGAGTTTCACGCTTCTATTCTCTCGCGGGCAGGCAAATGCGGCATCGCGCAAGAAAAGTCGCAAGCAAAGGCGCCGGTCAGACTAGGCGTTTAGTCGGTCCAGACGAGGCGTTCGGCGCTGTCCACTTGAGGCTCGTCAAAGACCCACTCGGCGTCCTCTTCTGCGGGCGCGGTGTAGGCGGACACGGCACCCACGGCGCCGCCGTCGCGGTGTTCTGCGTTGACGTGGATGGCGTCGCGGTCTTCCTCTAGCAACGTGACATCAGAGATCAGCGCCACCGCGAGGTAGAGGTCTTCCTGTTCGCGCATGAGCGCCACCAGATCATCCATCATCGCGTCGGCATCCAGATCCGCATCCGGGTTTTCCGGATCCTCGGTGGGCTGGACGGCCAGCAAGCGAAGCTCGCCAACGGTAGCTGCGTCGTCGTCCTGTCCTGAATTTTCCGCGGCGGAAATGCCCGGCTTCTCCAGCGCAATTCCGAAGGGCAAGAATGCGCCCGCGGACTCGAGTTGCTCGCGGGCCACGCCGAGGGCGGTTCCCATGACTTTGTCCAGGTCAGCGATGGCTTCGTCGTTCAGTTCCGCCAAGCGGTTCTCTGGGGAGGATGGCTGCTCGGAATGATTCACGGGTGTTCCTTTATGAGATTTTTTCAGTACGACGACGCAGGGTTGCGTTAGGCGTTAGCCTTCGTTGCGGACGACGGCGAGGACCTGATCGCGTACGCGTTCCATGGTCTCGCGGTCCTTCGCCTCACCATTGAACCGCAGGAACGGCTCAGTGTTCGACGGGCGCAGGTTGAACCAGAAGGAACCGTCTACTGCGGAAACGGTGGTTCCGTCCATGGATTCCACCGTGACGTCCTGACCCAAGCACGCATCTAGCACGCGGGAGACGGCGGATTCCTTGTCCTGGACTTCGGAGTTGATTTCACCGGAGGCTACGTACGGCTCGTATTCGTCAGCGAGCTGGGAGAGCGGCTGATCCTGAGCGCCGAGCGCGGCCAGAACGTGCATCGCAGCAAGCATGCCGGTGTCCGCGTTGAAGAAGTCGCGGAAGTAGTAGTGCGCGGAGTGTTCGCCGCCGAAGACGGCTCCCTCGGCAGCCATGACTGCCTTGATGAAGGAGTGGCCCACGCGGGTCACTACTGCGCGGCCGCCGTCCTTTTCCACGAGTTCAGGCACCGCGCGGGAGGTGATGAGGTTGTGAATGATGACAGGGGTCTCTTCGCCGAGCGCCTTCGCGCGGGCGATCTCGCGGCGTGCCACGAGGGCGGTGATAGCAGAAGGCGAGACGGGGTCGCCGTTTTCGTCGATCACGAAGCAGCGGTCGGCGTCGCCGTCGAAGGCTAGACCAATATCTGCGCCGTTTTCCTTGACCGCAGCCTGCAGATCGCGGAGGTTTTCTGGCTCCAGCGGGTTGGCTGGGTGGTTCGGGAAGGTGCCATCGAGCTCGAAATACATCGGGACGATCTCGAGCGGAAGAGCAGGAAGGATCGTGTCACCCAAGACGGCGGGGGTTGTCATGCCGCCCATGCCGTTTGCTGCGTCCACAACCACCTTGAGCGGGCGAATGCCGGAAAGGTCCACGAGGTCGCGCAAGTAGGCCGAGTAATCTGCGAGCACGTCGATGTGCTCAATAGTTCCGTGCGGGCCCTCGCTGATGCTTGGGATTTCTTCGCTGGAATCGAGGTAGCTCTGCGCCGCGTCGCGGATCTCATACAGTCCCGTGTCAGAAGAAACGGGGATGGCGCCAGCCTTGGCCATCTTCATGCCGTTGTACGCGGCAGGGTTGTGGCTCGCGGTGAAGACCACGCCCGCTGCTTCCAAGGTGCCGCACGCGAAGTACAGCTCATCCGTGGAGATCAGACCCAACATCTTGACGTGAGCGCCACGCGTGACGGCGCCGTCAGCGAAGGCTTCCGCAAACTCAGGGGAGGAAGGACGCATGTCGCCGCCTACCAGGACAGTCTGGCCGGAGAGCCCAAGGACATCAACGAACGCTGCACCCACGGCCCGAACGGTCTCAGCGGTGATGGATTCGCCCACGATTCCACGGACGTCGTAAGCCTTAAAGGACAGGGAAAGATCAATGGAAGTCACAAGTTTCATCCTAGTGGCGCGCCACCGATTTCCCCGATTATTCCGGGCTTTCTACACTTAAAGAGTGGAAACTCTCTTGTGGGTCCTAGTGCCCCTGCTCATTTTGACCCTGCTGTACTTCTGGTTGCAGTCTGTTCGCAAGAAGAATGCGACGCAGATGGCGGCAGCAATGACGCCCGAACGCGCTCGAGAAGCCGCATCAGGGCTCAACGCACAGCAGCATCAAGAGGTGTACCGAATGCTGGCTCGCGGCGAGCTCATCCAAGCCGCGCAGGCTTACCACAACGCCACGAAGTCCGGCTACAAAGAGGCTCTCTACGCGGTGCAGGCAATGGCCAAGTTCCCGCAGGAGTTCCGGCCACAGACTGGCGTCGCTGCAGAGTCGAGCCCAGCCGAATCCGCACCTCGAGCCTCCGCTGCAGAAACTACGGAAACGCCAGATAACCTCGAGGATTTGGGAATCATCATCCCCTCTGATTTGTCCGGACTTGAAAACCTGCCGTCCAATCCGAATGATCCAGAACGCCGCTCCAACGGTGAAACGGGCACGGATTCTGAGACCCCAAACTCGGACGACGACTCCAAGCGCTAGAGATCGCGCAACAACAAAGTACAAACAGTAAAAGCGCGCTCCTTCGCTACGGCGTTGGTGCGCGCTTTTACTGTTTACGGCAGCTGAACGTCTTAGGTCAGCTACACGTCCGTTGTCCTGATTAGGCCCTTTTCTTCGGCAACAACAAAGATGCGGCTGCGGTGGCGCCCGTGACCGTCCAGACTGCCGGCCAGGCGCCGATCTTCTTCGCGAGCGGGTGTGAACCGCCGAACGCACCGAGGTACAACACCGTCAATCCAATGGCAGCGGGAACTCCGGCGTCCTTCTTCCAGAACGCGAACGCGCCGGCGCCAGCTGCTGCCAGAACAGCGCCGCCGAGCGGACGGTTTTTCGTGGCGCGAGCCGTGGCGAAACCGCCCAAGAGTCCTGCAGTGGTGAGTGCGGCAGCTGGAAGCGAGGCCATGATTTCCTTACGTTGAGGGGCTTTTCGAGTCTTCTCATTTTCGCATCATCAAACTCTCATCTTCGGCTCATCTGGGGTTTTTACCGTTGATTTGTCAGCAAAACATCAGGAGAGCCGCTCCGAACAGGGGTAGCCAAGCACTTGGGAGAAACGATGACTTCAACGCTTATGGACCTCAGCTCGAACGCCTTTGACGGTGAATACCGCGAGCCCATCGCTCCAGCCCGTCTGGCTCGCATTCCCAAGGCGTACACCACGCGCTTCGTGGCCGAAAGCATCAACCAAGATGCCACCGGTTACCACCTTCTTTCCGGTGACAGCATCAAGCCGCAAGCAGGCGACGTCGTCATTGCCCGCGTGACCGAAATCGGTAAGCACGCCCGCCTTGAAAGCCCCGTGTCCCGCCGCCAGTTGCTGTTCCCCGGCCAGGAAATCATGGTGGCCTACGGTAACCGCTACGCTCCGGACCAGTTCTTGGCGTACGTGCCTGAATCCCTTGAACCTTGCTCGTTGATCGCCGGCGGCGGCATCGCAGGAGCGGTCAAGGAGATGCACGCGAGCATCGACGCTGCCACCGCCATCGAGCCGATCGGTCTTTTGGCGGACGAACAGGGCGTCGTGAACCTGTCCCGCTTCGCACCGTTGTCGGTGGATGCGCCATCAGTTGCGGTAGTCAACGCCGTCGGATCCGCCCGCCCTCGCGTCATCGCGGTCCTCGGTACGTCCATGAACTCCGGCAAGTCCACCACGCTGGGCTGCCTCGTCAACGGACTCACGAACGCCGGCTTGAACGTTGCCGCAGGCAAGGCCACGGGCACCGGCGCCGGAAATGACCCAAACCTCTTCCACGACGGCGGCGCCACCCGCGTCGTTGACTTCACCGACTTCGGGTACCCCACCACGTTCCTCCTGGACTACGAGACCGTCCGCGGACTTCTCTCCTCCATGATCCAAGAGCTTTCCGCAGCTGTGGACGGAACAGCACCAGACGTCGTCGTCATTGAAATCGCCGACGGTGTCTATCAGGGTGAAACCTCGCGCTTGCTCGCCGATCCCATTTACGCCTCGCTCGTGGACGCCACGATCTTCGCCGCCGCTGATGCGCTCGGAGCTGTCGCCGGCCTCGACGTGCTGCAGCGCGCCAAGGTCAACGTTGCCGCAGTATCCGGTCTCGTCACAGCATCCCCACTTGCCAGCGCGGAAGCGCAGTCCGTCCTGCCGGTCCAGCTCATCAACACCTACGACCTCTGCAACGCAGAAGTAGCGCAGGGCATCATCGACGATCTCGCGGTTCGCGCCTAACGAGGTAGACATGAGTGAAAATCCACAGTTGCCCCGACTCTTAGCAGGGGAGCGGCGGCGAACCTTCGCAGCCCTGCTAGCCGTAGCCTTCGCGGGTGCTGCGTGCGCCATCATCGCGGCGCTCACGGTAGGTCAGCTGGTCTCCGGGCACACCGGTTCAGGCCGGCTGGCGGGCAACGTGGGCGCGCTCGCGGGATTCATTTCGGTTCTCGCGGGCAGCGTGTTGGGCGTGGGCATCACCAAGTATCTCGAGCGCGTGCTCGCCGAGCGCTTGGGTCAGTCCTACGTCCACGAGATCCGTGTGCTGTTGCTCCGGGCCGCGCTCGGTGGAGGACGCACTCCGTCCCTTGGCATCACGATTGCGCGGTCCACCAACGATCTGAGCAGCATCCGCAACTGGGTGTCCCAGGGCTTAGTTCCGCTCATCGCCGCGGTGCCGCTGGTGCTCGCGACGATAGCGTTGTTGTGGGCGCTCTCGTGGCCGCTCGGTGTGACGGTGCTGGTGTTGATGCTGATCCTGTGCGCGATTCTGGCGTATTTGGCGAAGCCCGCCCTTGAACGGGCTCGCGAGTTGCGACGCCTGCGCGGCAATCTCGCCGCACGCATTAGCGACACCATCCGCGCGTCGGAAGGCATTCGCGCCGCTGGCGGCACGGACCGCGAAATCCGCAACCTTGACCGTAGCGGTGCGCGCGTGATGGGTGCCGCGATCGATAGGGCGCGTGTGGCCGGTTCTTTGCGTGGTTTCTCCATGACGACGCCGCTGCTCGGCTCCGCAGTCATCGCCGGCTTGGGTGCCACGGGGGCAATCGACGTAGCTACCATCTCCACGGCGCTCATGCTCTTGGGCTTCGTCAGCGCACCGGTGAGCGAGCTCGGTCGCGTGGTGGAATACCGGCAAAACTTCAACGCCGCCCGCCGCATCATCGGCCCGGCGATCGCTCCGGTTCTTGCTGAAGCTTCCGAACCCAAGGTGGAGCTTCTGGACAATCTTGAGGCGGCCACGGCCCTCGCAGCCTGGGATGTTGACGACTCCGAAGGCGGCCGCGTGGTCATTCGTGGACTGCGCGTGGAGGGAACCCGAGTTCCTCCGCTCTACGCCGAAGAAGGCGAACGCATCTTGGTCAACGCCAGCACGCAGGGTCGCATCGACGAACTGTTCAGCACGCTCTCCGCCCCTCTTTCACCCCAGCTAAGCGGTTCCGATCAGCCAGTTTGGTCGCTCGCTGTTGATGGCAAGGAACTGAACGGTGCCAGCGGAAAGGAGCGGCGTCGTCGTACTGGATATGCCGCAAGCGGCGTCCCGCTCGAACGCGGCACCATCGCCCGCGCCGTCCGATACCGCCGGCCGGACATGTCCGCGCGGCGCACCACCGAGGCGCTCGCAAGCGTAGGACTCTTAGAACGCGTGCGCGCTCTGCCCGACGGGGAGAACACGCAGCTGCGCCGCGGCGGATTGCCGCTGGATCGCAGCGAAGTCGCGCTCCTGCACGTCGCCCGCGCGTCCCTCGGCAACCCGGCCATGCTGTTGCTCAAGAACATCGACTCGGACCTGACTGAAGCTGGCCGCGACGTGTTGCGCGAGATTCTGCGGGACTACCCGGGCGTGGTGATTTTCGCGAGTACGCGGCCTGGGGATGTTTTGGAGTCGTGGCGTTCGTGGAACGTGGACGCTCCGGCTCAGGTGGCGGTGACCGTCTAGCCCTGTTCCAGTAGCTGTTTGAGGCGGGCGAGGTCTTCGCGGACCATGTCAGCGTCACGCTCGAGATCAGCATCCGAGGTGCCCGGCAGACGGTGCAGCGTGAAAATCACTTCGCTGCCGGTGCCGTTTGCCAGAACGCGCAGGGGATTGTGGACTGTGGTGCCGTCCGGGAGGATCACGTCGTGATCCAGGATGCCGTGTTCTGGGACATCGTTCTTCTTGGGGCCGGTGAAGCGGACCTCCACGACGCCCATGGGCGAATCCGTGATCCACTTGACGCCTTCTTGACGGATGCCGGCGCTAAGCCCCGCCGCCCATTGCGGAAGATTGGCAGGATTGCCCGCGAACTGGGTAACTTTCGCGGGCTCAGCGTCGATGCCGATGCAAATGTGGTGAGCTGGATAAAGCATGAGGCTAGTCCAGCACATCCTGCCGCTGATTCGCGCGAGGTGTAGGACTATGCCGCCTTTGCATTCTCAGGGCCGATGCAGGGAGCGTTTTCGCAGGTAATGTCTCCAACAACACTGACAACGCATGGGTGCAACTCGAGTGCCGATGCTCAATGGAAAGTGATTGCCCATGAAATTCGTGGCCCTATTTCGAAACCTCAACCTCGGACACAAAGGTAGCCCGTCAAGCGCCGAACTTCTTGCAGCCTTCGGCGGTCCGGGCTCAGCCAGCAATTTCCAAACCAACGGAACTGTGGTCTTCGAATCGGCTGACCTGGAGTCCACAAAAGAGCTCGCCAAATCTCAACTCGCCGAGCTCGGCTACCACCACAGTTATGTTGTCCTCACCCTCGCGGACCTAGCTGAAATCTCTGCACAATCGCCGGAAGTTGATCCGGTCGAAAACGTCTACCGCGTCATGGTGTCGTTCTTTGACGCCACCAAAACCCCAGTGCTTACAACACCTGTGCGCAGTCGTGACAACTTAGTGGAAGTCCGCAGTATCTCAACGAATCATGCGTGGAGTCTGTGTTGGAAACACAAGAGTAGCGTCGGAGACGTCACTGGATTTTTAGAACGACAGCTCCAAGTGCCTGTTACCTCACGGACCAGTGGAACAGTGGAGCGGCTCGTCAAGAAGTTCCGTGAGAGCTAGAGCGACGAGGGCGTCAAGGCGTCAGAAATAGCCTGGAAAACAGCTGTGGGCCCGAGATCGAAATCCCGGACCCACTAGGGCTTTTTGACGAAATCGTCAAAAATTTCGCGGAGACGGGGGGATTTGAACCCCCGGTCCAAGTTTCCCCGGACCCTTCATTAGCAGTGAAGTCCATTCGGCCGCTCTGGCACGTCTCCAGCACGCTTACGCGCCAGTCAAGCCTACCGGATAGCTACCCCAAGACTCAAAGTGAGATCTCTCAAGACGGAAAGTATCCGGAAAGTCGGCCCAATTTCAGGCGTCGGTGAGCTCTAACGCCCCACGTACCGCCACAAGATCGACTGGCTCCGTGCCGAGTTCTGCGATGCTTGACGGTTGTCGCTGGCGCCGGAGTGCCCGCCGTCGAGGTCCTCGTGGAACCAGATGTCCGCGAAGCCCATGTCCCGCATTTTCGCTGCCATCTTGCGTGCCTGCACGGGGCCCACGCGGTCGTCGCTGGTTGCGGTCCAGAAGTACGACGCCGGAGCTCGCCTCCCAGCTGAACCTTCCGTTGCGCTGTACTCGTTGGAGCCGAGGTTGGTATCGAGGAGGTGGTAGGCGGAGAAGGTCTTGATGAACTCCCATTCTTCGGGAAGATCGGGGTCACCGTACTCGGCCACCCACGAGTGGCCAGCCGAAAGCTTGGTGTAGCGGCGCATGTCCAGAAGTGGAACGCCGCACGAGATCGCGCCGAAGAGTTCGGGGTAGGTGGTGATCATGTTGCCCATGAGCAGACCGCCGTTGCTGCCACCGGACGCGGCAAGGCGTTCACGACGCGTCACTCCGCGCGAGATCAGATCTTGGGCGACGGCCGCGAAGTCCTCGTACGCGCGGTGACGCTTTTCCTTGAGCGCGGCCGAGTGCCAGCGCGGTCCGTATTCGCCGCCTCCGCGGATGTTCGCCACCACGTAGCTGGCTTTCCGGCCGGCCGGAGTTTCTCGTTGCAACCACGTAGCGCCGATCGACCCCAGATAGCTAGGGGATAGCGAGATCATGAATCCGCCGTAGCCGTTCATCAAGACGGGGTTGTCCCCGTCCAGCGGCATGTTCTTCGGCGAGATCTGGAAGTACGGAACGCGGATGCCGTCGGCGGAGACTGCAAAGTGTTGCGTGGCTTCGAATTCGGATGCATCAAAGAACGACGGCGCCTGCTTGATGAGCGCTGGTGGCTCGCTTTCAGCGGACCCCATTCCGTCAAGGCTTCCACGCAACAAAGTGGTGGGCGTCAAATGCCCGGTGGTGGTCAGCCAGAAGTCGTTGCCGTGCTCAGGATCTTCATCGTCAACGGCACCCACCGAAGTGCTGCTGAGCGGCGCACCCAGATCGAGCTCCCGTGTTTCCCAACCAGCAGCAGGATCTACCAACAAGATGCGTGAGGAGACGTCCCGCAGGATATTCAGGAGGAGGAAATCTTTCGTAAAGCTCCACCCCTCAAGCGAGGCCGCGTCGTCGGGCTCAAAAATCACCGTGAGCTCTCGCGAACCCGAGCGCCACGCCTCCCAATCCGCAACCACCAAAGAACCCGCAAGAATCGTGCGGCCCTCGAGCTCCCAATCCAGTCGCGGCGACACCAGCAACCATGAACGGTGCACATCCACGCTCGCGTCCTCGGGAACGTCGATGAGCTCCCACGATCCGTCGGGCTGCAGAATGTGGGTGCGCGACGTGAAGAAGTCCACGGCGTCCGTCGCGAACACGCGCTCAAATCCGCGCGTGGTGTCCTTGCCGACGGCCGCGAGGACGTGATCAACGGGAACGGAAAAGACCTCGGGTGCGTCCGCCAAAGAGCCGCCGCGTACGAGCCGTCGCACGGAGCGCGCGTAGCCGGACTTCGTCAATGAGTCAGGGCCGAAGTCGCTTGCGACGAACAGTGCATCCGGACCGTCCCACGTCACACTGGTTTTTGCCACCGGCAGCTCGAAGCCTTCGGGAGCCGGAACGAAAGACAACGTGGTCAAGGAAAACTCCCGAACGGTCACGGCATCGCCACCATCGGGGGAGAGCTTGACGAGCGCACGCTCGTAAGGAGCGTCAGCTAACTCCGGCTTCAAGAGCGTGGCGCCGGAAAACACCCACGCTTGATTCTCCGCCGCGGCCAACGCGTCAACGTCCAGCAAGATTTCCCACTCGGTGGTCTCCGCAACGTACGAATCCCACGTGGTGCGCCGCCACAGGCCACGCGGATGCTGGGCATCGCGCCAGAAGTTGTAGTAGTAGGAGCCGCGCTTCGTGACGCCCGGAATCTTGTCATCGGAGTCCAAGACAGACAAGATGGTGGCCGCGGTGGCCTCAAACTCTGCGTCCTGGAACGCGGCTTCCGTCTGAGCGTTCTGCTCTTTCACCCACGTCATGGCGCGCTCGGAGTGAATCTCTTCGAGCCACAAGTAGGAGTCGTGAGGCTCGTTGGCGAGGGTGGGTTGAGTAGGCTGGAGTGCAGAATCAGTCATAGTGACAGTCTAAGGATGAGACAGAATGCGCAAACCATTCCGAATTGCGGTGGTCGGGGCGGGACCGCGCGGAACGAGTTTCTTGGACCGCCTCGCGAATGCCCTCGAAGCGGACACCGTTTCCGACGCCGGAACGGACACCACCGAGATCGCCCCGCTCGAGATCGTGATTTTCGAGCCCTTTGAGCCAGGCCCAGGACACGTGTGGCGGACGGACCAGTCCCGCAACTTCCTCATGAACACTCCGGCCGTGTATCCCACGGCGTCTCCGGATTACAGCTTCGATCAGTGGCGCCAAGAGCACGCCGCCGAGCGTCCGGACATTGCCGCTCTGGGCCGCGGTTCCTACCCGCCGCGAGCGCTCTACGGCGAGTACTTGAGCGAAGTGGCGCAGCGTGCGTGCGAGAAGCTGCGTGCCCACCCGCGGGTACAGTCCCTCACGCATCGTCGGGCGGAAGTCACTTCCATGCGCGCCTCCGGCGAGTTGTACGTGCTCGAATATCGCGACGCCAGCAGTGCGGAACCGCAGCCGAACAACGCGACGCTAGCTGACGCCGTCGTACTTTCTGTGGGGCACGTGCCCGCGAAACTGAACCCGCGCCAGCAAGTCGCGGGCGAGCAAGCCGCGCAGTTGGGCCTCATGTACATCCCGCCGAATGTGCCGCCTGACGTGGACTGGAACGCAATTCCTGCGGGCGAGACGGTGCTGGTGCGCGGCCTCGGCCTGAATTTCTTTGACGCCGTCACGGAGCTGACCACCGGTCGCGGGGGCCGTTTCGTTGCGCCGGATGCTGCCGTGGAGGACGACGACGCAGCTCGCCCCGAGCGCGGACCTTTGCGGTATGTGCCGAGCGGGTTGGAGCCGCGCGTGTGGGCGGCGTCCCGCCGTGGTGCGCCGTATCGTGCGAAGGCAGCCGTGGACGCTTTTGTGCCGCCAAGTATTTCGCTGCGGTTCGTCACCGAGGAGTCCATTCGGGCAATCGCAGACGCCGGCGTTCCAGGTGAGCCCGCGGGCAAGTTGTCCTTCGGTGCGCACGTGTGGCCGCTGGTCCACCGCGATGTGTTGCGAACGTACTACCGCGTGTTGGCTGAGCAACGGCCGGAGCTCTTTGGCGGTTCCGAGGGTGCCGCATCATTTGTGGTTCGACTCGAGGAGCTCTTGGGAGCTCAGCGCGTGCACGGGCAAAAGGTATGGCTGACGTCCGTGCGTCGTCACGTGGAGCAGTGCGCTCCCGGTGCTGGTTGGTTGGATGTTCCCCGATTGGGTCACCCGTTTGGTGAGTGGGGATTTGAATCCGACGACGAGTACCAAGCAGCGGTGATCGCCTACTTGGACGAGGACGCGGAGTCCGCAGAGCGTGGCGAAGCCGATCCGCTGAAAATGGCGATCGGTGCCATGCACGCCGCTCGCATGCTCGTGAAGAAGCTTGTGGCCGAGGGCGTTTTTGATGACGTCACGTACCAAGATGACATTCTGCGTTCGTTCGAGCCGCTCGTGGAAGGTTTGGCTTCCGGGCCGCCCGTGCAGCGCATCCGCGAACTGGCCGCGCTTGCTCGAGCTGGAGTGGTCCATTTCATCGGGCCAGAACCCACGTTTACCTTGGACGAAGAACGGGGCATTTTCAGTGCCGAGTCGCCGTGGGTGGATGTTGCACCTGTGGAATCCAAGGTCATGTTGGAGGCCATGATGCCTGCCAACCGTGTAGCCAAGACGGACTCCACGCTGCTTCGCCAGTTACAGGATGACGATCTGGCTCAACCGCGGCCCATGCTCACCGAAGACGGCGAGTTCGCGCCCGGTGCTGGCTTCCACGTGACCGAGCGTCCGCACCGATTGATCGGACGCTACGGAGACGTTCACGAGGGCGTCTTTGTTCTGGGACTTCAGCTGGCATCTGTGCAGTGGGGTACCGCTATTGCGGCCGAGGCCGGAGGCGATCCTGACGGCAACGCTCGAACGCTCGGGGACGCGAGCGCGGCGGCTGAGGCCATCCTGGAACAGGCCCAATAGCTCGAGAGTCCCATGCGCATGATCGACTCGTAGCTGGAGTTGCGTCAGCGTCGCTTCCGCGCCCTCGCCCACCCTATGTGCGGCCAGTTCTCTACAGCTCCGCGGCGTTTTTCTGTCGAGAAGTGTTCTCGCATAGGAGCGGATCTCGCGCTGATCACGCAAAAGGCGGCCGCCAGCTCCACCTGAGTGGAACCGGCGGCCGCCGTCGTAATTTCAAGGAAATCTACGGAGCCTACGGACGTACTGGCTTCGGCGAATTCTTCGTTACTTCAAAGCCCACGATCACTGGATCGTGATCCGACGCCCGGTATGGGGTTGGAGCGTAGAAGTTCGTGGCGTTGTAGTTGTAACGGCTGTACTCGAGAGCAATTGGCTCGTCAGCGTTGATGTTCCAGATATCAACGCCAGTCACGAGCTGGTTTGCTGCTGGAGAAGCCAGGATGTGATCCAAGGATCCAACGAGACCGTCAAAGAGGTAGGTGTAGTCACCAGTCTTGGCGTTCTGGTTGATGTAGCCGGCCTCGTAGAGGACCTGCATTGCATCCTCTTGCGTGTAGGAGTTGAAGTCACCGGTCAAGAACACCTTGTCCGTGTTGCGCTCCAGCTTCAAGGAATCGGCAAACTTCACGAGAGCCTCGGCCTGAGCTACGCGAGCTGCGCTCCAGCCGCCCTGACCGTTGTCAGCGTTCTCGCCCGTGGAAGGAGCGGAACCCTTGGACTTGAAGTGGTTCACCACTGCGAGGAAGCGGGTCTTCGAGTTGCCGCCCACCTTCTGGAAAGCCTGAGCCAATGGCTGACGTGCGTTGCTGAACGCAGGATCATCCAAGATGACGGATTCGTCCACGGTCTTCACCACGGAAGGCTTGAAGATGAAGGCCGTACGGATGACATCCTCGGAAGCTGGAAGTGCTTCTGGGCTGCGGACGTAATCCCACGTGCCAGGGCGGTCAGCGTTCAACGCGGCCACCAAGGTAGCGAGTGCTTCGTCGCGGTCCTTACCGAAGGCTGCAGAGTTCTCGATTTCTTCGAGGGACACTACGTCAGCGTCAAGGCCGTTGATTGCGGCAACAATCTTGTCCTGCTGGCGCTGAAGGTTCTCAGCGTTTGCAGCTCCGCGGGCCAAGCAGCCTCCGCTGACCGTGATGGGGTTACCGGCACGATCGCGGTAGTAGGTGCAACCGGTGAGCTGGTCGCCCGTGGTGGTGAAGTAATTCAGCACGTTGAACGAAGCGATCTTGACGTTGCCGCCCACTTCATCCGGAGCCGCGGTGCGGGTGTTCGTGAATGTTGCAGGCTGGACGCTTGCGGCGTTGGAAGCAGTCAGCTGCGTGAGCGGCTGGAACTTCCAGGTGCTGTTGCGGTAGTCCAAAATGACGTCCGTCGCGAACTGCACAGGAGCGCCTACGCGGATCGGTGCTTCCTCGGTGAGGTATGGCAACGCGATGGACTTGTTGGCGTTGGAGAGGAAGTTGGTGGTGGCACCATCATCCAAAGTGACCGAGCGCTGGTAGTTCTCCACGGCCAAGTCGGCGGCCGCTGCGGAGCCTGGAGCCTCCACGTCGGTGGGCTGCACCAAGGTGGTAGCGCCGTCCACCAGATCCGAGGTTCCAAACGCCAAACCGATTTCCGCGTACTGGTTCAACGAGTAGTTATCGGCAACGGTGTACTCGCCCTGTGGGTCAAACACCATGCCTTCAACGCGTTCGCGCTCGGCGTCCGTGGTGGGCCACGCGATGGTCAGTGGCTTGATGGCCTCAGCTGGTTCGGTCAACTGCTTGACGCCACCGGCGGATACCTTGAGCTGCGTGAGGTTGAAGTACTCGGCTGGCTCGCCGGTGACTTCAACGTAGTCGCCGATCTGAACCTCATCCACCGTGGCGGAGGAGTAGACGAAGATGCCCTCGGAAGCAGCTGGCAACGAGTCGCCGCCAGTGCCAGGGGTCTGCAAGTAGTAGCCATTGAAGCCGCCGGTCGGGTACACGGCCGTGACGATGCCCCGGGTGCGAACGTCGCTAGCCGGCAATGGCGTAGTGGTTCCCGTGCCTTGGATCTCGGCGATGGTCTTCAACGGTGCTTCGGTGTCCCCGCCTGGAGTTTCGCCGCCGGTGGTGCCAGCGTTGGCAGTTCCAGGGGTGATGGTGGGGGAGAGGACGAAGTCGTTGGCGTTGTGGTCAGTGTCAACGAAATTGGTGCGGTTGACGGACTTTACATCCGTGGTGGACGACGGCGACTGGGCGGCCACCGTCTCAAAGGTATTTGAGGTGCCGTACCCCAGTAGGTCAACAACCTGTGCGTTGTTGGTGATGGAACCGGTAGGAAGGCTGATGGCCGACGCGGAACGCGTGAGGACGAGGGTTCCGTTGGTTCCGGACGGGTTGATGCCCGTCGTCGCGCCGACGTTTGGAAGGTCCGCGCCGTTGGTGCCGTTGGTTCCGCCCTTGATGACGAAGTAGCCCTTGGCAGGAACCGTTCCGGTCAGCTGGAAGTTGCCGGGGTTCGAAGTTCCGGTAGCGGAGCGGTACGCGATGCTGTAGTTCCCATCCAAGGTGATGGCCTGGGAGGTGGGGTTGTAAAGCTCGATGAACTTGTTCTTGAAGGCTGCACCGGCGGATCCGCCGGAAAGGTAAGCCTCGTTGATGATCAGATCGGTTCCGGAAACGTTAGCGGAGACGGTGACGGCCGGGGCGAGAGCGCCCGCTGGAGCCGTGAAACCAAGAGCTAACGTTGCCGCTGCGGCCAGCGCGGTGCCGGCCTTCAGAAGAGATGAACGCACGATTCGTGTCCTTCAATTGCGGTGTGGAGAGAGTGCTTTGATACCACCACCGGAGGGTGAACATCAGGTTAAGGACACGCGAACTCGCCGGTAACTCAGGCGCCACCGTTCGTCCGTACGTCGGCAAAACTTTCAGCACATTCCGCTGAAACCTGCACTGACAAGCGCAAAGATAAAGGTCCCACGACGCTTACGCCGCGGGACCTTTCGTAAAAATTCTTTCAGTGGCGCAAACGCCCGCTACTCAGCGACCGAGGGATCGGCGTCGTATGTGGCGCCCTCGATGTGCTGCTGCAAACGGAAGCGAGCGCCCGTGGAATCAGCAACCGCAGCTACGCGACCGAAGTTCGTGTCTGCCGCCGGCTCAAGCACTTCGCCACCCAACTCGAGAAGCTTCGCGATGGTTTCATCCACGCTTTCCACGTTGATGTAGATCTGCCAGAAACCAGGCACCTCCTCGGGAAGGAAACCGCTACCGTCCATGAGGCCCGCTGCAGCTTCGGGGCCATCGCCCAGAGTGGCGTAGCGGAACTCATCAGAGTCCGCCATCATATGAACATCCCAACCGAAGGCCTTTTCGTAGAATGCCTTCGAAGCTGCAAAGTCCTTCGTCAGGGCTTCAAGCCAAGCGATCGCTCCGGGCTCGGCAAGCACCTCGAAGCCGGGGTGAGATTCTGGCTGCCACGAACCCACGAACTCGCCGCCGGGGGACAAGAAGCCGCCCATCCAGCCGTACGGGGCCACGTGCATGGGCTCGAGCGCCACGGTGCCGCCTGCCTCGGTCACGCTTGCTGCTGTCGCTTGGGAATCTTCGGTGTGGAGGTACACGCTCCACGTGTTGGCGAATCCGCCCATCTCGGCAACGTAGGGGTAGAGCGCGGCGACGCGCTTACCGTTGAGGAACGCGGTGGTGTAGTTGCCGTACTCGTCGGCGTCGCCTTCAAAGGTCCAGCCGAAGAGTTCGCCGTAGAACTTCTTGCTTGTCTCAATGTCTGACGTAGACAGGTCTGCCCAGATAGGGTTGCCTGGTTTGATGTTGCTAACTTCCATGATGAAGATTCTCTCGCTTGGAGGGAGATGCAGCGGTCATGCTCATTCTGCACGAACCGCCTAGTCAGAAGCAACGAAAAGAGGGAAGCAACGTCAGTGACGCTACTTCCCTCGATATTTCGCGGATGGTAAGGGATTTGAACCCTTGGTACGGGGTTACCGCACACTAGTTTTCAAGACTAGCTCCTTCGGCCGCTCGGACAACCATCCAGCCCAATTACTGTAGTGAATCACAGACGGGATGTCGATTTGAAACCCTACGCAAGCAGGCGTCGTCGTCATCCATCACAGCAACGGAAGGCACCCGCATGATCCCCGGCACCATGAAAGCCATCGAATTTACCGCAGGCGGCGGACCTGAAGTGATCAGCGTCGTTGAGCGGCCCGTCCCGCAGCCCGGTCCTGGTGAGGTCCTCGTGAAGGTGGCCGCGGCGGGTCTGAACCGCGCGGATTCACAACAGCGCAAGGGCTTTTACCCGCCACCGCCGGGAGCCTCCGACATTCCGGGTCTAGAAATTTCCGGCACTATCGTGGCGCGCGGCGAGGGTGCTACCCAGTACGACGACGCAGCTGAAGTCTGTGCCCTCCTTACTGGAGGTGGGTATGCAGAATTCGCGGTGGTGCCGGAGGGGCAACTGTTCCCGGTGCCGCGCGGCGTGAGCCTGGTGGAGGCTGCGGCATTGCCTGAGGTTGCCGCCACGGTGTGGTCGAATCTGGGGATGACCGCTGGCGTTCAGGCGGGGGAGTGGGTACTCATTCATGGTGCCTCCGGCGGCATCGGAACCATGGCCGTCCAAGTCTGCGCGCTGCTGGGTGCCAAGCCGATCGTCACCGGAAGCTCCGCGGAGAAGCTGAATTACGCCCTCGGGCTGGGTGCGGTAGCGGCGATCAACTACCGCACGGAGAACTTCGCAGAACGCGTTCAGGAGATTACAGAGGGGCACGGCGCGGACGTGATCCTCGACGTGGTGGGTGCCAAATATTTGCAGGACAACGTAGCGTCCCTCGCGGTGGACGGCCGCATGGTGGTCATTGGGCTGCTGGGCGGAAGGGTTGCCGAGCTGGATTTGGGCCAAGTGTTGAGTCGGCGTCTTTCCATTCTGGGAACCACGTTGCGGGCACGGCCGCTCGAGGCGAAAGCGCGGATCGTAGCTGCGACTTTGGAGCACGTGTGGCCACTCATCGAGTCAGGTCAGGTGACGATTCCGGTGGATAATACCTTTGCCTTGGCGGATGCTCGGGCAGCACACGAGTACTTCGACGCCGGCGACTTCCTCGGGAAAGTGTTGCTAACTGTCGAGTAACTAGGGTGCGTTCGTGATCGACGTCTTGCTTCTGCTGGCGTACTCTCTTTGGTGTAGTTGCGGAATTGTCAAGGGGATAAGACGCCGCAACAAGTACCAAATTTCATCACACACCGTTGTTTGAGGAGAGTCGTGAGTACACCAACATCGCAGGCTCAATTGCCACCAGCTGGCGTTGATCCTGAAGTCCTCGAGGCTGAGGACAAAAAGTGGACTCCCATGAAAATTGCTATCTGGGTTGCTATTGCACTCATCGGTGGCATCGCGTGGGGCGTTCTAGCCATTTCTCGCGGCGAAACGATCAATGCCATTTGGTTCGTTTTCGCTGCTGTTGCAACCTACTTGATTGCCTACCGCTTCTACTCGAAGTACATCGAGAAGAAGATCACCCAGCCGGATGACTTCCGTGCAACGCCGGCAGAGTACAAGTCCAACGGCAAAGACTTCATGCCCACGGACCGTCGCGTGCTTTTCGGACACCACTTCGCAGCTATCGCCGGCGCCGGCCCACTTGTTGGACCTGTGCTTGCCGCACAGCTTGGCTACTTGCCAGGTACGCTCTGGATCATCATCGGCGTGATCCTCGCCGGTGCCGTGCAGGACTACTTGGTCATGTTCTTCTCGATGCGCCGCGGCGGTCGTTCGCTGGGCCAGATGGCTCGCGAAGAGCTGGGTCTCATCGGTGGCACCGCAGCCCTACTGGCGACCTTGACCATCATGATCATCATCGTGGCCATCTTGGCCCTCGTGGTGGTTAACGCACTGGGTGAATCTGCGTGGGGCGTGTACTCCGTGGCTCTCACCATTCCTATCGCCCTCTTCATGGGCATCTACTTGCGATACATCCGCCCGGGCAAGGTCATGGAAATCTCCGTGATCGGCTTCGTGCTGTTGATGTTCGCGATCATCTCCGGCCGCTGGGTTGCCGAATCCGAATGGGGTTCCGCACTCTTCCACCTGGACCGCCCGGTCATTGCTTGGGCCATCATCATCTACGGCTTCGTGGCCGCAGTGTTGCCCGTGTGGCTCTTGTTGGCACCTCGCGACTACCTCTCCACGTTCATGAAGATCGGCGTGATCGCTCTGCTGGCGATCGCCATCATTGTGGTGCGTCCCGAGATCTCCGTCCCAGCGTTCTCTGAGTACGCTTCCCGCACAGACGGACCGGTTGTTGCCGGCCCGCTCTTCCCGTTCTTGTTCGTGACGATTGCCTGTGGTGCCCTCTCCGGGTTCCACGCGCTCATCTCCTCCGGCACCACCCCGAAGCTCGTTGAAAAGGAACGCCAGACGCGTTTCTTGGGCTACGGCGGCATGCTCATGGAATCCTTCGTTGCCATCATGGCCCTTGTTGCTGCTATCTCGATTGACCGCGGCATCTACTTCGCTATGAACTCCTCGGCGGCCGCCACCGGCGGAACCGTGGAAGGCGCCGTAGCGTTCGTGAACTCGCTGGGATTGGTCGGCGTGAACCTCACGCCGGACGTCCTGACCGAGCTCGCCCGCAACGTGGGCGAAGAGTCCGTGGTGTCCCGTACTGGTGGCGCTCCAACGCTTGCCGTGGGTATTGCGCACATCATGAACCAGTGGTTCGGCGGCACCGCCATGATGGGCTTCTGGTACCACTTCGCCATCATGTTCGAGGCGCTGTTCATCCTCACCGCTGTGGACGCTGGAACTCGTGTTGCCCGCTTCATGCTCCAGGATGCCCTCGGCAACTTCATCCCGAAGTTCAAGGACACCTCATGGCGACTGGGTGCATGGATTTGTACCGCATTGATGGTAGCTGGTTGGGGTTACATCCTGATCCTCGGCGTCACCGATCCGCTCGGCGGCATCAACACGTTCTTCCCGCTCTTCGGTATCGCTAACCAGTTGTTGGCGGCGCTCGCGCTCGCAGTTGTCATGACCATCGTGGCTCGCCGCGGCAACTTCAAGCACCTCTGGGTGGTTATTGTTCCGCTGGTCTTCGCGACCGTTGTCACCACCGTGGCCTCGCTCTACAAGATCTTCTCGCCGGTTCCGGCTATTGGTTACTGGGCGCAAAATGCTGCCTTCCGCAAGGCGCTCGATGAGGGCAAGGAAAGCTTCGGCACCGCCAAGACCGTAGAAGCCATGGAAGCCGTGGTCCGCAACACCACGGTCCAGGGCACGCTCTCGATCATCTTCTTGGTGCTGACGCTCACCGTGATTGTCACGGCCATCATCGCTACCATCCGCAGCTTCCCGAACGGTCGCGGCGATGAAACCGAAGATCCCGTAGTGGAGTCCCGCATCTACGCACCAGCTGGTGTGATTTCCAGCCCTGCGGAGAAGGAACTCGAGAAGCAGTGGGCCAATCTTCCCGCCGAACTGCAGCCAACTCGGGCAAAGCACTAACGAGCGATCACGTAATTGCTGTGAATCCCGCACACCACGGGAGATCAGATTCTAGGAGGTTCATCATGACGGTTAGCGAGCTCTTCCGCGGAAGCGCCACGCAGCTTGTTTCGGGTGCCAAAGCGCTCTCCGATTACTTCGAGGGCGTCTTGGGCGGGGACAAGTACAAGAGGTATTTGGAGCACCATTCCAAGCACCACCCGGACGAGCCTCCCGTGAGCGAACGCCAGTGGTGGCGGGATTACAACAAGTGGCAGGACGATAACCCGCAAGGCCGATGCTGCTAAATCCCGCAGAATTGCCTGTGCGTCAGCCATAATCAAATATCACTCGCATTAACTCGGGCCTCACTTCGGATACTACGAAGTGAGGCCCGATGTGTTTTCTCAGTTTCAGACCGCACCGTTGCTCGTGGAATGCTTGAGGGCATGGCACGTGGAATTTTCGGCACATGGCGAGCGAATCGGCGGGAAGCGAAAGAGCTCGGCAACGGAGTATGGCGCCGCGCCCACGATCGGTACGTGCGAGCGTTAGACCGCTTCCACCAGATCCTGGAGCAGGAAGCATTTACCGAAGAGAACGCCGAATTCCACAACGCCATGGTGTCCCTAGCCAACGAATGCGTTGATGTTTTGCCGAGCGTGCGCGCCATTTGCGTCCGCGCTCAAGAGCTGTGGCCCAGCGAGGAGAACAATATCCCCGGTCCCGGCGTGGAAATTCACCGCGAACTTTCGCATACTGCGAACGACCTCGCCCAAGCCGCCCAGGCACTTGCGATGGCTTTCCTGCAAAAATCGAGCGGCGTCGTCGTACTAGATCCGCAGGAATCCGCGGAAAGTGGGCCAGCCGCGAGCGTGCGCAGGCGCGTCGCTGCCGTCACGGACGGTGTGGAGCGCGCGGAAGCGAAGCTCGCCGCGGTGGCATGATGAACGAATGAGTGAAATTACATCCCCCAAACTCACCTTCTCCGACGGCAACACCATTCCCCAGTTGGGCTTTGGCGTGTGGCAGGTCCAAGATGACGTCGCCGAGCGCGTCGTTACCGAGGCTTTCGAAGCTGGCTACCGCCACATCGACACCGCACGCATCTACGGAAACGAAGCAGGCGTAGGCCGTGCCATCAAGGCATCCGGTCTTTCCCCTGAAGAACTTTTCATCACCACCAAGATCTGGAACGCAGACCACGGCTATGACAACGCCCTCCGTGCGTTCGACGCCTCCATGGAGCGTCTGGGTCTCGATACCCTTGACCTGCTCTTGATTCACTGGCTGGTTCCGGCCAAGGGCAAGCACGTGGAAACGTGGAAGGCGCTCGTGGAACTGCAGAAGCAGGGCCGCGTGAAGTCCATCGGCGTCTCCAACTTCTCGATCCCAGCGCTCGATGAAATCGTCGCCGAGACCGGAGTTTCTCCGGTCATCCACCAGCTTGAGACGCACCCGCACTTCCAGCAGCGCGAGATCGCAGCGTACGAAGCCAAGCACAATATCCTGCACGAGTCCTACTCGCCGCTCGGCTCCGGAAAGGGCCTTTTGGACGAGCCAGTCTTCGCCGAAATCGGTGCCCGCGTGGGCGCTACCCCGGCGCAGGTTGTCATCGCGTGGCACCTTGCGAAGGGCTTCGTGGTCATTCCAAAGTCCGTCACTTCAGCCCGCATCCGCGAGAACTTCGAAGCCGTGAACGTGACGCTGTCCGCTGAGGACATCGCGCTGATCGATGCCCTGGATAAGGACACCGCCGGACGCGTGGGCGCTGACCCGCTGACGGCTAACTTCGAGTAAACCTCGTAGCTGATCGATACCCCTCCCGGGCGCTAACTAGCGCTGACTGGGAGGGGTATCGTTTTTCTATGACTGAGTACGCCGGAACCTTTCTTGACCAGGCCGCTGGCTTCCGTGGGTTTGAGCGAAACTGAGGCGCGACAATCCGGCCGTTCCGTTCTGGTGACGTCGGTGCCGGTGGCTTCTATCGCGGTCATGCCGCGTCCGAAGATTGTGGGGGACCCTCGCGGACTCATCAAGTTCTTGGTGGATGCGGAGTCGCACCAGATTCTGGGTGCCACGCTCTACTGCGTGGATTCTCAGGAGCTCATCAACGCGGTGTTTGCCCAGCTCAAGCCGTTGTCTTAAAGTCTTCCGCACTTCGTCGAAGACGTAACAAAGTAGTTGGCTGATTAAAGGTCGAAACCCCGGGATCCGTTCGCTATCCCGGGGTTTCTATGGAGCCCCAAGCCAGAATCGAACTGGCGACCTTTTCATTACGAGTGAAACGCTCTACCGACTGAGCTATTGGGGCTGAGCGGCCGTGGCCGCGAGAAATAACTTTACTTGACCCTGGGCAGTTCGGTCAAAACGGGATAAGCTGCCGGCAGTTGGACGTTTTGCGTGTTTGAAGTGGCAGCATGTGAGTTTTTGAAAAGGTGAACGGTGGCGAACTCCGGGGACAGAGAAAGCAAGCTTCGTCTCGAAGCCATCGAATGGTTATCCATGGTCACGGACAACGGCCGGCTTCCCCTGACACGCGAGGAAATCGCCGAGTTCAGATTCGAGGGCGAGAAGTTTCGGCTCATCGATCAGTCACGCGGGATCTGGCGACCCAAAGGTTTTGAAGGTGCACTGACCATCGTGACCACCTTCCGCGAACCGGGAAAAGAGCGTCCCTATGAGGACGAGATTGGTCAAGACGGTCTGCCTCGGTACATGTGGGAAGGGGACGATCCGTTCCTCTTCACAAATGTGGCTCTGCGGACATCCATGCAACGTCAGATGCCGATGATCTGGTTTGTGGGAATTGGTCGCGCGCCAGCAAGGTACCAAGTAGTTGCCCCAGTGTTTTTAGTGGACGAAGAGGCACACTTACAGAGATTCGTGGTGGCACCGATGGACGCCTCGGCCATCATCCCGGACGTCGTGGGCCAGGAAAGCCCCATCCAAGAAACCATGCGGCGCTACTTACGTACCGAGACAACCATACGATTGCACCAGCCCGTCTTCCGGGCGTCCGTGCTGCGTGCCTACGAGACCCGGTGCGCGGTCTGCAACCTGGGGCACTACCAGCTTCTTGATGCGGCACACATCATGCCGGATCGGCATGATGTTGGAATCGCCTCTGTGGTCAACGGGATGGCGCTGTGCAAGATTCACCACGCCGCTTTCGATTCAAACATTCTCGGCGTCACACCGGACTTCGTAGTGAAGATCCGGCCGGATCTCTTGGAAGAGATCGACGGGCCGATGCTGCAGCACGGACTAAAAGAGCTGCACAACAATAAGCTCATGAAGCTACCGGAAAATAAGAAAGAGCAACCGCGTAAAGATCTGTTGGAGCTGGCCTACGAACGGTTTACTTCCGCAGGCGCAGCGTAAATCGACATCGACGTTAGAACGCGTTAGCGCTTTAGCAGGTCAGCCCGTCCTGCGGCACGGTGCCCTCTACGAAGTACGTGTCGACGGCGTCCGTGATGCACGGGTTGGAGCGGCCGTAGGCGGTGTGGCCTTCGCCCTCGTAGGTGACCAGGACGGAGGTCTTTAGCTGCTCGTTGAGCGACTTCGACCATTCGTACGGGGTGGCTGGGTCGCCGGTGGTGCCGATGATGACAATCGGGGCGGCGTTATCCGCTGAGGCAGGGGCCGGGGTGTTCGTTGCTTCTACAGGCCAGTTGTTACACATGAACCCGCCGAAGGCCAAGAATCGACCCAGCACGGGGGAGGCTTCCACGAGCTCGTCGTACTCGGCGCTCATTTGCGCACGGGTTGCCCCGCGCGGGTAATCCAAGCAGTTCACGGCGTTGAACGCGTCCTCTTGGTTGCCGTTGTACGTACCGTTGTCCTCGCGGCCGGCCGAAGCATCGGCGAGCGCCAAGATGTTGTCACCGTTGTCATCGTTGATGATGTCCGTGAGCGCCAGCGAAAGTAGCGGCCACAAGGAATCCTCATAGAACGGCGTGATGAAGCCGTTGACGAACTGCGTCACGGACACTTCACGGTCCATGTTCGTCGGAATTGGCTGCTCAATCACGGAATCGATCACCGAGATCAGCTGTTCGCGGGCATCGTCCACGGAACCTTCGAACGGGCAACTAGCCGCATCAGACAAGCAGTCCTCAAGGTACGCGGTGATGGCGTTCTCGAAGCCCTTGGCCTGGCCGATAGTAATTTCGCTTTCGTTCAGCGAAGGATCCATGGCGCCGTCCAGCACCAGCTTGCCGGTGTTCTCTTGGAACAAGCCGGCGTAGGTGGCGCCCAGCTTGGTGCCGTAGGAATAGCCTAAATAGTTCAGCTTGGAATCACCGAGGGCATCGCGCAAAATATCCAGATCACGCGCGGAGCTTGCCGTATCCACGAAACCCAAAATCTTGCTGGACTTCTCCGCACACTTGGCCGTGTATTCCTTGACGGAGTCCTCCACGAAGTCCATGTAGGCGGTGGTGTTCTCCGGCTCGGTGTTATCCGTGGCAGCTTCATCCCGTTCCGCATCCGTCAGACATTCCACGGCTTCGGAACGCGAAATTCCGCGCGGGTCAAAACCCACCACGTTGAAATTCTTCTTCAACGTCTCGCTAAACATGGCACTACCGGAGGCCACCAGATCCACGCCGGAAGCGCCTGGACCACCCGGGTTGATGATGATCGAGCCTTGCGCCGTATCAGTGGCCTTCAAGCGGTTGACGGCGATGGAAATGCGCTCGCCAGCAGGGTTCTTGTAATCGAGCGGCACTTCAACGTTCGCGCACTCCAGATTCCCGCACTTCTCCCATTCGGGCTGCTGGCCGTAGTAATCCTCAAGCCCAGCGGGGGCCGCAGGCAATGACGACGCCGCAGCTTGCGTCGTCGTAGTAGCCGTGGCGGACGCGCCGCTTCCGCTAGCGGACGAGGAGCCGTTCGAAGAACCGGGCACGCACGCGGTCAGCGCGAGCGTCACGCTTCCGATCAGGGCGGCCAGTTTCACGCGGGTCTTGGTCACGAGCGGACTCCTTGCGAGGTCGAATAGGTGGAGTGCTGAGAAATCAGGGAGACCATCATGGCCTCGACCGCCATGAGCGGGTTCACGTTGGACGTGATGTGGTGGCGAGCCAAGGAGATCGCGTCAATGTGCGCGAGGGTGTCCGTGGCGCTCGAACGGTTCGCAACATCCTGCAACTGATCCCGCAAGTGCTCGTTGATGAGCTCTTCGTTGGTGTCGAGCTGCAACGTGAGAATGTCCCGGTACACGGTGGCAACATCTAACAGCGAGCGGTCCAAAGAGTCGTGGATGCCACGGCGAGCGCGACGCTTGCGAGTCTCTTCGATGTTCTTGAACTGCGAGCGCAGCTGCGGCGGAATGGTGGCGTCCGCTTCGATGCCGAACGCGGTGCGGAGTCCGCGTTCTTCCTCGGCTGCGCGATCATCTGCGGAGGACGTCGCCTCAGCGGTGGCAAGGTCTACGAGGGTGCCGGCTGCACGGACGGCGTCGGACGCCGACTTCAAAGCAAACGGAATTCTGACGGTGGTTTCACGACGCTTCCGTGTTTCTTCGGAGCGTGCGAGGCGGCGGGCAATACCGATGTGGCCTTGGCTGACGCGGGCTGCGAAGTCGGCTTGTTCGGGGGAGAGCCCGTCGCGGCGGATCAACAGTTCGGTGACGGATTCACGGCTGGGCACGCGTAGGTTCACGTTGCGGCAACGCGAACGAATGGTCACGAGCACGTCGGCGGGACTGGGAGCGCACAGGATCCATACCGAATGCGGTGGTGGCTCCTCGATGGCCTTGAGCAGCACGTTGGTGGTGCGCTCGGTCATGCGATCGGCGTCTTCCATGATGATGACGCGCCAAGCGCCCGAGGCCGGGCGGTCTTGAGCTTTGGTGATGAGCTCGCGGACGTCTTCGATCATGTAGGTGACGTTCTCGGTGACCACGGTGGTGACGTCCGGGTTGGAATCGGCCAACACGGTCCGGCAGGCGTGGCATTCTCCACATCCGGTGCCGCGCTCGCAGAGAAGCGCCGCGGCGAACGCTCGGGCGGCGTTGGAACGTCCCGATCCGGGCGGACCGGTCATGAGCCACGCGTGAGTGGGGGAGCCGCTCTCTGCGGCCCGCCGAAGTTGTTCTACCGCGTGCTCTTGGCCGGGTAGGTCATCCCAGACGCTCACGGCGTGCTGACCTTGGACGCATGCGTGGAGAGGAACTCTTTCACTCGCGCGAAAACCTTCTTCTCAAGTGTCACGGAGTCATCGAGGGCGTTGAGGACCAGATACCGCTCTGGGGCGGCCGCGGCCAGATCCAGGAAAGCGTTGCGGATACTCGCGTGGAAGTCATCCGGTTCGGACTCCAGCCGGTCCTCGGTGGCGTTATCGCGAAGGCGACGCGCGCGACCGGCCACCGGATCAATGTCCAGCACCACGGTCAGGTCTGGAACCAGACCGGAAGTGGCCCATGTGTTCAACGCCAAGACCTTGTCCGTGCCCAACCCGCGACCCACGCCTTGATAGGCCACGGACGAGTCGATGTAGCGGTCACAAATAATGTCCGTGCCTTCAGCCAAGGTGGGGCGCAGAACCTGTTCGACGTGAGCGGCGCGTGAAGCCGCGAACATGAGCGCCTCGGTGCGCGCATCCACCGTGCCATTACCGTGATCCAAGATCAGACCACGAAGCTTTTCGCCCACCACAGTGCCGCCGGGCTCGCGGGTTCGCAGTACGTGGCGGTCCATGGCCTCCAAGCTGGCAGCCAGTAGGGCGGCCTGCGTGGACTTGCCGGCGCCGTCTCCACCTTCAAAGACAATGAACATGCCGCGGCGCGCAGAGGCCGCAGTGGTGGAGGAGTTGTCGCGGGCATCCGTCAGAGATGCATCCGCGCTGGAAGAAGCAGGATCGCCAGTGTGCACCCTTACAGACTATCGGTCAATACCCGGGCCGCCCGGCTTGTCCACAACCGGACCACAAAAAACTTGAAGTATTCTGGCGGCATGCAGAACCCTGAGTTGTCGCCGGAGTCCCTCGTTGTCTCGTTGGGACGCCCGCCTCACGAACTCGATGCGCCGGTAAACCCGTCCATCACCATGACGTCCACCTATGTGGGCGCGCTGACTCCCGGCGCGGACGAGCGCGTGTATGCGCGTTTCTCCAACCCCACGTGGGATCCGTTCGAGGAGGCGCTGGGGACGCTCGAAAAAGCCAGCTCTGCGGCGCTTTTGTATGCGTCGGGCATGGCGGCGATCGCGGCGGCGTTCAACTTAGTTCCGCTCGGCGGCACCATTGTGCTCCCGCAGACGGCGTACAACGGCACGCTCTCGTTGGCGCAGCAGAAGGAGAAGGCTGGCCACTTCTCGGTGCGGATCGGGCCCATCGCGGATACCGACGCTACCGTTGCCATGCTCGATGGCGCCGACGTGCTGTGGATCGAGAGCCCCACGAACCCCATGCTCGAAGTCGCTGACATTGCCGCCCTTGCGAGCGCCGCAAAAGAGCGCGGCATCCTGACCATCGTGGATAACACGTTCGCCACCCCGCTCGTTCAACAGCCCCTCACCCAGGGCGCTGACGTGGTGGTTCACTCGGTGACGAAGTTCCTGTCCGGTCACTCGGACGTCATCCTTGGCGCCATCGTTTGCGCCGACCCCGAGATCCGCAAGCGCCTGCACGGCGAACGCACGCTTCAGGGCGCCATTCCCGGTCCGTTTGAGGCGTGGCTTGCCCTACGTGGTTTGCGCACGCTGTCCGTTCGCGTGGAGAAGGCGATGGCCACTGCGGGCGAGCTCGCACGACGTCTCGAGGGACACCCCAACCTCGACTCGGTCCGCTACCCGGGCCTGCCCTCCGACCCCGGATTCGAGCGCGCCAGAGCCACGATGAGCGGTTTCGGTGCGGTCCTCGGAATCTATGTCAAGGGCGGGGCTGAGGCTGCGGAACGGTTCCTGCAGGCCTTGCAGTTATGGACCCCGGCTACCAGTTTGGGTGGGGTGGAGTCCCTTGCAGAACGACGACGCCGCCACGCTTCCGAGCCCGATTCCGTTGCGGACAATATGGTGCGGTTGAGCGTCGGAATTGAGAACGTCGACGATTTGTGGCTGGACCTGGATCAGGCGCTTCGCGCGTCTAGCTAGGTCTTCGCACACATTCGGCGGGAACTGCCTAGACTGGTGCTGTGGCTCTAGCTCTCCTTTTCGAATACTACTTGTTGCTCGCTCTCGCGATCGTAGCCCTCGGCCTAGCCTTGTGGTCGCTCGTGGACTGCCTCATGCGCCCAGCAGCTCGCTTCGCTCAAGAAGGCAAGCGCACCAAGGGTTTCTGGACCGGTCTCACGGTTGCCGCCACGTTCGCCACTCTTCTGGGGCTGTTCTCGCCTGGCGGGATCTTCCAGCTTGTGGGCGCCTGCATCGCTTGTGTCTACCTCGCTGACGTCCGTCCCGCAGTGAGCGGCCGCGGCGGGTACTACAACTACTAGTCCGCCAGCACTACTAATCCGCTCGTACGGCGTCCCAAGCGACCGTCAGTTCTCCAAGGCGCCACCGCGTCACCCCACCGATGATCGGCCATCCCTGATTTTTCAAGGATTCGCACATGCGAATCCACCGTTGCCGCGCCCCAAAAGCGCCGACTGGAGCGGCAACCAGCCACGCGTCGTCGCAGGCCTTGAGGAACTCATGAATGCGCTCCCCGGGAACATTGCGGTGGATAAGAGCTTTCGGGAGTCGTTCGGCGGCGTCGGACGGTAGCTCAAAGGAACCAAAGCGCATCGCAATCGTCAACGACTCCGGGCCACCCTCACGCAACGCAACCCAGGTCGCCACCCGACCAATCTCGTTACACGTGCCCTCAATGACTAACCCGCCCGGAGCCAACCGGGCTGTCATCCGCGTCCAGATCGCGGCGACGTCGTCCTCTTGATACTGCCGCAGCACGTTGAACGCGCGCACCACCAGCGGGCGCTGCGCAGTGGCTAGCTCAAAGCCGCCCACCGCGAAATCGAGGCCCTCGCGCGCTGACTGCTGCGCCAACAGCACACGATCCTTTTCGATCTCCAAGCCGGTCACGTGGGCGGTGGGATTGATAGCGCGAATAGCTTCAAACATCTCGAGCGTTGTGACAGGGGAAGCGCCAAAACCCAGATCCACTGCGAGGGGTGAAGGGGTGCCGCGCAAGAGTGCGCTGTGGGTGCCAGTGAGCCAACGATCCACCCTCCGCATGCGGTGCGGGTGCGTGGTGCCGCGCGTGACATTTCCTACGGGCGCGCCGACATGTGTGTCCTTACTGAGTCTTTCTGCTTTGCGCACCACGGCGACCATTTTAGGATGAGGACATGACTCATACGTTGATCTTGCTCCGTCACGGCCAGTCCGAGTGGAATGAAAAGAACCTTTTCACCGGTTGGTATGACGTGACGCTGACCGAAAAAGGCCGAAACGAAGCAACGCGCGGCGGTGCGCTCTTGCGCGAAGCCGACCTGCTTCCTGACGTTCTTCACACCTCGCTCTTGAAGCGAGCCATCATCACCGCGAACCTGGCCCTCGAAGAAGCGGACCGTTCGTGGATCCCGGTGAACCGTTCATGGCGCCTCAACGAACGCCACTACGGCGCGCTGCAGGGCAAGGACAAGACTCAGATCCGCGACGAGTTCGGTGAAGAGCAGTTCATGGTCTGGCGCCGTTCGTACGACACCCCACCACCAGCGCTCGCCGACGACTCCGAGTTCTCCCAGATCGGCGATCCTCGCTACGCAGACCTGGGCGGCGACGCCCCACGCACCGAGTGCCTTAAGGACGTGCTCGAGCGCATGCTTCCATACTGGGAAGAGAACATCAAGGCTGACCTCGCCGCAGGCAAGACGGTATTGGTGACCGCGCACGGCAACTCGCTGCGCGCGCTCGTGAAGCACCTCGACGGCATCTCTGATGACGATATCGCCGGCCTGAACATTCCTACCGGCATCCCGCTGGTCTACGAATTGGATGAGGACTTCCGTCCCACTGGCCCAGGCAAGTACTTGGACCCGGATGCAGCAGCGGAAGCAATTACCGCTGTCGCCAACCAGGGCAAGCACTAACACTTGGACTCTTGCATCTGAGGATGCGAAGAGTACCTAAAAACTGCGGACGCTCGCGAGGTAAATCCACGAAGCACCGGCGTAAGCCGGTCGGTTGTTGGGGGACTTCGCGGGCGTCTGCTCTCTTTTGCCCTCAGGTGTTGAGACGGAGCTTTGCGTCGAGAACGAACTTAAAAGGTTGGCCCCAGACTCCTCAAGGAGCCCAGGGCCAACAAATATCTAGAGTGCTACGCAACCATGTGGACGGTTCGGGACTAATTAGTCCTGGTCGAGAGCCGCGCTGAGCTCTGGATCCCATTCGCCGGTCACCAAGTAGTTCACCTTGCGAGCTACGGAGACGCCGTGGTCAGCGTAACGCTCGAAGTAACGGCTGGTCAGGGTTGCATCGGCGGTCACCGGTGCGGACTCGGCCCATTCGGCTTCGGCGACGGCGCGGAAAACAGAAGCGTGGAGCTTGTCAACGCTGGTGTTCAACGCGATGATTTCGCTAGCAATGGTGAGGTCGCGGGTCTCGAGCAACTGCGTCACCTTGTGAGCAATCTCGATGTCCAAGCGAGCCATTTCCTTGAACGTGTCTACAAGACGGGCTGGAGCAACCTGGTTGGGGTAACGCAAACGGGTGAGCTGCGCGATGTGACGAGCAAGGTCACCCATGCGCTCCAAAGAAGCGGACATACGCAGGGAACCGACGATCATACGCAAGTCCGAGGCGACGGGGCCCTGGAGCGCGAGGACGTCGATAGCTCGCTCATCGAGGGAGTTCTGGAGGTAGTCAATACGCTGGTCAGCGGCGATAACCTCTTGGGCAATATCCGTATCTGCAGTTTCAAAGGAGGCGTAGGCGCGCTCCATTGCTTCAGCAACCAGCTTGGACATTTGGATCAGTTCGTCACCAATGGACTTCAGCTCAGCCTGAAATACTTCGCGCACGATTCTTCCTTTCATTGGAAGAGGCAGCAAAAGACTCACAGTCCGCTGCCTCGCTACTTCGCAACACTGACATTACTAGATGAACCCCAAGGGAAGACTTGGTGAACGCCCCGTTAACGAGTGGTCGCAGAGGTTAATTCTTGCGGTTCAGGAAGTGAAAAGCCGGTACGCTACTGGGGTGGACGACATCATATTAATGCTTATCGCGGGCATTATTGGGCTTGCCATTGGTGTTGCCGGAATGAGCGCGTATCGAGAATCTCAGAATCGGCGCTCGCTATTGGCGGAGAAGGTTGAGGCGGAATTGCCTCCCGGATCCATCGAAGTTCTCTCCATTGTGGGTCGCGCCTTTGTGGTGGTAGATGAGATTGACGGCGTCGTCCGCGCAAACCCCTCAGCCTACGCGTATGGACTGGTGCGTGGACACACTCTGGTTCACCCAGAGCTCGTAGAACTTGCCCACCGAGTTCGCGCCCACGGTGTCATTGAAGAAAAGCAATTTGAACTGTCCCGGGGACCCCTGGGGCAGGGCACCATTGTGGTGCACGTGCGCGTGGCCGCACTCGGTGATGAATTCATCTTGTTGCTTGCTGATGACCGCACCGAAATCACGCGTACTGAAGCAATCCGCACGGACTTTGTGGCGAACGTTTCCCATGAGCTCAAGACGCCCGTCGGCGCCATCATGCTGCTAGGTGAAGCGATGGACGACGCAGCCGGAGATGAAGTCGCCATTCGCCGCTTCGCAGGACGCCTTCAGAAAGAGTCCGCCCGGCTCAAGGCGCTGGTTCAAGACATTATTGAACTCTCCCGCCTCCAAGGAACCAACGTGGTGGTTCAGGGCAAGCCAGTGGACATCAACGATGTAGTCGCCGAGGCCGTGGACCGCACCAAGCTCACCGCGGACAACAAAAACATTACGTTGAGCATGGGCTTGGCCAAGGAGCCGGCCATGGTGTTCGGCGACCAAGAACTTCTCACCACGGCCTTCAAGAATCTGATCGACAACGCCATCCGTTACTCCCCAGAGGACACCGCGGTAGGCGTAGGTGTGCGCGTGAAAGATTCTCTGGTGCAGGTCTCGGTCACGGACCGCGGGCCCGGAATCCCTGTGGAGGAACAAGAACGCATCTTTGAACGCTTCTATAGGGTGGATGAAGCGCGCGATCGCCAAACAGGCGGAACCGGCTTGGGCTTGTCCATCGTCAAGCACGTGGTGTCCAACCACGGTGGGGAAGTTACGGTATGGTCCCAAATCAATAGCGGATCAACGTTTACGGTGCGTCTTCCTGAGTTGGAGGATGCAGGAGTGCCTCAAGGTAAAGGGGCCGAAATCAAAGGCACGCTCAGTGCCCCAGACGAAGGAGGCAGGCCATGACCCGCATCTTGGTAGTTGAAGATGAAGAGTCGTTGAGCGACCCGCTCTCTTACTTGTTGGAAAAAGAAGGCTTCGAAGTCCAGGTCGTGGACAACGGAAACGACGCCATCGTCGAGTACGACCGCGTCGGTGCAGACCTAGTTCTTCTTGACCTGATGTTGCCAGGTCAGCCGGGCACGGAAGTGTGCCGCCAGTTGCGTCAGCGCTCCAACGTTCCCGTCATCATGCTGACGGCTAAAGACTCTGAGATTGATAAGGTCGTGGGCCTCGAGCTGGGTGCCGATGACTACGTGACCAAACCGTACAGCGCCCGCGAGCTCGTTGCTCGCGTTCGCGCCGTGCTGCGACGCCAGGGCGAACCGGAAGAACTCATCTCCAATACGGTCCAGGGCGGCCCGGTCCGCATGGACGTGGAGCGCCACACCGTGAGCGCGTACGGGGAGACCATTTCCCTTCCGCTCAAAGAATTCGAACTGCTCGAAATGCTCTTGCGCAACACCGGCCGCGTCCTCACGCGTGGACAACTCATTGACCGCGTCTGGGGCTCCGATTACGTGGGGGACACCAAGACCTTGGACGTGCACATTAAGCGTCTGCGCTCCAAGATCGAAGCGGATCCCTCCAACCCTAAGCACCTCGTGACAGTGCGCGGACTGGGCTATAAGTTTGACGTGTAAGTGTGGGAGCTAGTCGTTCAGGCTTGGCTCCTACCCACCGTCGAAAGGGGACGCATGTCCACCCTTGAAAACCGCGAGAACACCGCACTGTTGGTGATCGACGTCCAGAAGGGCGTCATGGCTTCTTCCGTCCATTCGGATGAGGTGGTGGGACGCATCCAGCAGCTTGTGGAGTGGTCCCGCGAGCAGAGTAACCCAGTGATCTGGGTGCAGCATTCCAGCGAAGAATTGCCTTTGGAGTCGACCGTTTGGGAGATTGTGGATGAGCTATCCCCGCAAGCGGGAGAGGCCATTGTTCACAAGACCCACGGCGATTCTTTCGAAGCGACAAATCTGGAAGACGTCCTAACGAAAGCAGGAATCTCCCACCTAGTTGTTGCTGGCGCTCAAAGCGACGCGTGCATTCGTTCCACTATCCACGGCGCCTTCACCCGCGGCTATGACGTGAGCCTGGTGAGCGACGCCCACACCACAGAGGACCTCTCCGAATGGGGTGCCCCCGAACCTGACAAGGTCATAAGCCACACCAACTTGTACTGGAGCTTTCAAACCGCTCCTGGTCGCACCGCTGATGTCGTAACCACAGAGAAACTCATTGCAGGAGCGCAAGAATAATTTTTTTGCTTACCCAAATAAAAACGACGCCGCAGCTCAGAATCTTTGCCGGGCTGCGGCGTCGTACTAAAAAAGTGCGGGGGAGCGCTTAATGAGTCTCTTCCGACTCAGTAGCGGATTCCTCAGAGTGCTCTTCGAGGTGCTCAACGGTTGCCTCATCGAAGCCGCCGGGGATGTACTCGCGGTATTCATCAAGCACGCCGTTCACCACAGGAATGGCAACGTTGGAGGACTCGCCCTCAGCCTCGAGGGTGGCGTCAACCTGCTCGCCCGGAATGGTGCCCGTGCTAGCAACGGTCGTAGCGTTTTCCTCATCCTCAAGCTTGAGTGAGGTCTTCGGCTCCACCTCGAACGTGGTGTTGCCGGAGTCCAAGGACACGGTCAAGGTCTGAGCCTGATCGGTGTCGTTGATGATGGAACCCAAGAAACGAGCCTCAGAATCAGCATCGTTGGTCACGAGCAAGAAGTTGCGAAGCTTCAAATCGCCAACGTTCACCACGATTCCATCGGAAGCAGCGTAGGTCAGCTCAGTGGCCTGCTGGTTGATGGCACCGCAACCTGCAGTTCCAACGGCGATCAGCGCGGTGGCGCTCAGTGCAACGGCGCGGCGGCCAAACTTACTCGATCCGATCTTCACGTCGAAGTCTCCTCATTGATTTCAGGGTGCGGTCCTCGCCTTAGCCTAATACTTAGACGCCCCAAAACAGATATTGAAGTGGGATTTTGACGCTTCGAGCGAGCCACGTCACACGGGTAGAAAATCGCGCGTAGAGCGGAATTATGGTGCTGTCAAGCTCTTTTGGCGAGTCAACGCGCCGGTGGTCGCGTCACATTTGTGGTAAGATTGACTCTGGGAAAGGGGAAAAACCACATGGTATTTGAGGTTGGCGAGACCGTAGTTTACCCGCACCACGGTGCAGCAATGATCGAGGAGATCAAGATGCGCACCATCCGGGGCGAGGAGAAGATGTACCTCAAACTGAAGGTGGCTCAGGGTGATTTGACCATTGAGGTCCCCGCCGAGAACGTTGACTTGGTCGGCGTTCGCGATGTTGTGAGTCAGAAGGGCCTTGAGCACGTTTTTGACGTACTCCGCGCCGAGCACACTGAAGAGCCGGCCAACTGGTCGCGCCGCTACAAGGCAAATGTTGAGAAGCTTGCTTCCGGCGATGTCATCAAGGTCGCCGAAGTTGTTCGCGACCTATGGCGCCGCGACATTGACCGCGGACTTTCCGCAGGCGAAAAGCGCATGCTCTCCAAGGCACGCCAGATCTTGATCTCCGAATTGGCGCTTGCCAAGAAGGTTGAAGAAGATCAGGCAGAAGCCATGCTTGACGAGGTACTTGCCTCTGATCGCGTAGCGAACGTCTAAATAGATTTCTAGCTGCAAGCGGCGGCCCATTCGACTCCACGTCGAAGGGCCGCCGCTTTGCTACATCCACGTCTTTAAGCTTCCCTCGCTGAGAACGGCTCCGATGGTGCCCAGCGCTCACGCGCGGCACTCATAGGATGGATCCGTGACTGATCAGCCAATTCCTCCGGCCCCGGAAACACCTGCGCGCATCGCCGTCATTATGGTGGCAGCCGGCCAGGGCACCCGCTTGGGCTACGGCATCCCCAAAGCCGAGGTACCTATCGGCGAGCACACCATGCTCGAAACTGCGCTGCGTTCTGCCGATGCCTTCTTGCGCCGCGAGGACGTGCGGCTGATCGCTGTGCTCCCGCCGCAACGGCCGGACTTCCGCCGCCTCATCGAGAATTTCGCGCGCGAGCATCACTACCGCTTATCTGTGACCGAGGGCGGGGCCACCCGCACCGAATCGGTCCTCAACGGCGTGCGGCTTGCGGAAGGTGCGCAGAATGTCCTGGTGCACGACGCCGCACGTCCGCTTGCGTCGTCGTCCCTCTTCGAGCGGGTGCTTGCGTCCCTCGATGACGGGGAGGACGCCGTGATCCCTGGGCTGCCGGTCGTGGACACCACGAAGCGGGTCAGCATCGCGGGGATCGTGGAGGAAACCGTGGACCGCTCCGTGTTGCGAGCTATTCAAACGCCCCAAGGATTCGCGCGAGAGGCTCTGGTCGCGGCTTATGCCGTGTTGGAGGGGTGGAGTACGCAGCAGCGCGAAGCCGCGACGGATGAGGCGATGCTCTTTGAGCTCCTCGGCAAACCCGTGCGCGTCATTGACGGCGAACAACAAGCTCTCAAAGTCACCACCGCTCACGACCTCACGATGGTTCGATTCTTGGAAAGAGGAAACAAGTGATTATTCCGTTGGTAGGAATCGGTGTGGACGTGCATGCCTTCGAGGACGCGCTGGAGCTCCCCGAAGGGCAAGGAACGCCACGGAACTTGTGGCTTGCCGGACTGGAGTGGCCGGGCGAGCGCGCCTTGAGTGGGCACTCGGATGGAGACGCCGTAGCGCACGCAGCGTGTGACGCACTGTTTTCAGCCGCAGGCGTGGGGGATTTGGGGACTCACTTCGGGACCTCGCGCCCGGAATTCAAGGGTGCCTCCGGCGTTCGGCTACTGCAGGAAGCTGCGCGCATTGTGCGGGACGCCGGATTCGAGATCGGCAATGTTGCCGTCCAATTCGTGGGAAACCGGCCCAAGTTTGGACCCCGCCGCGAAGAAGCAAACCGCGCACTCAGCGATGCGGCCGGCGCCACCGTCACGGTCACAGCCACAACATCGGACGGACTGGGCTATGAGGGAAACGCTCAAGGAATCACCGCGTACGCTACGGCGCTGGTCTACCGAACACCCGCAAGCTGACCGTTTAGCCGGGAAGAACCAGCGGTAAGCCATAAACTGGAGCGGTGACGATCAGATTCTATGACACCCAAACCGCCAGCATCCGCGACTTCCAGCCGCTCACCGAAGGTGAAGTCAAGCTGTACTACTGCGGCGCCACGGTGCAGGGCATGCCGCACGTCGGCCACGTCCGCTCCGCGATTGTCTTTGACATCCTGGTGCGCTGGCTCGAGTACCGCGGCAACAAGGTCACGGTAGTTCGCAACGTGACGGACATCGATGACAAGATCCTCGAGAAGTCCGCGCTGAGCTTCGAAAGCCACGTGGAGGACCCGTACCTGGATGACGAAGAATGGTTCGGCCTCGCGTACCGCTTCGAGCAAGAATTCCAGAAGGCGTATGACACCTTGGGTGTCCGCCGCCCCACGTACGAGCCGCGCGCTACCGGCCACATCGGCGAAATGCACCGAATGATCCAAGACCTCATCGACAAGGGTCATGCCTACGCCGCCACCGATGGCAGCAGCGACGTCTACTTCGACGTACGTAGCTGGCCCAAGTATGGGCAGCTGACCCGCCAAAACATCGACGACATGCAGGGCGCCGCGGATGCAGACCCTCGCGGCAAAAAGGACGCCCGCGACTTCGCGCTCTGGAAGGGCCACAAGGACGGCGAACCACTCACGGCAAGCTGGGAGTCCCCATGGGGCCGCGGTCGCCCGGGCTGGCACATCGAATGCTCCGCAATGGCTACCAAGTACCTCGGCACCCAGTTCGATATTCACGGCGGCGGCCTCGACCTGCGCTTCCCACACCATGAGAACGAACTTGCTCAAGCCACCGCGGCCGGTCACGGTTTCGCGAACTTCTGGCTGCACAACGGCATGGTCACCTTCGAGGGCGAGAAGATGTCCAAGTCCATCGGCAACACCATCTCCCCAGAAGAGATGATCGAGAAGTCCACGCCTCGAGTGGCCCGCTACTTCTTGGGCCAAGCGCAGTACCGCTCCATGCTGGATTACCGCCCCACCTCACTCGAAGAAGCGGCCGCCGCCATTGAGCGCATCGACACCTTCGTCAACAACGCGCTTTTCGCGGTGCACCACGTCAAGCCAGGCGCAGATTTTGATCTGGACCTGCACCACTTTGCGGTTCCCGAAGCGTTCGGTCAGGCCATGGACGATGACCTGAACGTGCCGCAAGCGCTCGCAGTCCTTCACGAGACGGTCCGCAAGGGCAACTCGGCGCTGGCCAGCGGAGATCACGAAACCGCAGACATCGCCCTTCAGCAGACCATGGCGATGACCCAGACCCTCGGCCTGGATGACGCTCAGGACGCAACGGCCGGTAGCCCCGAAGCGGACGCGCTGGACAAGCTCATCCAAGTGCAGCTGGAACGGCGCGCGAAGGCTCGCGAATCCAAGGATTGGGCCCGCGCGGATGAGATTCGTGACCAGCTTGCTGCGGCCGGAATCGTCATAGAGGATTCCGCCAGTGGCGCGCGCTGGAGTATCAGCGGTTAGGCCACTGTAGAATTGAGGCCGCTGTCTGTCATGTCGGCGGCCTTTTTCTGTAACGTGACACTCAAGAAGTCCTCGAAAGCAAGGAATACCTCATGTCCGCAACCCGGCGTCCCGGAGCCGTTCGCAAGAACAAAAAGGGCCCAACCATCGGTACGGGTGGGCACGGTCGTAAGGCTCTCGAAGGTAAAGGTCCCACGCCTAAGGCAGAAGACCGCGAGTATCACAAGGCTCACCGCGAGAAGATGTTGCGTGACCGCGCCGCTCAGAAGCACACCACCAACCGTTCTAGCCGCCTGCGCAGCTCTGAAGAGCTCGTCACCGGCCGCAACTCGGTAGTTGAAGCACTTCGCGCGGACATCCCCGCGAAGGCTCTTTACATGGCCACGCGCGTCCAGATGGATGATCGCGTGCGCGAAGCGCTGAAGATCGCCGCAGAACGCGGTATCCCCGTGCTGGAGACCGGCAAGCCAGAGCTTGATCGCATGACGGATGACGCCGTGCACCAGGGCCTCGCGCTTCAGGTCCCGCCCTACAACTACCCTGACGCACACGATCTCGTGGCAGAGACCATGGTCAAGTGGCAGAAGGGCTACATGCGCAAGGCACCGCTGTTTGTGGCGCTGGACGGCATCACCGATCCACGTAACTTGGGTGCCATCATTCGTTCGGTTGCCGCTTTCGGTGGCACCGCAGTGTTGACCCCAGAGCGTCGATCCGCTGGCATGACCGCGTCGGCGTGGAAGACCGCGGCCGGTGCTGCAGCCCGAGTTCCTGTGGCTCGCGCAACAAACTTGAACAACCTGCTCAAGGACGCCAAAGAAGAGGGCATCTTCGTGATTGGCCTCGATGGTGGCGGTTCCGTTTCCCTTCCGGACCTCACGCTCGCCAACGAACCGTTGTGCGTCGTGGTGGGTGCAGAAGGCAAGGGCTTGTCCCGACTTGTCGCCGAGAACTGCGATCAGATTGTCTCCATCCCTATTCACGCCTCCACGGAATCGCTCAACGCGTCGATGGCCGTGGGCATCTCACTGTATGAGGTCGCGCGGAAGCGTGGCTTCCAGGGCTAAGCATGATCAGGTTTCGTCAGGAAGCGGCGCTCAGTATTGCGGAGGCGCAGGGGCAGTACTCACGCCCCTACCCACTGGGGATTAGCCCCGTTAACCCGAGCCGCGGCGTCGTACAAAAATTCCATGATCACGGCGTGATGGACGCCGTGAATGTCAGCGTGTTCGCGCCCGGCTTGCAGGCTCTGGACATTGTGTACACGGATCCGGCGGGCCAGTGGCGTCGCTTCCCGCTGCTGGAAAACACGGATGGTGTGTTCCACGGAATCGTTCCTGAACTGCGCTTTGGCGCCCGTTACGCCTTCTGGGAGGGTGGCGCGGAGCTTCCGTCGAGCGGCCAGCTCCTGTTGGATCCTTACGGCCGCGCCATTGTGCGTGTTGAATCCTTGGATGAGGATTACGACGACGCAGCTTACGTCAACGAGTACGTTTCTACCGATTTTGATTGGTCTGGGGACATCGCACCTCGCGTGCCGTGGCGTACAACCGTCATTTACGAGGCTCACGTCAAGGGCATGACACAGTTGCACCCTGACGTGCCCGAACACTTGCGCGGCACCTACGCCGGGCTCGCGTCCGATGCCATGATTTCGCACTTGAAGTCCTTGGGCGTCACCACAGTGCAGCTGCTGCCGATCCACTTCCACACGGATGAGCAGCACCTCCAGGAGCTGGGCCTGCCCAACTATTGGGGCTACAACACTCTGGGCTTCTTCGCGCCGCACACCGAGTACGCCTCCGCCAGCGCGCAAGCTGCGGGACAGCACGCGGTGCAGGCCGAGCTCAAGGGCATGATCAAGCTCCTTCACGCGGCCGGTATTGAAGTAGTCATGGACGTTGTGTTCAACCACACCGCCGAGGGTGGCAAGGACCAGCCGCCACTGTGCTGGCGTGGGCTGGGCGATTCGCACTACTACCGTCACGATCACGACGGCCGCTATCTAGACACCACCGGCTGCGGTAACACCTTGAACTTCGCCGATCCTGCTGTGATTCGCATGGCGCTGGACTCGCTGCGGTACTGGGTGGAGGAATACCACGTCGATGGTTTCCGCTTTGACCTGGCCGTGTCCTTGGCTCGCGATGAGAACCACCACTTCTCGCCGCGACACCCATTCTTGGTGGCCGCGCTTGCGGACAGCGTGCTCGCAAACACCAAACTTATTGCCGAACCGTGGGACGTCTCCATGGGCGGATGGCAGACCGGTCACTTCCCACGCGGATTCGCGGACTGGAATGACCGCTACCGGGACACCGTGCGTGACTTCTGGGTGGCTGACCGTGGACATCTGAACGCTGGTGGACACGGTGAATCCGTGGCTCGCTTGGCTGGATGCTTGGCTGGCTCACGTGACTTGTTTGCAGGCTCCGGGCGCGGAACGCTCGCGAGCATCAACTTTGTCACGGCACACGACGGCTTCACGCTGCGCGACTTGGTCTCCTTTGACCGCAAGCACAATGAAGCCAACGGCGAGCAGAACCGCGACGGTCACAACCACAACCGCAGCTACAACCACGGAGTGGAAGGCCATACCGGCGACACCGTGATCCGTGCGGAGCGCTTGAAGACGCAGTCCAACGTCATGGCCACGCTCTTGATGAGCCTCGGCGTCCCGATGATCACCGCGGGTGACGAAATGGGCAAGACGCAGTTCGGCAACAACAACGCTTACTGTCAGGACAACGAGCTGAACTGGCTGGACTGGTCCTGGGATGATGACCAGCAGGCGATGTTCGATGTCACGCGACGCATGATTCGGCTGCGCAACGACTTCCTTGGCAACCAGCCGTACAACTACCCCACTCAAGAAGAACAGAGCTACTTGCTCTGGTTCAACGAGCGCGGCGAGCCGATGCCGGAACACGAGTGGTCTGATAACCAAACTCGTGTGGTGCAGTTGCTCATGGGTTCCACCGACGGCAAACTCGACGGCCTGGTCATCATGAATGGCCGCTTGGATGCCACCACGGTTACGTTGCCGCGATTGGAAGAGTTTGCTGACTTCCGTCCTTCGCGCCGCGAAATCACCACGTATGAGTTGCGCTTTGCCACGTCCAAGATCAACTATCCCGAAGATCCAGACGGCGTTCACGGTTCGCGCATGCACCGCGAAGTGGAACGCGAGATACTGCGTGCGACGCAGGGCGACGACGCGGTGTTTGTGCCTCGCAAGGGCGAGAAGTACATGACGGGCGACAAGATTCGTGTTGAAGGAAATAGCATCCTGATCTTCCGAGGATAGGGTTAAAGAGTCAAACAACGATTGGTTTGTTGGCCGTCCGCGGCCGTGCCGCGGACGATTCATATAGACGCAGTTCTAAGGAGAATTCATGAGGGCAGCACGTTATTACGATCAGAAAGACATCCGCATCGAGGACATTCCAGAAATGGAATTGTTGCCGGGAACGGTTGAAATCGAAGTTGCTTGGTGCGGCATTTGCGGCACTGACTTGCACGAATACCTTGAAGGACCAATCTTCGTTCCGCCAGCAGGACATCCGCATCCTATTTCCGGCGAATCCGCTCCCGTGACGTTGGGGCACGAATTCTCCGGCACGGTGACCGCTCTGGGTGAAGGCGTCACGGACCTGAAGGTCGGCGAGAACGTTGTGGTGGAGCCCTACATCATTAACGACGACGTAGACACTTCCAAGGGACAGTCGTACCACTTGTCCAAGGACATGAACTTTATTGGCCTTGGCGGCCGTGGTGGCGGACTCTCCGAGAAGATTGTGGTGAAGCGCCGCTGGGTCCACCCTATTGGCGACATCCCACTTGATCAGGCGGCTCTGATTGAGCCGTTGTCCGTGGGCCACCACGCCTTCGTTCGTTCCGAGGCTAAAGCTGGACAGGTCGCCATTGTGGGCGGTGCCGGCCCCATCGGCTTGCTCACGGCTGCTGTGCTCAAGGCCGAGGGACTCACGGTGTACATCTCCGAATTGTCTGAGGCACGAAAGGCCAAGGCCCGTGAAACCGGCGTCGCGGACGACGTCTTCGATCCACGCGAAGTCAACGTGGCGGAAAAGGTTCGCGAACTCACCGGCGGCAAGGGCGCTGATGTGGGCTTCGAATGCTCATCCGTTCCCGTTGTCTTGGATATGTTGCTGGACGCTGTGAAGCCGGGCGGTGTGGTGGTCAACGTGTCTATCTGGGGTCACAAGCCAGCCGTTGACATGCCGAAGATTGTCCTGAAGGAAATCGACCTTCGCGGCACTATTGGTTATGCAGGGGATCATCCAGACACCATTGCCCTGGTTCAGAGCGGAAAGCTTGACCTTGCTCCGTTCATCACGGGCCGCATCGGTTTGGACGAACTCGTTTCCGGTGGCTTCGAGCAGCTCATTAACAACAACGAGCATCACGTGAAGATCATCGTGAACCCAAAGGCATAACTGCTTTTTTCGCGATCGAGCATCTCATGCGGTCCATACGAAGGTGCCGCTTCCCACGGGAAGCGGCACCTTCGTGTTTTAGGGCAGTTATGGAGCTTAGCGAGCGTTCTCTACGAGTCCGAGCTCGGCGGATGAGGCCAAGAGTCGGTGTGCAGGAACAATGCGCACGCCGTAGCCGAAGGAACCGGAGTGGTTGAGCGTCATGTCCATCGAGTACAGGAATCGTCCCTCACCCAACGGCTGCGAAAGCTCAAGGGTGTGGGTGGTGGTGTCCTCGAGGTCATCGTTGACGGAGACCGTTCCGGAAAGCACCTGAACCTCCACCTCTTCCGGGGCGAGGTCCGCCAGGCGCACGTACGCGTTGATGCGGAACGTATCGCCCAGGCTCGGTTCTTCATCGATGCCCACGGACTCAACGTGCTCCACATGGACGTTGCGGAAGCTTCCGCGCACGCGATCAATGTAGTGCGAGAGCTCGCGAGCGGCAGCGAATTCGTCAGCAGATGCCTTGCGGCCAGCCTCAGTTGCTGGAATGTAGAGCTGGTTCACGTAATCCTGCACCATGCGGGTTGCGGAAACCTTTGGTCCCAGATCGCTCAGCGTGTGCTTGATCATGTGAATCCACGTGTGCGGCAACTCCGTACCAGCCGTGCCGTGCTCGGACGGTCCGGCTGCCCCGGCGTTCTCCGTGGTCTCGGTTCCGTAGAAGCGTGGCGCCACCGTGTTCTCAATGAGGGTGTAAAGCGCGGAGGCCTCGAAGTCATCGCGGGCTTCGGAGGAGGTGCCGTTCGGTGCGGTAGGGATGGCCCAGCCGTTTTCGCCGTCGTACATCTCATCCCACCAGCCATCGAGGACGGATAGGTTGAGGGCGCCGTTGATGGCGGCCTTCATGCCGGACGTTCCACAGGCTTCCAACGGACGCAGCGGGTTGTTCAACCACACGTCGCAACCGGGGAAGAGCGTGCGCGCCATCTTCATGTCATAGTTCGGCAAGAACACAATGCGGTGACGCACTTCGGGATCGTCCGTGAAGCGAACCAGGTCCTGGATCATCTTCTTTCCGGCTTCATCAGCCGGGTGGGACTTTCCAGCCACCACAATCTGGACTGGGTGCTCCGGGTGCAGCAGGATGCGCTTCAAACGGTCAGGATCGCGCAACATGAGCGTCAAACGCTTGTAGGTTGGCACGCGACGAGCAAAACCGATGGTCAGGACGTCCGGATCAAAGACGTTCTTGGTCCACTCGAGTTCAGCGTCGGACGCGCCGCGCTTGATCCACGATGCGCGCAAACGTGCCCGCACATCCTCGATGAGCTGGACGCGCAGTTCACGGCGCAAGCCCCAAAGCTCAGCGTCATCCACGTCGGCAGCACGGGACCAGTCGCCATCGGAGACAGCTGAACGGCCAAAGTGAGTTGCCGCGAATTCGGCAATCTTGGGATCTACCCAGGTAGGAACATGAACGCCGTTGGTGACCGAAGCGATCGGTACCTCATCAACGTCGAATCCGCTCCACAGTCCGGAGAACATAGAACGAGACACCTTGCCGTGCAGCTTCGCAACACCGTTGGCACGCTGTCCAAGGCGCAAGCCCATGACGGCCATGTTGAAGGTCGCGGGATCGCCGCCTTCGTAGTTCTCAGCGCCGAGCGCAAGGATGCTTTCCAGCGGCACGTTGGGAGCCAGTCCAGCGCGGAAGAAGTGACCCACTTGGAGCGCCTGGAAACGGTCAATACCGGCAGGAACTGGCGTGTGAGTCGTGAACACGGTGGACGCGCGAACCGCGGTCAACGCCTCGCCCCAGGAGAGTCCATAATCCATGAGCTCGCGGATGCGCTCGATGCCCAAGAAGCCAGCGTGGCCCTCGTTCGTGTGGAAGACCTCGGGTGCTGGTGCACCGGTCAAACGGGAGAAGGTTCGCAGTGCCTTCACGCCGCCCATGCCCAAAAGCAATTCTTGCTGGAGACGGTGATCTCCACCGCCGCCATACAGGCGGTCAGTGATTTGGCGAGCTGCGTCGTCGTTATTCGGGATATTCGAATCCAACAGCAACAACGGCACACGGCCCACGTCGGCGCGCCAAATGTAAGCGTTCAAGTGACGCCCGTCTGGCAACGGCAAGGAAACTACAGAAGGCGAGCCATCAGCTTCGCGCAAAAGAGAAAGCGGCAAGCCGTCCGGATCCAGCACGGGGTAGGACTCTTGCTGCCAAGCATCGCGAGACAGTGCCTGCTTGAAGTATCCAGCCTGGTACAGCAAGCCGACGGCCACAATCGGGACGCCAAGGTCGCTCGCGGACTTCAGGTGGTCACCGGCAAGGATGCCGAGGCCGCCGGAGTACTGGGGGAGCGCCGCGGTAATGCCGTACTCAGGGGAGAAATAAGCGATGGACTTCGGGGCGGTGTCGCCCAAGGACTGGCACCAGCGGGGCTCGGTCAGGTAGCGGTCCAGATCGGCGGTTAGCTGCGTGACGCGCTCCACGATGGATGCATCAGCGGCGAGCGCGTCAAGCTTCGCGCGGTCGAACTGGCCCAGCAGTGCCACGGGATCTCCACCGACGGCCTGGTAGGCGTCCGGGTCTAGATCGTGGAACAACTGCGCGGTTGGCTCATGCCAGGACCAGCGCAAGTTCGAGGCCAGATGGCCAAGGCCACTGATCGCTGCCGGGAGGACGGTGCGTACGGTAAAACGTCGAATAGCCTTCACGAGTCACAACGCTAGTACACAAACCCCAAGACTCGCAGTGTGACTCCGAACACACATTGAAAGTGTCTCCATCTACCTCGCGCACGCACCTACACTGAAGTGATTGTCAGGTCAGGGCTAGAAATGCGGGAGCGTTATGGATACTTCGGATCACGAGCGAAGCGAGGACCAAGGCCGCTCCCCATTGCATGACTCTTCGCTTGATGCCACGTCGGGTCGGCATGAGACGCCGTCGGAGAAGAGTGACCGCCAGTGGACGGATATTCTCCAAGAGCTGCGAGTCATGCAGACCGGAGTGCAACTGATCGCAGGCTTCTTGTTGACGTTGCCCTTCCAAGCCCGTTTCGGGGAGTTGGACCCACTGGGCGTGAACCTCTATTTGGGCACCATGATGCTCGCCGGGCTGACCATTGTGTTCATGTTGATTCCCGTCGCGCTGCACCGCGAGTTCTTCGGTCGGCACTTGAAGTATCAGCTGGTGGACTCCGGGCACCTCATTTTGCGCCTGGTGCTGTGGCTCGTGGGCCTGTTGATGGCCAGCGCGATTTGTTTGGTGTTCTACGTGGTGTCGGGTCCGCAGGCGGCGCTGGTCATTGCCGCGGTCACATTGGGTGGTCTTCTGGTTGCGCTGCTGTTGTACCCGTGGTGGCGCCTCAAGCGCGCGGAGAATTCCGAACGCGCGCTTGAGGATCGCTAGCCCGCGGCACTTACAAGGCGGGCGCCACGTGAGTTACGGGGTGGGCCTTCCACCGTTGATGTTGATGGTGGCGCCAGTGGTGTAACTCGATTCGGCCGAGGCCAAGTACACGTAGGCAGGCGCCAGCTCGGTGGGCTGACCCGCTCTGCCAAGCGGGGTGTCTTGGCCGAACGTCGGCAGCTTGTCCTTCGGCTGACCGTCGCTGACTTGGAGCGGAGTCCAAAAAGGTCCGGGCGCTACGGCGTTCACGCGGATGCCGCGCGGCGCCAACTGTTGCGCGAGGCCCTTGGTGAAATTGTTGATGGCGGCCTTGGTGCTGGCGTAATCAATCAGGTTCGGCGAAGGGCTGTAGGCCTGCACCGACGTGGTGTTGATGATGCTGGAGCCCGCCGGAAGAAGCGGGAGCGCGGCCTTAGTAATCCAAAACATGGCGGAGACGTTCACTCTGAAGGTCTCTTCCCACTGTTCATCCGTGAGGTCCTCCAAGCGCTCCACGGAAATTTGCTTTCCGGCGTTGTTGACGAGGATGTCGAGGCCTCCGAGCGCCTCAGCCGCGTCCGTCACAAGCTTCTTGGCGACGTGAGAATCGGAAATATCTCCAGGAAGTACGACGACGCGTTGCCCGGTTTCGGTGATGACCTTGGCGATTTCTTGGGCGTCCGGTTCTTCGCTCGGGAGATAGTTCAGGGCCACATCCGCGCCTTCGCGAGCAAAGGCGATGGCGACGGCGGCTCCGATTCCTGAGTCGCCTCCCGTGATGAGGGCTTTGCGGCCGGTGAGGCGGCCCAGTCCGCGGTAGGATTCTTCGCCGCGATCCGTGGTGGGCTTGAGGTCTCGATCAAGTCCAGGTTCTGGCTGGTCCTGCGGGGGCGGTGAAATGACGGGGTAACGGGTGACCGGGTTTTGGAACGTGTATTGATCCTGTGACATGAGCTCAACTTCTTTCCGTCAATGTTTGTGCGGGCTTTCTTCGAGCTACAGTCCACTCTCACACAGAAAAATTACGGCGTAAACCATCTAAATTTTGTGCTGATCTAGCGCGGAGCTTGGATATGTTCGCGGATTATCGCTAGTTTCTTAACTGTGAGCTATGGAAAAGCCGATTACGGCCGAATCCCCGTGACCGAAGTTCAACCAGCTATTGACGGTGGAAAGGTTCCTGCGAAAGCTTTCGTGGGTGAGGAAATCACCGTTTCCGCTGTGGCATTCCGAGAGGGCCATGACCAGCTCGGTGTCTCCGCGGTGCTCTATGACCCGCACGGACGAGAACGGCAACGCGTGCGCTTGCGGCCCGGCACCCCCGGCCTGGACCAGTGGCACGGCAGTGTCCGCCCAGACGGCGAAGGCGTGTGGGAATTCGAAATCGAAGCGTGGGATAGCCCCTATGACACGTGGGTTCACGACGCTGGCGTCAAGATCGCAGCCGGTGTGGACGTGGACCTCATGCTCCAAGAAGGCATCAAACTTCTTTCCACCGCCGCGGATGACGCAGCTTCCTACGCAGCTGAGCCAGCTCTGAACAAGGGTGCTGCAGCACTTGAGGCGCTGAGCAAGTTCGTTGGAAACAAGCAAAGCACTCCCGAATCCGCGGCGCTCTTGCCTCGCCACGAAGCCACGCTGCGTGAAGCTGTACAGGGCCTGTCAGACACCACGCGCGAACCGCTGGACCGGTACGCCGCCGGCGTCGCCCCCGAAATCAAATCACTGATGGACGAACGCCCGCTGCGCCGCTTGGTGACCTACAGCGGAAAGTTCCCCCTCAACGTGGAACGCGTCGCCGCCGGTCACGCTGCCTGGTACGAGTTCTTCCCACGTTCCGAAGGCGCCGTCTTCAACCAAGAGACCGGCACCTTCACCTCCGGTAACTTCCGCACTGCGGCCAAGAGCCTTGATCGCGTAGCGGATATGGGCTTCAACGTGATCTACATGCCGCCCATCCACCCGATTGGCCGCGCCCACCGCAAGGGACCGAACAACACCCTGAACGCTGGCGAGTTCGATCCAGGATCACCGTGGGCAATCGGTTCCCCAGACGGCGGCCATGACGCGATCCACCCTGAACTCGGAACGGTCGAAGATTTCGAAGCGTTCGTGGCTCGTGCCCACGAACTCGGCCTCGAAGTTGCGTTGGACCTCGCGCTCCAGGCCAGCCCGGATCACCCGTGGGTGACCGAGCACCCGGAATGGTTCACGACGCGCGTTGACGGCACCATCGCCTACGCCGAGAACCCTCCCAAGAAGTATCAGGACATCTTCCCGATCAACTTTGATAATGATCCCAAGGGCATCTACAAAGAGGTCCTGCGGATCGTAAAGCTGTGGATTGACCGAGGCGTCAAGATTTTCCGCGTGGATAATCCACACACCAAGCCCCTGCAGTTCTGGGAATGGCTCATCCGTAAGGTCAACAAGGACCACCCAGAAGTACTCTTCCTAGCCGAGGCGTTTACGCGTCCGGCCATGATGGGCGCCTTGGGCAAGGCTGGATTCCAGCAGTCCTACACCTACTTCACGTGGCGCAACACCAAGGAGGAGCTGTACGAATACCTCCAGCACGTCTCCCAAGAGTCCCCGGCGTACTTCCGCCCTAACTTCTGGGTGAACACGCCTGACATTCTCACCGAGTACTTGCAGTACGGCGGACAGGCCGCGTTCAAGATTCGCGCGATCCTCGCCGCCACTGCCACCCCACTATGGGGCATGTACGCGGGCTACGAGCTCTGCGAACACGTCGCTCGCCCGGGCGCCGAAGAGTACATTGACAACGAGAAGTACGAATTCAAGAACCGTGATTTCGCGGCAGCCGAAGCAGAGGGACGCTCCATCATCCCGCTGATCCGCCGCCTCAACGAGATCCGCGCGGCACACCCCGCGCTCGGCGATTTGCGCACGTTGCGCTTGCACGACACCTCGGATGACGCCACCGTGGCGTTCTCCAAAACTCGCCACGCCCAACCGCACGGTGTCCTTACGGACGCAAGCGGCGTCGTCGTACCTGCAGAAAAATCAAGCGACATCGATACCGTCATTGTCCTTGTCAACACCGATTCTCACTATGCCCGCGAAGGCCAAGTTCACTTGGATCTTTCCGCGCTAGACCTGCGTCCCGAGGATCTTACGGACAACGGCACCTTCTTGGTGGATGATCTGCTTTCTGGCGAAACGTGGGAATGGAGCGCGGAAAACTACTACCGCCTCGATCCACACGTTCGTCCCGCCCATATTCTTTCTGTCCGTCGAGGTATCCGTGGCTAATCCATTTCAACTGCACGCACCGGGCATTTCCCATGACCCCGATTGGCACCGCAAAGCCGTATTCTACGAAGTCCTCGTCCGCGCCTTCGCCGATTCCAACGGCGACGGTGTGGGCGATCTTTCCGGGCTGATTGACAAGCTCGACTACCTGCAGTGGCTCGGCATCGACTGCCTGTGGGTGCCACCGTTCTACAAGTCACCGTTGAAAGACGGCGGCTACGATATCTCGGACTACGAGGACGTGCTGGACGAATTCGGTACGCTCGGCGACTTCCGCCGCCTGGTCTCTGAAGCGCACGCGCGCGGGTTGCGCGTCATCATCGACCTCCCCATGAACCACACCAGTGATCAGCACCCGTGGTTCCAAGAATCGCGCAAGGACCCCGACGGCCCGTACGGCGATTTCTACGTGTGGAGCGATACGGATGAGAAGTACCAGGATGCCCGCATCATCTTCATTGACACGGAAGAGTCCAACTGGTCCTTTGACCCCGTGCGCCGCCAGTTCTTCTGGCACCGCTTCTTCAGCCACCAGCCAGACCTGAACTTTGAGAACCCGGCCGTGCATGAGGCCATGTTCAACGTGGTGCGATTCTGGCTGGACCTCGGCGTGGACGGCTTCCGCGCTGACGCCATCCCGTACCTCTTCGAAGAAGACGGGACCAACTGCGAAAACTTGCCAGGAACCCACGATTTCTTGCGGGACCTGCGCTCCATGGTGGACCGCGAGTACCCGGGCCGCATCATCATCGCCGAAGCCAACCAGCCACCGGCTGAAGTGGTGGAGTACTTCGGTACGGAAGAAGCGCCCGAATGCCACATGTGCTTCCACTTCCCGATCATGCCGAAGATTTACTACGCGCTGCGTGATCAGCAGGCCGGACCCATCATTGAGGCCATGGAACACACCCCGGAGATTCCTGCCGGAACCCAGTGGGGAACGTTCTTGCGTAACCACGACGAGCTGACCCTCGAAATGGTCACGCCCGCCGAGCGCGAAGCGATGCTGGGCTGGTACGCGCCAGATTCACGCATGCGCGCCAACGTGGGTATTCGCCGCCGTTTGGCGCCGTTGCTGGATAACTCCCGTTCTGAGCTCGAGCTCATCCACGCCCTCTTGCTCGCCCTGCCCGGCAGCCCGTTCCTGTACTACGGGGACGAGATCGGCATGGGCGACAACATTTGGTTGGAAGACCGCGACGCGTCCCGTACGCCGATGCAGTGGAACCCGGACCGCAACGCCGGTTTCTCGAGCGCGGATCCCGGCAAGCTGTACTTGCCGGTGATTCAGTCGCTCGTCTACAACTTCGCCACCGTGAACGTCGAGCAGCAGCTCGCGCACTCGTCATCGATGCTGCACTGGCTGCGTCAAATGCTCGGCGTGCGCCGACAGCACCCGGTGTTCGGCACCGGTACCTACCGCAACGTGGAGACGTCCTCGCCGCAAGTGCTCGCGTTCTTGCGCGAATCCACCGATGTGCAGCTGGAAGAGGACTTGCACGTGGAATCCGGCGCAGCCGAACAGATTCTGTGCGTGTACAACTTGTCCCAGCACCCTGTGAGCGCGGAACTGCGTTTGCCGGATTACGCGGAGCGCGGCTTGCGCGATGTCTTCGGCGGACATGTCTTCCCGCCGGTGTCTGCCGATGGTCACGCCACCATTTCGCTTGGATCCCAGGGCTTCTACTGGCTGCGCGTGCGCTCGCCGAAGTCTGATGTTTCTTCGCCGGCGACAACCTCGCTACCGGTCATTACTCCCTTTCACGGACGCCAGGAGGCAAGCTAACGCTATGAGCATCGACGAAAGCAACATCATCCCCAACTCCGAGAACCCGGCGTTGTTGACGCTGCTTTCGGAGTGGCTTGAGCAGCAGCGTTGGTTCCCGGCGCGCGGGCGAGAATTCTCGCTGCGCGTGGCCGGAACCGTGGCGTTGGACGAGCCTCGCGGCGTAGCGAGCTTGGAGTCTGTGCTGTTGGCGGTAGATTCTCCGGCTGCTGATACGGCCGTGGTGCACGTGCCGCTGTCCTTCCGTCTGAAGCCGCTGGTGGCTGCCGACGAGGATGACCAGGCTGATATTGAGGCTGCGCTCTTGGGCTTGCTGACTGAGGCTGGTCAGCCCACGGTGTTCGTCTACGACGGCACTCACGATCCGGCGTTTGTCGCCGCGTGGCTGGAAATGGTGCGCCGTGGGAATCGGACGGGTGGCGCTGAGGGCCGGCCCACGCCGGAGTTCGCTGCGCGTTCCGCCTTTGCGATGCCGCTGGTGGCGGGCGTTTTGGGTGGGGAGCAGTCCAATACTTCGGTAGTGGTGCAGTCCGCTGAAGGCGATGTCATCATCAAGTTCTTCCGCGTACCCGTTCCTGGCGTGAACCCGGACGTGGAGTTGGGTTCCTTGCTGACGCAGGCTGGGTCCCGCGACGTCCCGCTGACGCACGGTGAAGTGGTGGGCACGTGGGATTTGGGCGCGATTGCTGAGGACGCGCAGCCCGAATCCGGCGCGTTGTCCGTGATTCGCGAGTTCATTCCGGGCAGCAAGGACGCGTGGCGTATTGCCTCCATTGCCGCGATTCAGGACCGTGATTTCACGCGGGAGGCTCGCGAAATTGGCCGCACGACGGCCCGGCTGCACGAATCCTTGCGCTCCGTTGCGGGGACAAGGGCCGTTGAGGACGACGACGCAGCTCGCTTCACGCAGTCACTTCGCCGACGCATTGAGCGCGGTTGGCGCGCGGTGGGTTCATCTGTAGGTGATTACGACGCCGGAATCGACGCTGTGCTCGCCGAAATTGATGACGTGCGGGAATTGCCCGCATTGCAGCGTATTCACGGCGATTACCACTTGGGCCAGGTGCTCCGTTCGAAAGCGCGCGGCTGGACCGTTCTGGACTTTGAAGGCGAACCGTTGCGTTCTGCCGATGAGCGCTCGCAGCATGATGTTGCGCTGCGCGATGTGGTGGGAATGTTGCGTTCCTTCGACTACGCCGCGGGAGTCGCCGATCATCACGCGGATGGCGAGGGATCCTCTGAATCATGCACCGATCACTCTGCGTGGGCTCGCGCTGCGCGTGAGGCGTTCTTGCAGGGCTATGCCGAGGAAACCGGTCAAAAGGTAGACACAAACTCTGCGTTGTTCAAGGGATTGTGGCTGGATAAGGCCTTGTATGAGGTGGCCTACGAGCAGCAGAACCGTCCTTCGTGGATCCCCGTTCCGGCCGGTGCCGTGCGCGAGATCCTCGATCAGGCGCCCACCAGTGTCCCAACAACGTCCGCCATTTCACCAGAAACCAACGAGGAATCAACCATCTCCGCTACTGACGATGCCAACTCATTGACCACCTCCGGCGTGAACGCCGCAACCCCGGAAGTATCGGGTGTGGAGTCACCTAGTTTCATTGCGACTGGTGATGAAGCGGCTACTCCAGTTCGGATGGCGCGTGACGCGAAGCCGCTTCCGGTGGCTCAGGACATCCTGCAAGCCGTTGGCAACGGTGAATACTTCGCGCCACACTCCGTGCTGGGCGCGCATTTACATGACAACGATTTCGTGACCATTCGCGTCCGTCGCCCGTTTGCCAAGAGCGTGGAAATCATCACCAAGAACGGTTCGCTGCCCATGCATCATGAGCATGCTGGTGTGTGGACTGCCGTGATGAAAGCCGAGATTCCGGGCCACGCGCCGGATTATCGGGTGGAAACCCGCTGGACTGACGAAGATCCCGTTGTTGAGGATGACCCGTACCGTCACTTGCCAACTTTGGGCGAACTGGACATGCACCTGGTGGGCGAAGGCCGCCACGAACGTTTGTGGGAAGTCCTCGGCGCGCACGTGCAGCGCTACTCGTCCCTGTTGGGTGAAACCACGGGCGTGAGCTTCGCCGTCTGGGCACCAAACGCTGAAAACGTCCGAGTCAAAGGCACGTTCAACAACTGGGATGGCTCCATCCACGCGATGCGTTCCATGGGGCACACCGGTATTTGGGAAATTTTCGTCCCGGGTGCCGCTGCCGGAGATATCTACAAGTTTGAGATCCGTGGCAAGGACGGACAGTGGCGAGACAAGGCGGATCCGCTGGCCCGCGCCACCGAAATTCCACCGCTTACCGGATCCGTGGTCGAAGAAAGCAACTACGGCTTCAACGACGACGAGTGGATGGCGCAGCGCGTTGCGAATGACCCGCACAACGGACCCATGAGCGTGTACGAAGTGCACTTGGGCTCATGGCGACCAGGGTTGAACTACCGCGAACTCGCGCGTCAACTCGCAGAATATGTGGGTTGGCAGGGCTTCACCCACGTGGAGTTCTTGCCTGTTGCCGAGCACCCTTTTGGTGGCTCATGGGGTTACCAAGTCACCGGCTACTACGCGCCTACCTCGCGCTTCGGCTCCCCGGATGATTTCCGCTACCTCGTGGATACGCTCCACCAGGCCGGAATCGGCGTGATTGTTGACTGGGTCCCCGCGCACTTCCCGAAGGATGAGTGGGCGCTGGCCAAGTTTGATGGTCAGCCGCTTTACGAGCACCCGGATCCTCGCCGTGGCGAACACCCTGACTGGGGCACCCTTATCTTCGACTTCGGCCGCAACGAAGTCCGCAATTTCTTGGTAGCCAATGCGCTGTACTGGTTCCAGGAATTCCACATCGATGGACTGCGCGTGGATGCTGTGGCGTCGATGCTGTACTTGGACTACTCCCGCGAACACGGGCAGTGGGAACCCAACGCTTTCGGTGGCCGCGAAAACCTGGAAGCGATCCGCTTCTTGCAAGAAGTGAACGCCACGGTCTACAAGGTGGCGCCTGGCGCTGTCATGATCGCCGAAGAATCCACCGCGTTCGATGGCGTCACTCGCCCCACCAGCAACGGCGGCTTGGGCTTTGGCATCAAGTGGAACATGGGCTGGATGCATGACTCGCTCGAGTACATGCAAGAGGATCCCGTGAACCGCGCGTGGCACCACGACAAGATGACGTTTGGCCTCGTGTACGCGTGGACGGAGAACTTCATCCTGCCGATTTCGCATGACGAAGTGGTGCACGGCAAGGGTTCCTTGCTTCGCAAGATGCCGGGGGACCGGTGGAAGCAGCTCGCTAACGTGCGTGCTTATATTGCCTTCCAGTGGACTCACCCGGGTAAGCAGCTGATCTTTATGGGCACCGAATACGCCCAGGATGCCGAGTGGAATGAAGCAGCTGGCCTTGACTGGTGGCTCACCGAAAAGCCTGAGCACTCCGGCGTGCAGCACATGGTGAAGGAACTGAACCGCGTGTATACCGAGAACTCGGCGCTGTGGGAGTTGGATAACGATCCTTCTGGTTTCCAGTGGATCGATTCCAACGACAGCGAGGGCAGTACGTTGTCCTACCTTCGCCGCAACCGAGCAGGCGAAGAAGTGGTTGTCGCCGTGAACTTTGCCGGGTCACCTCGAGAGGGGTTCGAACTAGGTTTGCCGGCTGCGGGGGAGTGGGAAGAGATTTTCAATTCCGACGACGCCGCGTGGGGTGGATCTGGTGTCGTGAATTCCGGGGCTATTTCCGCAAGCAACGAAGCCAAATTCGCGATGCCGGCACGTGCAATCGTGACGTTGCCGCCGCTCGGTGCAGCGATTTACCGGCGCAAAACCGCTTAAAGACGCGGATCTGAAAGTAAAAGTCTGAAAATCGACCCGCAAAGGTGACGGAGCTCTCGAAAAAGAGTTTCGTCGCCTTTGCTCGTTAACCGGCTGTTCACCCGTGTGGGGTGTAGGGAAGTTCGGCGGAATTCCGGGGTTTTTGAGCTGCCGAAAAGACGAAGCAACCGCCGATTTGCAAAGTGTCAGCAACCCTAGTAAAGTTTTATCTCGCGCCGCTCGCCGGAAAGAAAGTCTGAAAGACGAAACTCCGGGGAAAAGCGCAAAGCACGGAACCAAGTGTTCACCTTCGGTTTGACTGAAGTTCAAGAACACGGTAAAGTGAACAAGCCGCCGCAGCGGAGATCGAGAAATGGTTCTCGAAAGAAACGCGGTAGGTGTCTGTTGTTTGAGATCTCAATAGTGTGTCATGTTTGTTGATACCGAAGTTTTTCGGTAATAACTGCTGATGATGAATCCGTTTTGGGTTTGTTGTTGGTTTTTTATTGCTGGGTTTGAATTTGGTGCCATCGATCACGCGTTTTCCCGTGTGGTGTGGTGGTGTCTGTATTTTTTTACGGAGAGTTTGATCCTGGCTCAGGATGAACGCTGGCGGCGTGCTTAACACATGCAAGTCGAACGATGATGCCTAGCTTGCTAGGTGGATTAGTGGCGAACGGGTGAGTAACACGTGAGTAACCTGCCCCTGACTCTGGGATAAGCCTGAGAAATTGGGTCTAATACTGGATATGAGCATCTATCGCATGGTGGGTGTTGGAAAGATTTTTTGGTTAGGGATGGACTCGCGGCCTATCAGCTTGTTGGTGAGGTAGTGGCTCACCAAGGCGACGACGGGTAGCCGGCCTGAGAGGGTGACCGGCCACACTGGGACTGAGACACGGCCCAGACTCCTACGGGAGGCAGCAGTGGGGAATATTGCACAATGGGCGAAAGCCTGATGCAGCGACGCCGCGTGAGGGATGACGGCCTTCGGGTTGTAAACCTCTTTCAGTAGGGAAGAAGCGAAAGTGACGGTACCTGCAGAAGAAGCGCCGGCTAACTACGTGCCAGCAGCCGCGGTAATACGTAGGGCGCAAGCGTTATCCGGAATTATTGGGCGTAAAGAGCTCGTAGGCGGTTTGTCGCGTCTGCCGTGAAAGTCCGGGGCTTAACTCCGGATCTGCGGTGGGTACGGGCAGGCTAGAGTGCAGTAGGGGAGACTGGAATTCCTGGTGTAGCGGTGAAATGCGCAGATATCAGGAGGAACACCGATGGCGAAGGCAGGTCTCTGGGCTGTAACTGACGCTGAGGAGCGAAAGCATGGGTAGCGAACAGGATTAGATACCCTGGTAGTCCATGCCGTAAACGTTGGGCACTAGGTGTGGGGGACATTCCACGTTTTCCGCGCCGTAGCTAACGCATTAAGTGCCCCGCCTGGGGAGTACGGCCGCAAGGCTAAAACTCAAAGGAATTGACGGGGGCCCGCACAAGCGGCGGAGCATGCGGATTAATTCGATGCAACGCGAAGAACCTTACCAAGGCTTGACATGGACTAGATCGCCGCAGAGATGTGGTTTCCCTTCGGGGCTGGTTCACAGGTGGTGCATGGTTGTCGTCAGCTCGTGTCGTGAGATGTTGGGTTAAGTCCCGCAACGAGCGCAACCCTCGTTCTATGTTGCCAGCACGTTATGGTGGGGACTCATAGGAGACTGCCGGGGTCAACTCGGAGGAAGGTGGGGACGACGTCAAATCATCATGCCCCTTATGTCTTGGGCTTCACGCATGCTACAATGGCCGGTACAAAGGGTTGCGATACTGTGAGGTGGAGCTAATCCCAAAAAGCCGGTCTCAGTTCGGATTGGGGTCTGCAACTCGACCCCATGAAGTTGGAGTCGCTAGTAATCGCAGATCAGCAACGCTGCGGTGAATACGTTCCCGGGCCTTGTACACACCGCCCGTCAAGTCACGAAAGTTGGTAACACCCGAAGCCGGTGGCCTAACCCCTTGTGGGAGGGAGCTGTCGAAGGTGGGACTGGCGATTGGGACTAAGTCGTAACAAGGTAGCCGTACCGGAAGGTGCGGCTGGATCACCTCCTTTCTAAGGAGCAACTAACACCACCAACATGCTCTAATGGGTGTGTTTGTGTGGTGGTAGAGAATATCCCGATTTCCTGTACTTGTGTTACAGGGTCGTGGTGCTCATGGGTGGAATATCAGCAAATAATTTCCTGGCGTAGTGGATGATCGCCACCAGTTAGTACGACCGGTAAAACTTTAGGGTTTTCTGGTCTGGAACGCGGGTGGGGGTGGTTCGAGTCGGGGGGTGTATGACACATTATTGGGGCCTGAAACAACAGGCCGGCACTACGTGAGTGGTGTTGGAGTGTTGTTTTTGGTGTCTGCACGCTGCTAACAGCGATTCTCGGGGTTTCCCGGGTCGTGGTGTGGGGTGTGTGGGTTGTTGTTTGGGAACTGTATAGTGGACGCGAGCATCTAACAATCACACTTTTATGTGTGGTTGTTGTTTTCTGCAATAAATCGAGTAAACCATTTTTTGATTGTTTCTTGTGTTTGTTTTGTGTTTGTTCTTTGCTTATGAGCTTTTTGTGTTTGTAAGTTTTTAAGGGCGCATGGTGGATGCCTTGGCATTGGGAGCCGATGAAGGACGTGGGAATCTGCGATAAGCCTGGTGGAGTTGATAACCGAGCGTTGATACCAGGATGTCCGAATGGGGAAACCCCGCACGTGTTATGACGTGTGACCAATACTTGAATACATAGGGTATTGGGGGAAACGCGGGGAAGTGAAACATCTCAGTACCCGCAGGAAGAGAAAACAAAAGTGATTCCGTTAGTAGTGGCGAGCGAACGCGGAAGAGGCTAAACCTGTGGTGTGTGATACCTGACGGGGGTTGCATCATGGGGGTTGTGGGGTTACCACGTACGATCACCGTTTTGGGTCGTGAAATGTGTGTGTGTTGAGGCGAATAGGTTGGGAAACCTGACCGTAGACGGTGAGAGTCCGGTAGCTGGTCTATGCATGCATGTTTTTGTGGTGATACCCGAGTATCACGGGGCTCGAGGAATCCCGTGTGAATCTGCCAGGACCACCTGGTAAGCCTAAATACTACCCAATGACCGATAGCGGATTAGTACCGTGAGGGAATGGTGAAAAGTACCCCGGGAGGGGAGTGAAATAGTACCTGAAACCATGTGCTTACAAACCGTCAGAGCATCCTTGTAGGTGTGATGGCGTGCCTTTTGAAGAATGAGCCTGCGAGTTAGTGCTGTGTCGCGAGGTTAACCCGTGAGGGGAAGCCGTAGCGAAAGCGAGTCTGAATAGGGCGTTTGAGTGGCACGGTCTAGACCCGAAGCGGAGTGATCTACCCATGGCCAGGTTGAAGCGCGTGTAAGAGCGCGTGGAGGACCGAACCCACTTCAGTTGAAAATGGAGGGGATGAGCTGTGGGTAGGGGTGAAAGGCCAATCAAACTCCGTGATAGCTGGTTCTCCCCGAAATGCATTTAGGTGCAGCGTTACGTGTTTCTTACTGGAGGTAGAGCTACTGGATGGCTAATGGGCCCCACCGGGTTACTGACGTCAGCCAAACTCCGAATGCCAGTAAGTGAGAGCGTAGCAGTGAGACTGTGGGGGATAAGCTTCATAGTCGAGAGGGAAACAGCCCAGAATGCCGACTAAGGCCCCTAAGCGTGTGCTAAGTGGGAAAGGATGTGGAGTTGCTTAGACAACCAGGAGGTTGGCTTAGAAGCAGCCACCCTTGAAAGAGTGCGTAATAGCTCACTGGTCAAGTGATTCCGCGCCGACAATGTAGCGGGGCTCAAGCACACCGCCGAAGTCGCATCATTCAATTATTGATTGGATGGGTAGGGGAGCGTCGTGTACGGGGTGAAGCTGCCGGGTAACCGTGTGGTGGACTGTACACGAGTGAGAATGCAGGCATGAGTAGCGAATGACGGGTGAGAAACCCGTCCGCCGAATGATCAAGGGTTCCAGGGTCAAGCTAATCTGCCCTGGGTTAGTCGGGACCTAAGGCGAGGCCGACAGGCGTAGTCGATGGACAACGGGTTGATATTCCCGTACCGGCGAAAAACCGTCCCATACCAATATCGTTTTCTGCTAACCACCCCAAAGATACTGTTGTTCTCCTTCGGGAGGATGGTTGTGTTGGCGGCGTGGGACCCGGGAATGTGAGGTCAGCGTATTAACAGGTGTGACGCAGGAAGGTAGCCGGGCCAGGCAATGGAAATGACCTGGTCCAAGGGTGTAGGCCGAGTCATAGGCAAATCCGTGACTCATATAGGTTGAGACCTGATAGGCGCCCACATTGGTGGGTGATCCGGTGATCCTCTGCTGCCAAGAAAAGCATCGACGCGAGGTTTTAGCCGCCCGTACCCCAAACCGACACAGGTGATCTGGTAGAGAATACCAAGGCGATCGAGAGAATCATGGTTAAGGAACTCGGCAAAATGCCCCCGTAACTTCGGGAGAAGGGGGGCCCTAACCGTGAAACCCACTTGCTGGGTGGAGGCGGATCAGGGCCGCAGAGACCAGGGGGAAGCGACTGTTTACTAAAAACACAGGTCCGTGCGAAGTCGCAAGACGATGTATACGGACTGACTCCTGCCCGGTGCTGGAAGGTTAAGAGGACCTGTTAGCGTAAGCGAAGCGGAGAATTTAAGCCCCAGTAAACGGCGGTGGTAACTATAACCATCCTAAGGTAGCGAAATTCCTTGTCGGGTAAGTTCCGACCTGCACGAATGGAGTAACGACTTCCCCGCTGTCTCAACCATGAACTCGGCGAAATTGCAGTACGAGTAAAGATGCTCGTTACGCGCAGCAGGACGGAAAGACCCCGAGACCTTCACTATAGTTTGGTATTGGTGTTCGGTGCGGTTTGTGTAGGATAGGTGGGAGACTGTGAAGCGGGCACGCTAGTGCTCGTGGAGTCATCGTTGAAATACCACTCTGACCGTACCGGATTCCTAACTTCGGCCCATAATCTGGGTCAGGGACAGTGCCTGATGGGTAGTTTAACTGGGGCGGTTGCCTCCTAAAGAGTAACGGAGGCGCCCAAAGGTTCCCTCAGCCTGGTTGGCAATCAGGTGTCGAGTGTAAGTGCACAAGGGAGCTTGACTGTGAGAGAGACATCTCGAGCAGGGACGAAAGTCGGGACTAGTGATCCGGCGGCACGTTGTGGAACGGCCGTCGCTCAACGGATAAAAGGTACCTCGGGGATAACAGGCTGATCTTGCCCAAGAGTCCATATCGACGGCATGGTTTGGCACCTCGATGTCGGCTCGTCGCATCCTGGGGCTGGAGTAGGTCCCAAGGGTTGGGCTGTTCGCCCATTAAAGCGGTACGCGAGCTGGGTTTAGAACGTCGTGAGACAGTTCGGTCCCTATCCGCTGCGCGCGTAGGAAATTTGAGAAGAGCTGTCCTTAGTACGAGAGGACCGGGACGGACGAACCTCTGGTGTGTCAGTTGTACTGCCAAGTGCACCGCTGATTAGCTACGTTCGGACAGGATAACCGCTGAAAGCATCTAAGCGGGAAGCCTCCTTCAAGATAAGATTTCCATACACCTAGAGTGTTGAAGGCCCCCAGCTAGACCACTGGGTTGATAGGCAGGATGTGGAAGCGAGAACTAAAGACTCGTGAAGCTGACCTGTACTAATAGGCCAACAACTTACAACACACCCCAACACACACCGTGTGAAAAATGGGGGAGAACATTCCAGCAGAAAAGCTGCCGCGTCCACCATACAGCACCGAAACAACAAACCACCCCCACCCCCAAAACACACAACGTGTGAACGGGATCCGTGCAAACGGAACCGTGCGAACGGGATCCAGGGGGTAGACACCACACCATATGTGAATACTTGAACCCAACACCACAACTTGTGGAACGTTGCTGGTTCGCCAAAGTTACGGCGGCCATAGCGTGGGGGAAACGCCCGGACCCATCCCGAACCCGGAAGCTAAGACCCACAGCGCCAATGGTACTGCACCCGGGAGGGTGTGGGAGAGTAGGACACCGCCGGACAACCCTTACAGGAAGACCCCCACAACGACGTGAGGGTCTTCCACACTTTAACAACCACGTAGCCCCGCTCCCCCACGAGCAGGGCTACAACTCTTTAAAAGACTAGAATCGACTGATGGACTCACTCTTTTCTCATGCCGTGCCGCCTGAAGAGCCGGCATCGCCGACTAGTGCAGCAGGAGACTCTGCTGAACTCTCGCATGCCGTGAAAGTTCCGGTCGAACCAGACCAGGCGTTCGAGGGATTCATTGATTACCTCCATCTGTGGTGGCCGTCCGAGTACACAGTCTTCGGCAGCGGCACGCACGTTGCTATTGAGGATGGTGAGCTGGGCGAAGAAAGTGTTGAGGGGCATTGGCTTCCCTGGGCAAAAGTTCAGAAGGTTGTCCACGGTGGGTTGTTAGAGATGGAAAGTCTGGATCCGTCCCGGGCTCGTGTGAGCGTCCGCTTTACAGCTGAGGGTCCTTCGGCCACCACCGTATCGGTGGATCAAGACGCTCCACTAGTAATTTTGGAGCAAGATCAGCACCCTATTGTCGTTAGTTGGCTAGACGTGCTGGGGTACTACGCTCGATTTATGGGTGCCGATACACGCAGCCAGGATTCATAGGAGTGAATATCTTGCCAGTCGTATCTCATGTCGTTGATGATTTTGAGTCAATTGTTGCTGAACTCACGGAGACTTTAGCTGATACCGGTGCTGCCTCAGTGTTGAGGGATTCCGAAGCGCTGACCAAGTATCAGCGGGATATGGGTGCTCTTGAGGATCCGCATCTTCCCTTAGCTGTGGTTTTGGCGGAGTCGGTGTCTGACGTGCAGAACACTCTACGGTGGGCGTCAACGCATCGAATCAGTGTGGTTCCTCGCGGCGCGGGTACAGGCGTTTCCGGTGCGGCGCACGCGATCGAACGCTGCATTGTCTTGTCCCTCGAACTCATGAATCGGATTATTGAGGTTCGTCCCGATGACGAGATAGCCGTAGTGGAGCCCGGTGTAGTCAACGCTGACCTGAATGCCGCTGTTGCGCAGTACGGTCTTATGTATGCGCCTGATCCGGCGAGCTATCAGCAGTCCACTATCGGTGGCAATGTGTCTACTAACGCTGGTGGTCTGCGTTGCGCGAAGTACGGTGTGACCCGTGATTCGGTACTGGGTCTTACTGTGGTGATGGCTGACGGTTCTATCATCGAAACGGGCAAGCAAACCTTCAAAGGTGTTGCCGGCTATGATCTAACTTCCCTAGTCATCGGCTCAGAGGGAACCTTAGGAATAGTCGTAAGTGCAACTGTTCGACTTCGCTACTTGAGCAAGAATCAGCGGGCGATCGCGGCGATTTTTCCAGACATCGAGACCGCCGCTCAGGGCGTGCTTGAAATCGGCCGTGCAAGGATTCAGCCGGCCATCTTGGAGTTGCTGGACGATGGCGTCATGGCGGTCATCGATTCGATCCACGGTACGCAACTGCAAGGAACCGGCGGTGCCCTGCTGTTGGCCTTGACCGACGGTTTTGGTGCGCTTCTCGAGGAGCAAGCAATCCGCGATCAGCTGTCAAAACTCGGTGCGACCCTCTTTGAACCGGATGATCCGCAAGCTATGAAGCTGCTCGAAATGCGTCGGGTGAGCCGAGGAGACGAACAAGACGATGTCTACCGTGTGGGGGAGGACGTGGCAGTTCCGCGTAGCAAGCTGGTGGATTACGTTCACGAGCTTCGACTCATTGCCGAGCGACACAACGTATGGGTACGCACGGTAGCTCATGCCGGCGACGGCAATCTGCACCCAACTTTCTGGATCGATCCAGCAGAAGGCGAAGCGGGACTGACGCGGTTGGAGCGCGCTCTCGATGATTCAATCCGGTCAGCGCTCGCTATCGGAGGAACCATCACTGGAGAGCATGGAGTTGGTCAGTACAAACTTCGTTGGCTCGGTTGGGAACAGAGCGAACAGGTTCGAGAACTTCAATACAAGATCAAGGAAGTTTTTGATCCGCAGGGAATCTTGAATCCTGGAAAGGCTATCTGATCTGATTCTCCGCGAGGTGAGGTTTCTCTAGATAACGTTGTGTGGTTGGCGTCCCGGTAGGTGGCTTTCTTTGGAGGTTTTTCATACCGGCATGCCGCCCGTATGATCAGCGTGACCGGTGCCACTGGATTCGAATTTCCAGTCGTTCAGGAGTAAGGTAAGTAAGCGCTGAAATGCTTTCGGGGTGTGGCGCAGCTTGGTAGCGCGCGTCGTTCGGGACGACGAGGCCGCAGGTTCAAATCCTGTCACCCCGACCAAAAAAGGGCGTGGGACTTGGGAAGAAATTCTCAAGTCCCACGCCCTTTTGTTTTGTTCATGGTTCGCGGGGTGTTGCCACCTTCTTATGGTGGATGGTGACTTAAAGACTAGTTTTCCGAACTCTTGCCGAGCCTGGCGGTGATGCCCTTAGCGGCCTCGACGGCACTGCGAATGAGCAGTTCACGCTTCTTCTGATACTCGACGCGATTCCGTGGTGCGGACACCACGATGCTGCCCAAAATCTTGCCCTGTGTGTCAAAGATCGGCGCGGCCACGCCGAATTCTTCAGGGGTGGTGTTGCCATCGTTGACGGCATATCCGCTGGCAAGGATCGCTTCAAGCTCCTCGACGAGCGCGCTGGTGTCCTTGGTGCCCTCGGGGGAGATGATCTTACCTTCGCTCACGAGGTCATTGACGAGTGGTCGCGGAAGATTCGCCAAGATGCTACGAACGCTAGAGGAATTCCACAGTCGGTACTGGGTGCCGATGCTTGCTGTGTGTTTGACCTGATGTGGACTGGCGATCTGGTCAACCACGATGGCGCTTTCACCGTTCCACAGGGCCAAGGCGGCGGTCTCTTCCGTGTCCTCGTTGAGCTTCTCCAGATAGGAGCGTGCTGCGAGGCGAGGATCCAAATTGGCCAACAACGGCGCGGCCAGGCTGAGCACCCCGAGCCCCAACTGGTACTTGCCGCTGCTCTCCTCGCGAATGAGGTAGCCGGCTTTCGCGAGTCCCTGAAGAACTCGCGAAATGGTGGATTTGTGGAGGCCCACCTGATTGGAAATCTCAGTCACGCTGAGCGTTGGTTGCGCTTGTGAGAAGCACTCCAAAATGGCAAGCCCGTTGAGCAAAGCGGCCGGTGCGCCCTGTGTTGCCGTTAACTCTTGCTCTTTAGGAACCACGGATCCTCCTCGTTTGACACTGTCTTCAGAATCCTATTACCGATCGGTGCCCCGGAGTCCACACCGGGTCTTTCGAAATACCGCGTCAAAAAACTTTTGGAAAACCTCTTGCGCGTTTCTATCTCTGCAACTAGATTGATACCAGAGCAACAGCAAAGATGGCTCGGGTCACACTCACCAGCAGGTGGCCGAAGATCATTTGGGAAAGAAACGGAGAGAATCGTGTCTAACGAGATTTACAAGTCGGACGAGGAATACAAGGAGACCGAGGCGCAGCTCGAGGCTCTTCTGGAGAAGGCATTCGGCCAGGGCACGGCAGAAATGAAGGCTCGCGGTTTCAAGCGTCGCGTCGGTTTCGGTACCCGCCCAGCAGTGATCCACATCGATATGGCTAACGCTTGGACTCGCCCGGACCACGCATTCACTTGCCGCAACATGGACACCATCATCCCGGCCTGCCAGGACCTCAACGCAGCAGCACGCGCTAAGGGTGTTCCGGTCATCTTCATCACCACCGCATATGACGTCTTAGACGTGTCCCTCCCATCTGACATGGGTCTGTGGTCGCAGAAGATTCCTCTCGAAACTTTGGACGCCTCTACGGGCGCAGCTGACATTGACTCCCGCATTGCTCCAGAGCCAGGCGAGCTCGTTATCACCAAGAAGCGCGCCTCAGCATTCCCAGGCACCTTCTTGAACCAGTTCTTGACGGCCAACCGCATTGACACCCTGATCGTCACTGGTGTGACGGCCTCCGCATGTGTCCGCAACACCGTTGAGGACGCAATGGCAGAAGGCTTCCGCCCCATCGTGGTCAAGGAAGCGGTGGGAGACCGCGTCGCCGGCACGGTTGCGTGGAACTTGTTCGACATCGACAACAAGTTCGGTGACGTGGAGAATCTCTCCACCGTTGTTGAATACCTCAACAACCTCCCACGCTTCGAGGACACGGTTCCTACCCCAGCACTGAGCATCGTGAAGCAGGAAGCACCAGCTCCTGAGTTCGCACCAGCGCACTAATTCCACAATTTTCGCTAGACCATTGACCCCCTGACGGTGAGCTAGCGAGAAATATTCAGTACCGCCAAAGAGGGCAACCGCCTCGTCTCTTCGCAGACGTCGCAGGTTGCCCTCTTTTGCATCATCGCCCACCATCTCGCCCCTCACAGGAAGAACAGGTCATGGACACCCAACTCACACATGACGCGGACACTTCTCCGGCAAGTCTTCAGAAGGTCCCGCAAGCCCAACTCAACAAAGTGGTGCGCGCATCCTTCGCGGGCACCGTGGTGGAGTGGTTCGACTTCGCCATTTACGGATACATGGCAACCCACCTCGCGGCAGCTTTCTTCAGTTCCGAGGATCCCATCATTGGGCTCCTAGAAACATTCGCTGTCTTCGCAGTCGCCTTCGCGCTCCGTCCTCTCGGCGGCATCTTCTTCGGCCGTCTCGGCGACCGGATCGGCCGCAAGTCCACTCTGGTCCTCACCGTTTTGCTGATGTCCGGCTCCACTGCGGCAATTGGTTTGATCCCTACGCACGAACAGATCGGCGTCTGGGCTGCCGTCCTCCTGGTGTTGGCGCGCTGCCTTCAAGGTTTCTCCGCCGGTGGTGAGTATGCCGGCGCCACCATCTACGTGGTGGAACACAGCCCCGATCACCAGCGAGCCCGCAACTCATCGGCCATGTCCTCGGCAACCTTCGCCTCCTTCGCGCTAGCCGCCGGCATTGGCGCGATTCTGAGCCGCATTCTTCCTCCAGAAGCCATGGGCGAATGGGGATGGCGCATCCTCTTCCTGCTCAGCGTTCCTTTGGGCCTCGTTGCGTTCTATATCCGTTCGAAGCTTCAGGAATCGCCAGAATTTGAGGCTCTCAAAGAAAACCGTGAGGAACGCGAAGCTCCACCGCTCAAGGAAGTCTTCCGCACTCAGGGCCCCTCGATGCTCAAACTGGGCGGCTTCGTGATGCTCACGGCGCTTTCCTTCTACATTTACTCCACGTACATGTCCACGTTCCTGACGGTCGTGGTGGGGTTGAGCAAGGATCTTGCGCTCTTCTCGAGCCTGATTTCCTTGACGCTCGCAGCGATTGGCGCACCTTTCCTAGGCCGCCTCGCGGACCGAATCGGGCGTCGTCGTACTATGCAACTTTCCGCAGGCCTTCTGGCCCTGCTCACCATCCCGTCCTACCTCATCGCGGAGCAGTCAACGCTACTCTCGGCAACCATCAGCCAAATCCTCATCGGCCTGGGCGCTGCGACGGCTAACGTGGTGACCTCGGTTCTGATGTCTGAAATGTTCTCCACGGACGTCCGCTACACGGCCTCCGGCATTTGCTACAACATCACCTACGCGATTTTCGGCGGAACCGCGCCGTTCATCGCCACCTGGTTGGTGGCGTCCACCGGGAACGGTCTCTCGCCGGCGATCTACGTTTCTATCATCGCCGTGCTCGCGTTCCTCGTGGCCACGTTCGCGATGCCAGAAACGGCAGGCAAGCCGCTGCGCCGTTACTCGAGCGAGCCGCTCGCGGCATAACTTCACCCTCCCTCGGGATCCCTTCAAGGGCTGGCTGCTTCGGCGGTCGGCCCTTGAGTCATGCCCGGATACGGTTGCGCTGGGGGCAATTTTTCTGCGTACGACGACGCAGCGTGGGTGCCGCAATTGCCTGCGGTTTCGCTCGCCCGGATTTGGTTAGACGAGGGATCAGGGGCATATCCCTGGGGTCCAGGCTGTAATGGCTCAACCCGAGCAGCGCTCACCCTGCGCGAAACGGGTTATACGAACGTCAAGGAGCTCATTGGCGGCTTCGAGTATTGGGCGCGTGAAGGAATGGCCATCAGCACGGCAAATGGGCGGACTCGCCGTCCCGTCGATGACCTGACCGCTCCGCTCTCCTAGGAAAACCTCCCTGGTACCGGAAAGCTGACATAAAAAAGTCGGTGTGAAGTTGAGAAAACCAACTTCACACCGACTTTTCGTGACGCGGCTGCGTCGTCGTATTTAAGGCGTCGGTACTACCTAGTCAACGGGAGCCGTATCCGGGCGCTTATTCGGGGCCGCCAGAATCATGAGGCCGCCCAAGAGGATCGGGAGGCAACCAACCCACAGTGCCGTGGTGTTCCACGTGTTTCCGCCGGCCAGACTGGCCGTCACGAAGAGGCCGCCGATGATGGCGCCCACCTGACCCAGAGCGTTGATGATGCTACCGGCGGTGGCGCGAGTAGAGGACGGGAAGCTCTCGCCGTTGAAGAACAACAGTGCGGAGAATGGGCCAATCAAGAAGAACAAGCCCAAGCTGTAGAACGTGACCACGGTGCCGAAGGAGCCGGATGGCATCCACAACATGATCGCAAACGAGATGGCCGAAAGAACCCAGCCGATCGCGATGGTGTTGCGGCGTCCAATACGGTCGCCCAACCAGCCATGGAAGAGGTAGCCCAAGAAGCTAGTGCCGTTGGAGATCACCAAAATGAGCAACGTGTTGTTGAACGGAATGTTGCGTCCGGACTCGGCCGAGAGGAGGGAAGTTCCCAGGATCGAGAACACCAGAACGCCGATCCAGTTGAGTAAGAAAGCTGCGCCGATCGTCAACAGCGGGCGAAGGGACTTGCCGCTAAAAGCCTCGAGCAGGGGAGCTGACTCAGCGTGGTGATCAGAGATGTTGTGCTTGTCTGCGAGCTCGGCCGCTGCAGCATGTTCGCCGCGCTGGTGCAGCTTGATCACTTCAACGCGGGCGCTGAACTGAGGGCTTTCACGCAGCCAGCGTGCGGCAAAGGCAACGATGAGCGCTGGGATAGCGGCAACGATGAAGCACAGTTCCCAACTGCCGATCGGCATGAGGAGTGCGGTGGAGGTTGCAGCCAAGACGGCGCCTACTGGCCAGCCGGACTGGACCAGAGAGTAGATGAAGCCGCGGCGTCGCATCGGCGCACCGTTGGTGCCAGCTGACGCGTACACCTCATTGAGGTAGACGGCGTTGATGGCCTGTTCGGCGTAACCGAGGCCCGCGAGGGAGCGGATGAGCACGAGCGCTACGAGGCCGAGGCCTCCGAGGAGACCTACCAAAACGCCTGCCGTTGCGGTGAGCAAGGAGGCTACAGCAGCGCCGGCGACGGCAATAATGATGCCCTTGCGGCGACCGAAACGGTCAACAACCGGGCCGATTCCGAAGGCGACCAATGCCGTGCCCACTGTGATCCAGGTGTTAAGTCCGGTTGATTGGGACTCGGACAATCCGAGGTCCGCGGCAATGATCGGAAGGACGTTGCCGAAGAGGACGAAGTCGTAAACGGCGACGGTCCAGGCGAAGAAACAGATCCAGCTAGCGATTTTGACATCACGCGGCGTGAATGGCTTCAGCGAAGCCGGGGTGGCGTCTGTTGAAGTAAGTGACATGGACGTGTCCTTATGGTCAGGAGGCGGGGAGTCGAGCCGCTGATATCTGAAGGGAATGAGTGAAATGTCCCGTGCAGAGGCGGTTCGTGGCCTGTTTTGAGGGGAAATGAGTTGTACTCCTAGAAACGGAGTTACTTCCATAGAAACAGCGTGACATGTCACACACGTTTCGTCTAGATAAAAATTGGAATTCGCCCAAATTCGGTTCTCGAAGAATTCTTGACAGAAAACCGCGGAATCTAGGGCGCGAAACAAGCTTGAAACAATCTATTTACACGAAAACTCTTGATTAGTAGTTGCTACTAGTGAAATCTAGTTGTTATCAAGGCAACCATGTGTCGCAGCTCACGCTCGGCAGTTGAAAGGAAAAGGCAACATGAAACGAATCGGAGTAGACGTCGGTGGCACATTCACGGACTTGTATTACTCGGACGATGCCACGGGCACCGTCATCGTCGAGAAAGTGCCTTCCACCCCGGAAGATTCCTCGATTGGCGTTCTCAACGGCCTCCGTGCCTTGTGTGAGAAAGCATCGATCCAGCTATCCGACGTGGACATGCTTGTTCACGGAACAACGGTAGCGACAAATATCGCGCTGACCCACACGGGCGCCAAGGTTGGCATGATTACTACGGAGGGTTTCCGCGACATCCTCCACATCGCTCGCCACAAGAAGCCTTTCAATTTCTCGCTACAGCAGGATCTTCCGTGGCAAACGCAGCCTCTCGTGAAGCGGCGCCACCGTTTGACTGTTAAGGAACGTATTACGGCCCCTAAGGGCGAAGTCCTGATCGAACTCAATGAAGATGAAGTTCGGGATCGCGTTCGACAGCTCAAGGCTGACGGCGTGGAAGCCATCGCCGTGTGCTTGCTCCACAGCTACTTGAACCCCACCCATGAGCAGCGCATCGGCGAGATCGTCAAGGAAGAGTTCCCTGAGGCGTACCTGTCTCTCTCCAGTGATGTGGTTCCGCTGTACCGCGAATTCGAGCGCTTCTCCACCACTGCGCTGAACGCATTCGTGGGTCCGAAGGTGTCCATCTACCTGCACCGTCTACACGATGCCGTGGAGTCGATGGGCTTCAAGAACGAAATCCTCTTGATGCAGTCCTCCGGCGGCATGATCGGCATCCGCGAAGCAGCCAAGAAGCCAGTTTCTCTCATGATGTCCGGCCCCGTGGGCGGCATGATCGGTGCTATCTGGGCGGGCAAGCAGTCAGGCTTCGACAATGTGGTGGGCCTCGACATCGGCGGTACGTCGGCTGACATCGGCGTTTCCCTCGGCGGCGAGCTGCGCATGCGCCACTTGCTGGATACCAAGATTGGCGATTACCAGGCCATGGTTCCCATGGTTGACATCGACACCATTGGCGCAGGCGGTGGCTCGATCGCGTACGTGGACGCCGGCGGCGTCTTCCGTGTGGGGCCGCAGTCTGCGGGCGCAGTTCCCGGCCCTGCTTGTTACCAGCGCGGCGGCGTGGAGCCCACCTCCACGGATGCTCAGGTGATCTTGGGTCGCATGCGCACGGACCGCGGTTTGGCCGGCAGCTCTCTTGAGCTGAATCCAGAAAAGTCTCGCGTTGCCATGGAGAAGGTCTCTTCCAAGCTCAACATGAGCATTGAAGAAGCAGCTCTCGGCGCTCTGCAGATTCAGAAGTTCGGCATGAGCCAGGCCATCGAGCAGAACTCGGTGCGCCGTGGATACGACCCTCGTGACTTCACCTTGGTTGCCGGCGGCGGCGCCGGCGCTCTGTTTGTGTGTGAAATTGCCGAAGAGCTCGAGATCCCTCACGTTCTGGTGCCCGCTCACCCGGGTATCTTGGCCGCGACGGGCTTGCTCGCGACGGATCAGAAGTACGAGTTCGTGGCGACGGCCCGATTCCAGCTGGCTACCGCAGACAAGTGGCAGCTCAACGCTTCCTACGCAGCGCTTCAAGCCGATGCAAACCGTCAGTTCGAAGCAGACCACATCTCCGAGGACCGCCGTGTGATTCGTCGCTTGGCAGATGCTCGCTATGAGGGCCAGGGCTACGAAATCCGATTCTCTGTTCCTGACGGAGAGATCACGGACGAATGGTTGGCAGAGACGGAGCGCTTGTTCCACGAAGCTCACGAGGCCGAATACGGTCACCGCTTCAAGGAAAGCGGCGTTGAGCTCGTCAATATCCGCGTCGAGGCCATCGGTAAGGTCGATGAGCTCACCGCTCCCAAGGTTCCAGCCAGCGGCAAGACCCTCGAAGACGCCCTCATCACCCGCCGTCCCGTGTACTTCACGAGCCACGGCAAACCAGAGGCGTTTGATACCGCGTTCTACAACCGCGAAGAGATGAGTGCCGGCCAGACTTTCGAAGGCCCTGCCATCATTGAGCAGTACGACTCCACTGTGGTGGTTCCGCCGTTCTTCAAGGGCCGCATTGACCACACGGGCAACATGATCATCGATTGCCCCGCAAAGACTGAAGAAGACGCTGAGAAGTTGGCAACGCCAATCCTCATGCGTGTGATCGGCGGAGCGCTGACCTCGGCTGCAAAGGAAATGGCTTCGGTCCTGTTCCGCATGTCCTACTCGTCGATCATCCGCGAATCTGAGGACTTGGGTGCGGGCCTCTTCGACAAGGAGGGCAATGTCCTTGCAGAATCGGACTCCACTCCTATGTTCATGGGCTCCATGCCGAAGATTGTGCGCGGTGTGATGTCAGTTCTCGGCGAGGACATCCACGAGGGTGACATCATCCTCCACAATGACCCGTATTTGGGTGCCACGCACTCGCCGGACGTCGCGATCATCACCCCGATCTTCCATGAGGGCGAGCTTGTTGGTTTCGCAGGCGCTTCGGGTCAGCTCATCGACAATGGTGGTGCGTTCTCCGGCCTCATGGTGGACATCCAAGACATTCAGTCTGAAGGCACCATCTTCCGCGCGGTCAAGATCCAGGAGAAGGGCGTTCGCCAGACCTCCTTGATCAACCACATCATGAACAACACCCGGACGCCGACTAGCAACCGCGGTGACATTGAAGCCATGATCGCCGCGTGCTCCTTGGCCTCTAAGCGCTACCTCGGTTTGATCGGCAAGTACGGCTTGGACGCGGTTCGTGAATCTGGCCAGGCGTGGATCGACTACTCCGAGCGCATGCTGCGTCAGGAAATCGCGAAGATCCCTGATGGTGAGTACGAGACCGAGGTCGGCTACTTGGATGACGATGGCCGCAACTACGGTAAGCAGTTGCCCATCAAGGTCAAGGTCATTGTTGAAGGGGATGAGATCACGTACGATCTCACCGGCTCTAGCGAGCAGGTCCCGACCGCCTACAACTGTGCGTTCGAAGGAACTACGGTCTCCGCGTTCACCTTCATCACCCGCATGATCTTCCTGGATGAGGTGGCGTTCCCGGTCTTCGTGCCACAGAACGAAGGTATGTTGAAGCCGCTCAAGGTGATTGCGCCGGAAGGCACGATCTTCAACCCCACCTACCCTGCGGCCACGTTCTCTCGCTTCTCGCAAGTGCAGCGTGCCGTTGACTTGGCGCTTCGCGCTCTGGCACCGGTTATTCCTGAAAAGGTCACGGCCGGCAACTCCGCGCACATTCACTTCATGTCCTACTCCGGCTGGGATCAGAACTCCGGCGAGTACTGGGTGTACCTCGAAGTGAATGAGGGCTCCTACGGTGGCCGCCACAACTCCGATGGTCCGGACTCCGTGGACAACCTGATCGCCAACACGCGTAACAACCCTATTGAAGAGCTCGAGTGGCGCTTCCCGATGCGCACGGATCGCTACGAGTTGCGTGACGATGTCGCGGCTGCCGGCGAATACCGCGGGGGCATCGGCATTGTTCGCGAGAACACCTTTCTGACGGACACCATCATCACGTGTGAGGGTGAGCGTCACGATTCGGACGTTCCTTGGGGTGCTTTCGGCGGACACGACGGCTTGAACGCTTCGCTGATCAAGAACCCGGGTCGCGATGGTGAAGAGTCTTGGCCGTCCAAGGTGACGGGACGTCAGATTCTTGCCGGCGATTCCATCCAGATTACGGTTCCTAGCTCCGGTGGTTTTGGGGATCCTCGCAAGCGCGTACCCGCTCAGGTTCTTGAGGACGTCCTGGACGGCTTCACGAACATTGAGGCTGCCGCTCGTGATTACGGCGTGGCCATTGTTGAGGTCGACGGCAAGCTACAGATTGATGAGGCCCGCACTGCTGATCTTCGTAATTCGATGGTCTCGCAGCAGGCCTAGGATCCGCTGAAATAAGGGCACATAGTAGTACGACGCCGCAGCTCGCGTCCCGTAGTTTCCTCAGTTTGATCGGGGGGTGACGAGGGGCACGGGCTGCGGCTTTCCGCGGCGTAACCTAAAGCTGATGACAAAAGAACACGATCCCCTGAACCTGCGCAATATTTTCAAACTCGGTCCTTCTGGTGAGGATCACTGGGTTGCTTTGCGCTGTGGAATTGGCGTTTTTCTGCCGCTAGTTTTCCTCTTGGTCATTGACCGTCTGGACCTCGCGATTTTCGCGGTGTTCGGTGCGTTCGTGAACGTTTACGGACGAGTTCCGGGACACCTGAACCGACTCATCGCTCAGTTAAAAACGGGTGCGCTGTTCTGGATCCTCATCCTGATCGCGTGGTTCGCCTCGACGTATTGGATTGAGCACGGAACCACGCGTGGACTGTGGACGCTGGTAGCGCTGACCTCCGTGGTGGCCGGCGTGTGTACTTACCTGACGTCGATCCTGCGGGTGCGCCCGGCAGGCTCGCTGTTCCACATCTTCGCGTTCGCAGCGATCGCTTCAGCGCCGAACCTACCTAGTGTTTCTGACAGCATGTTCACCACTACCTGCACCATCATGTTGGCGCTCTTCGTGGGGCTCGCGGGTCGATTGCTCCCTAGCCGTCGCACTGAGTGGCAAGTCAGCCCGGTCAAGCCGTTCACTGCGGAGCTCCAAAAAGCTTTCGCCATTGAATCGGCCCTATATTTTGTGGCCGCTGCGGCCGCAGGATCCTTGGCCACGTTGTTGTCACCAATTTTCCAGACCAGCCACAACTACTGGGCTATGGTCGCGGCGGTTGTTCCGTTGGTAGGTAAAACCATGCGACACCGACTTGCTCGCGGTGTCCACCGTATTTTGGGAACTCTCGTGGGCTTGGTTCTTATGGCGCTCATTGTGGCGATCAATCCAGGCGCCGTGGTCACGATTTTGATCATTGGTTTGATGCAGTTCACCGCCGAAATGTTCATTGCCAGGAACTACTTCTTCGCCCAAATCTTCGTCACGCCTCTGGCCTTGGTGGGCACAGGGTTGTCGTCGGGAACCACCGATGGACTCGTGTATGACCGGCTGGTGGAAACCGTTATCGGCGCGATCGTCGGCATCCTGACCATGGTCGTTGGTTCGATGATCGGCAATGCTATCCGTCGCCGCCTCTCAGCGAACGCAGCGTCTTCCGTCAACTAAGTCAGAGACGGTGGGGGAGCTGTGGAGAACCGCGCAATGAATTCGGTGGAAAAGAAGCTCTCCGTGGGATCAGAGTCCAGCGTGGTCTCGCCCAACATAGCCAGCGTCTTGCGGGCTGCGGCCGCGCCTTGAAGTCCTGGGAATTGGGCGATGGTGGTCAGGCCGAAGAGCTCGCCAATCTCATGACCGTCGATGCCGATCACGGAAATATCTCGGGGCACGTCGTAGCCCAGATCGCGAGCGGCCATGATAGCACCGAAGGCCATCTCGTCCGAAGCGCAAAAGAACGCCGTAGGTTTCAGTCGCGGATTGACCAGTAAGTTTCTCACGCGCTGATAAGCGGTCGCGGTGGTGTAATCCGCAGGGATGCGCCATTCGGGAGGAACTTCCAGCCTGGCGGCGTCCATGGCGTTGAGATAGCCGCGTTCACGCGAGCTCGTGAGCTGGAAGTCGGCGTCCACTACTTCAGGCGAGCCGACGAACGCGATGTTCTTGTGTCCCAGGCTCAAGAGGTGTTCCGTAGCCAGCTCAGCGATCGAGACTTCGTCGACGCGGATGGTGGCCACGTTCGGAATAGCGCCGCCAACGGCAATGAGCGGTCGGCCGACCTTCGCCAGCTGTTCGAGCTCATCCTCCGTTGGCTTGAGCGTCACAGAAATGACGGCATCGAGGCGTTTTCGCAAGAGGAAATCGGAGAAGATCTTGCGTCGATACAGTTCATCGTTCTCGGTGGTGTACAGCGCTAGGTCGTAGCCGGCCTTATTGAACTCACTCGCAACAGCTTGAAGCAGCGAGGAGTAGTACCAGCGGCCCACAGTGGGGAGCACGATGCCCACGTTTCGCGTGCGACCCGAGGCGAGTGCGGACGCGGTGACGGAGGCTACGTAGCCCAGGTCGCGCGCGGCGGATTCGACGGCCGATTTAGTGTTTGAGGAGACTTTGCCGCGCCCGGTGAGCGCTCGCGAAACGGTGGCAACCGAAACTCCGGCGCGTGACGCAACATCGCGAATACTGGGCATGCGCCAATCCTAAGCTAAACCGCGCCGAATGTAACCGTTTCCACTCGGCACTTTCGCAAGCCAGCGTCGTCGTACTCCCTAGATTTTCCGTTTTTGGCGCACTAAAGCGGTAGTAATCGATGTTTCGGAAAACTCTCGGTAAACAGGATGTGAACCGCTTCACTTTTTCCGGTGGACGTGGAATGTGAAAACGCTTACACTTGCGTTTGTAAATACCGTGTTACACGTCTGTGAAGCCAACGTTGGCTCCCACTGAACTGTGACCTGTAAGAAAGGTTCACCCAATGAAGGTGCGTTCCGAAACCCTCAACAAGAGTGTTACCCGTCGCGCGTTTGCGATCGGTTCTTTGGGCACGGCTGCTGCCGCCGCCCTTGCAGCATGTAGCGGTGGAACGAGCACGGCATCGTCGTCGTCCGCGTCCACCAGCGCAGCTGCCTCCTCCTCTTCCGCACCTACCGGCGCCGCCGCAACGTTGACGTTGTGGACCGATGCCGAGCGTTCCCCGGCTCTGAAGGATATTGCTGCCAAGTTCAAGGCAGACAAGGGCATTGAAGTGAAGCTCGTGGTCAAGGACTTCGCGTCCGTCCGCGACGACTTCATCACCCAGGCTCCTACGGGCAAGGGCCCGGACATCATCGTTGGCCCTCACGACTGGCTCGGCAAGCTGGTCCAAAACGGCGTCGTTGCACCCGTGCAGCTCGGCGACAAAGCCTCCCTGTTCAACCCGGTTGCCGTCAAGGCCTTCACTTACGAAGGACAGGTCTACGGCTTGCCATACGCCGTGGAAAACATTGGCCTCTTGCGCAACAAGAAGATCATTCCGGAAGCTGCAACCACCTTCGAAGAAGTCGTGGCAGCCGGTAAGAAGGCCGTTGCCGCCGGCGACGCCAAGTACCCATTCCTCGTGGGTCTTGACCCCAAGCAGGCCGACCCATACCACCTCTACCCACTGCAGACCTCGCTGGGTTCTGTGGTGTTTGAGACCGGAGCGGACGGCGGCTACGACGCCACCAAGCTGGGCCTCGACACCGAAGGCGGCGCAGCATTCGCTAAGAAGCTCGCTGAGTGGGGCGACAAGGGCACCAAGGTCTTCAACTCCAACATCACGGCAAACATTGCCAAGGAGAAGTTCAACAAGGGCGAGTCCGGCTACTTCCTCTCCGGCCCATGGAACGTTCCTGACGCAGTTAAGGGCGGCGTGGACCTCGTGGTCGACCCACTCCCGACGGCAGGTGACAAGCCAGCGCAGCCATTCGTGGGTGTCAACGGTTTCATGATCTCCGCGAAGTCCAAGAACGCGTTGGCCGCCAACGAGTTTGTGGTCAACTACTTGAGCCTCGCTGAAGCTCAGGATTCCCTCTTTGATCAGGGCGGACGTCCTCCAGCACTGATCGAGTCCTTCGACAAGGCTGCCGCTGACCCGATCGTCAAGGCCTTCGGTGAAATTGGCACCAACGGTCTCCCGATGCCGGCCATCCCGCAAATGGATGCCGTCTGGGCTGACTGGGGAGCAACCGAACTCAAGCTCATCAAGGGCGGCGTAGCCGATCCTGCAGCTGAGTGGAAGAAGATGGCCGCCAACATCGCGGCGAAGATCAAGTCCTAGCAACAGGTGTGCCGGGATGCCTTTTCGTAGCGTCGAAGAGGCATCCCGGCACTTCTTGTTCTTAACCCCGATGACCCACACCGTGGTGGTTCCAGTAGGTTCTGGCTGCCCCGGTGAATCGCACCCTTGTGAGGAAGAATTAGCGCATGTCCGGAGCATCTGCCGTAGGGACTCTCGAGGCTGAATCCCCGCAGCCGCCTGTCAAGAAACAACGCAAGCAACACGCACCGGACTCAGTTCTGGGCACGCTGGCCAAGATTGCCCTGCTGGGCATCGTGGACGCGGTCGCCGTGTATGTGCTGATCCAGCTGGCTTCACAGCACGAATGGCTGATCTTCGCGGTGGCGCTCGCAGTCACCCTGGTGATCAACTGGATCTACTTGCGCCGCGGTGGTCTTCCCGCGAAGTACCTCGCCCCGGGCGTCTTCTTCCTCTTGCTCTTCCAAGTTTTCGTGATGGCGTACTCCACGTACATTGCGTTCACGAACTACGGTGATGGCCACAACTCTTCGAAAGAAGACGCCATCACCTCCATCCAGCTGGCCGCTCAAGAGCGTGTTCCGGATTCACCGCAGTACGCCAACACGGTGCTGGAAAAGGATGGAACCTTCTACCTGCTGGTGACGGAACCGGACGGTACGGCGAAGCTCGGCACCACCGGCGAGCCGCTCCATGAAGTGACTCCGTCCACCACTTCATCCACCGGTCAGGCGACCGGCGTTGACGGGTATCGCACCCTCGCGTTCACGGACTTGCTGCAGAACCAGCAAGCCGTCACCGCTGTTAAGGCCCCGATCTCTGATAACCCGGCGGATGGCTCTCTTGCCACAAGCGATGGCTCCACGGCGTACGTCTTTGCTCCAAAGCTGAAGTACGACGCCGCCGCGGACACCTTCACGGACACCACGACCGGTGCCGTTTATAAGGACAACGGACAGGGCGCGTTCGCCACCGCGGATGGCCAGCAGCTCAGCACCGGTTGGAAAATCGACGTTGGGTTCTTGAACTTCCAGCGCGCTTTCACAGACCCCAACTTGTCCGGACCGCTCTGGCAAGTAACGCTCTGGACGTTCGCCTTCGCGTTCTTCTCCGTGCTGACGACGTTCGCACTTGGCCTCTTCTTGGCTATTGCTTTCAACCGTGCGGACCTGCGCGGAAAGCGCATCTACCGCGTGCTGATGATCTTGCCGTACGCCTTCCCCGCGTTCTTGTCCGGCCTGGTGTGGTCCGGCCTGTTGAACCCGGAATTCGGCTTCATCAACAACACGTTGCTGGGCGGAGCGGACATCCCGTGGCTCACGGATCCGTGGCTGGCTAAGTTCTCCGTGCTCTTGGTGAACCTGTGGCTGGGTTATCCCTACATGTTCTTGGTGTGCACGGGCGCTTTGCAGTCCTTGCCTGAAGAAGTGGACGAGGCCGCCCGCATGGACGGCGCGAGCGCATGGCGCATCTTCCGCTCCATCAAGCTCCCGCTCTTGCTGGTCTCCATTGCTCCGTTGCTGATTTCCAGCTTCGCGTTCAACTTCAACAACTTCAACGTGATCTACATGCTCACCGGCGGTGGGCCGCGCTTCGACGGCACCACGTATGACGTGGGCGCCACGGACATCCTGATCACCATGGTTTACAAGGTGGCGTTCGGTGGCACGGGCCGCGATTACGGCCTCGCGAGCGCGCTGGCCATCATCATCTTCATCATTGTGGCCGTGATTTCTACGGTCAGCTTCAACAAGACCAAGTCACTCGAGGAGATCAACTAATGAGCAGCGAAGTGGTTCCTCAGCGCAACACCAACGCCAACGGCGAGATCAAAATGCCGTTCGGCCGCTGGTTCCGTGAGAAGGGGTGGCGGCACATCGTGGCGATTGTCGCGATCATCTTCTCGATCTTCCCGCTGCTCTATGTGCTCTCGGCGGCGTTCGACTCCTCCGGCACCATGGCCGGTTCCAACAGCTTGTTCTCCCGCTTTGATCTTGGCAACTTCCAGCAGCTCTTCGCTGACACCGAGCGCCCGTTCGGCAAGTGGTTCATGAACACGCTGATCATCGGTCTGGTCACAAGCGCCCTGACGGTGTTCCTTGGCGCGCTCGCGGCCTACGCGTTCTCCCGCATGCGCTTCAAGGGTCGGCGCGTGGGACTGCTCTCCTTGCTCTTGCTGCAAATGTTCCCGCAGCTGCTCACCGTGGTGGCCATCTTCTTGCTGCTGAATTACCTCGGCGACATCATTCCCGCGATCGGTCTGGGCTCCAGCCTGGGCTTGATCATGGTGTACCTCGGTGGCGCGCTCGGCGTGAACACGTACCTCATGTACGGCTTCTTCAACACGGTTCCGCAATCACTCGACGAATCCGCCCGCATTGACGGCGCAAGCCACGTGCAGGTGTTCTTCCAGATCATCCTCCCGCTCGTGACTCCGATCCTCGCGGTGGTGGGTTTGCTGAGCTTCATTGGCATTTCCTCCGAGTTCGTGATCGCGTCCGTGGTGCTGACGGATCCGGAATCTCAGACGCTCGCGGTGGGCTTGTACTCCTACGTCTCTGAGCAGCGTTCGGAGAACTGGGGCGTCTTTGCTGCCGGTGCCGTCCTCGCCGCGCTTCCCGTGATGGCTCTGTTCTTGTTCTTGCAGCGTTACATCACCTCCGGCCTGACGGCTGGCGGCGTCAAAGGCTAGCGCTAACAGGACCGTTGCGCCGATCTCGGATAGGTTTGATTCATGCTCTTTCAGCCGCACCATGATGGCTCTGCTTTGTACGTTGATCAGTTGCATCCCGAGCTCGGTAGTACTGTCCGCGTTCGCTTGCGAGTGCCCGCCGGTTTCGGTGAGGTAGAGAAGGTGTGGTTGCGTTCCGTAAGGGACGCTGAACCCCATTACGACGCCGCAGATCGGCTCCCGTTTGAAGCCAACGGTGGGGCGGACCTTGAGGAAGAGGGCTCTGCTGATGCGGGTGCCGACCAGTGGTGGGAAGCCCACCTCACGGTCATCAACCCGGTGCAGAAGTACCGGTGGTTTGTGCAGTCCAGCGGACGTTCGTATTGGGTGAACGCGCAGGGCGTCTTTACGCATGACGTCCCGGACGCCTCCGATTTCCGTTTAGTGGCAGGTCCCGGCGCACCCGCGTGGGCGCCGCAGGCCGTGATGTACCAAATCTTTGTGGACCGCTTCGCGCGCTCGAGCCAAGCGGATCAGCACCCCACCCCCGAGTGGGCTATTGCGTGTTCGTGGGATGACACCCCGGTGATCGGACGTGGGCCGGAAACCCCGTATCAGTTCTACGGGGGAGACCTCGACGGTATCCGCGAAAAGCTGGACCACTTGGTGGCTGTCGGCGCTACCTTGGTGTACTTGACGCCGATGTTCGCGGCGCGCTCGAACCACCGCTACGACGCTTCCGCGTTCGCCGAGGTGGATCCCTTGCTCGGCGGCGACGATGCACTCGTGCGGTTGGTTGAAGAGATTCACGCGCGCGGCCTCAAGGTCATGGGCGATCTAACTACCAACCACTCGGGAGATATGCACGAGTGGTTCCGCGCCTCGTTCCGGAACCCGGAAGCGCCGGAATCGGAGATGTACTACTTCGGTGAAGGCAACGAGGATTACGTTGCCTGGCTGGGTGTTCCTTCACTTCCGAAGTTCAATTGGCACTCCGCGCATTTGCGTAAGCGCTTCGTCCTTGACGACGACTCCATGGTGGCGCGTTGGCTCAAGCCACCGTTCAACCTGGATGGCTGGCGCATCGACGTGGGCAACATGACCGGTCGCCACGGCCGGGATGACCTGAACTACGAGGTTGCCAAAATCATCCGTGAACGCGTGACCGAGCTGAACTCGGACGCGCTCCTCTTAGCGGAGTCCACATCCGATGCGAGCGCTGACTTCCAGGGTGAAACGTGGCACGGCGCCATGACGTACACCAACTTCACGCGTCCTGTGTGGCAGTGGCTCTCTCGAGGAGAGTGGCCAGAGCTGACTCAAGAACAAGTTGAAGAGGCAGCTGGCGTCAACACCGCCACGCTGCTGTCCGTCTCCGGTATCCCAGTGCCAGCCGTGCAAACGTGGCCGGACTTCTACGGGGTGCCACAAAAAGGTCCGGACCGGATCGAAGCCGAGGAACTACTGGCGACCCACTTGAACTTCATCGCAGGTTTCCCGTGGTCGGTGCGTTTGTGCAACATGAACGCCATCGACACCCATGACACGGCGCGCGCAGCGCTCGCAGTCATTCCCGGCGGGCAAGAAGTTGCTGCTGCACTGCAGTTCTCCTTGCCGGGCATTCCGCTGGTCTTCGCAGGAGACGAATTTGGGCTCGAAGGATTCAACGGCGAAGAGTCGCGAACTCCCATGCCATGGGATGATCCCAGCCGCATCAAACGGGACCTGCGCGGTATCTACCGCGCGCTTTCGGAGACGCGTCGTCGTCACCCAGTGTTGGCGGACGGTGGAATCCGATGGCTGTTTGCCGAAGGCGATGCACTCGCGTTCATCCGTGAAAGCGACGACGAGTCGGTGCTGTTCATGGCCACTCGAAAAGCGCTTGAAGAGGGCCTCGAACTCCCGGTGAAGGCGCTCTGCCATCCTGCGACAGACATTGAAACTCTCTTGACCATTGGCGAAGGTGCACCGACCCTCTCAACCTCACCCAGCGGCGTCGTACGGTGGAAATCATCCGGCCCGGGAGTATCGCTGTACCGACTCCCAGGAGTGAAGGCTCCCGCCTAAGCGAGGGGCTGCGACTAGTCCGCGCCCTCGGTGATGTCCCTCGAGTCCAACACGAGCGCGCGCTCGTCGCGACGGTGCGCCAGTACGTTTTGGACGTAGGACTGAACTGTCTCTGACAAGGGAACGTTCTGGCCGCGGTGCTCGGAGATGAACCAGCGGTGTTCCAGGACCTCGTGAACAATCTGCGCGGGTTCTAGCCGTGTACGCATGTCATCGGGAATGCCGCTCATGATCTTCTCAAAAGTGTCCTGCATCCACCAGGAGGCGCCCAGTTCTTCGGGCATGCCCGGGTGGCGGCGCGCGGCATAGGCGTCGATGTCATTGAGGATACGTCGAGCTTGGAGTTCGCCCACGTCAAGGCCGGTCAGGCGCATGAGGCGGCGGGTGTGGTGGCCCGGCTCCACCACGCGGGGGACCAGCGTCAAGCGGTGACCGTCGCCGGTGGTTTCGAGCGAGATCTCACCGACGTCAAAGCCCAGAGCATTGAGGGAACGGACGCGTTCGTCCACGCGCCATCGCTCGGAAATATCGAAAGAGTCCGGGTGGGTGAGCTCGGCCCAGAGCGCTCGGTAACGCTCTACCAGGAGCTGGCCGGTACCCACAGCGTCGAGTTCTTCTTCGGCGAGACCGCCCTCGGTGAGGTCCATGACTTCGCCGGCAATGTTTTCCATGGCGATCTGAACGTCGTAGTTACGTTGACCGCGGGAAAGTGACGGGTGCAGCTCGCCGGTTTCGGCGTCCACCAGGTAGGCGGCGAAGCCTTCCGCGTCTCGGCGGAACAGCACGTTGGACAGCGACACGTCGCCCCAGTAGAAGCCCACCAAGTGCAGCTTCACCAACAGGACCGCTAGGGCGTCAATCAGTCGGTGCAAGGTGTCTCGCCGCAATTGGCGGGAGAAGAGCGCACGGTAGGGCAAGGAGTATGACAAGTGGCGGGTGACCAGAGCGGCGCCCAAATCATCTCCGGTGGGGGAGCGGCGGTTCAGGACGATCGCCACGGGCTCCACGCTGGGAACCTTCAACGCGTTCAGCCGGCGCAGCATGTCATATTCGTGGCGGGCCGGCCGCTCCACGGTCTCTTTGACGGCCACCACTTCGGTACCCATGTAGGCGAATCGCACCACGTGGCGGGAGAGACCGCGGGGCATGGCGGCGAGGTTTCCCGCGGGCCACTCTTCAAGAGGAGTGTCCCACGGGAAATCCACGAGAGCAGGGTTGATTGACGCCGAGATAATCCGAACGTCGCTCACATTCTCACCCTGCTTTCACTGCCGATTCACTGCCGTGCTGTTCGTTCAGCAGTGCTCTTAGTCGAGCCGTGCTGTTCGCTACTTAGTGTGCGTCCTCGGTGAGACCCTGGAGCGCGTGAACGTCCGCCAGATCCGCCACCGGGGTATCCGCTGGGGTCTCAGCGCCCAATCGCAGGCCAGATTCGGCATCGAAGAGGTGCACGTGACCTTCGCGAGGAACCACGTGAATGGAATCGCCACCGCGCGGCGGCTTACGACCATCCACACGGATCACCATGTGCTGTTCGGATCCGCCTACATTGGAGCGTCCATACACGTACGCGTCCGCGCCGAGCTCTTCCACTACGTCAACATCGACGGCCAAGCCGGAACCGGCTGGAACCAGGTCGAGGTCTTCGGGGCGAACACCCAACGTGACCGTTTGGCCCGTGGCTGCGTTCAAGGTGGACGAAGACACCGGGTAAATGGTGTCACCGAACTTCACGCCGCCATCCACTACCGGAAGCTGCAGAAGGTTCATGGCAGGGGAGCCGATGAACCCGGCAACAAACACATTTGCGGGGTGGTCGTACAAATTGCGCGGCGTATCGACCTGCTGGAGCTGACCGTCCTTGAGCACGGCCACGCGGTCACCCATGGTCATGGCTTCCACTTGGTCGTGCGTCACGTAGACCGTGGTGACCTTAAGGCGGCGGGTCAGTGAGGCGATCTGGGTGCGAGTCTGCACGCGCAGCTTGGCATCCAAGTTGGAGAGCGGTTCATCCATGAGGAAGACCTGTGGGCTACGCACAATCGCGCGGCCCATGGCCACACGCTGACGCTGACCACCGGAGAGCTCTTTGGGCTTGCGCTTGAGGTACGGCTCGAGGTCCAGCAGCTTCGCTGCCTCGAGGACGCGAGCCTCACGCTCGGCCTTGTCGATGCCGGCAATCTTGAGCGCGAATCCCATGTTGTCGCCCACCGTCATGTGCGGGTAGAGCGCGTAGTTCTGGAAGACCATCGCGATGTCGCGATCCTTGGGCGGAACGTTGGTGACGTCGCGGTCACCAATCAAAACCCGTCCTGCGTTGATGTCTTCAAGTCCTGCGAGCATGCGCAACGCGGTGGACTTTCCGCAACCGGATGGTCCTACGAGAACCAAGAATTCGCCGTCCGCGATGCTCAGGTTGAGCGAGTCAACAGCAGGCTTGACGCTGTTGGGATAAATGCGCGTGGCATTGTCATACGTTACTGAAGCCATGGAAAAACAACCCTTCACGGGCAGGTACGTGCCCGACGATCCGTAGTGATAGGAGTCTCAGCTTCTCACATCAAGGACCAGTTGCAATAGGGCAGGAAGGGATTCGGGGCCGGAAATTCTGAACTCGGCGATAGTTTCCCCGGATCCCACCTTCACGGTGACGTCTTGACCGGCCTTCAGCGCGGCGAATCCTTGCTCATCTGTGACATCGTCTCCGGCGAAAAGGAGGCAGTCAGCCCCCGTTTGTTCGCGCAACCAAATGAGCCCCTCGCCCTTGCTTGAGTGCGCAACCGCGGCTTCAAGGATTTCCTTGCCGTGCTTGAGGCTCACTCCGTTGAGGCTCGCGAGGGCTTTTTCCGCCATGACCACGGCGCCGCTCGCCTCCTCTGCCCCCATTCCGCGAGTGTGCAACACGGTAGAGAGAGTCTTGTATTCGAGGAAGGAGCCAGGATGCTTGCTTTGGACGCTTTCAAGAACCTCAGTAACGGTCGCCAACAGTTCGCGTTGCGCTTCCGTGAGCGGAACTGCGGGGTCCACGTTCGCGGTGACGGGGGTGCGGAGTTCGGCGCCGTGACTTCCTACAAGGAAGGAATGCTCTCCAGGTTCCGCAACTACTTGCAAACTCGCGATGTCCCGGCCGGACACGAGCGCCAAGAAAGTTGGACGGGCACTCGCAACCGTTGCTGCGGCGAGCTCATCCAGCTTTCGTAGGAGTCTCGCGGTGGCGGGCAGCGCTCGAGCGTCCTCGGGGCGAGCGACCAGCGGCGAGATGGTGCCGTCGAAGTCGAGGGCTATCAAAAGACGCTCTGCATTCTGCAGTCGCGCTCCGAGTTCGCTTTCGCGGCGGAAATTTTCCGGTACGACGACGCGGCTCACTTCTCTGCCCCAACTTCAATTTCTTCGTTACTCAAGGAGCGCAAGAAGGTTTCCGACCACCGCGTGACGTCTTGGCTGAGGATGTGGCGTCGCATGATGCGCATCCGTCGCTTCGCTTCAGCTTCCGGCATCTCCACGGCTTGAACGATCGCGTCCTTGAGTCCGTCGATGTCATGAGGATTGACTTGGATGGCGTGGCGGAGCTGGTCGGCGGCGCCCGTGAATTCGGAGAGAACCAGGACGCCCACTTGGTCGTCTTGGGAGGCTACGTATTCTTTGGCCACCAAGTTCATGCCGTCGCGCAGCGCGGTCACCAGGATGACGTCGGCGACCATGTACATAGCCACCATCTCTTCCACCGGGTACGAGTGGTGCAAGTAGCGGATAGCCGTGTGGCTCAAGGTGTCATGCTCGCCGTTGATGCGGCCCACGAGCCCTTCTACTTCTTCGCGCAGGTTCAGGTAACTGCCCACGCGTTCGCGGCTGGGGCTAGCAACCTGCACCAAACACGCTTGGCCCACCGAGAGGCGGCCGTCGTCTAAAAGTTCTCCGAACGCCTTGATGCGGTGTGCAATGCCCTTGGTGTAATCAAGTCGGTCCACCCCGAGCAGGACCGTGTCCGGATTGCCGAGTTCGCTGCGGATCTGCTTGGCGCGCTCTTGCACCTCGGGGGATTTCGCGAGGTCAATGATGCGTTGGGTATCAATAGAAATGGGGTGCGCCTCAGCGCGAGAAATATGTGTCGGCGTGCCTGCGTCGTCGTGCACATGAACCGCAGAACCGCGCACAATATGGCCCCGCAAGCGACGAATGCTGCGCAAGAAGTTGTTTGCATCGCTTTGCCGCTGGAAGCCCACCAAATCCGCACCCAGCAAGCCGTCCAAAATGCGTGCGCGCCACGGCAGTTGCGCAAAAATCTCATAGGGCGGGAACGGAATGTGGTTGAAGAAGCCGATCTTCACGTCGGGTCGGGCTGATCGTAGCATCGCCGGAACCAACTGCAATTGGTAATCCTGCACCCACACCACGGCGTTGGGAGCGGCAATTTCACTCACGGCCTCCGCGAAGCGGCGATTCACGCGCTCGTACCGGTCCCACCAGGTGCGGTGATACTCCGGAGAAACAATTACGTCGTGATAGAGCGGCCAGAGGGTGGCGTTGGAGAAGCCTTCGTAATACATCTCAACGTCCTCGGCGGACAACGGGACCGGCACCAAGTGCATGTTGCCTTGATCGAAAGGTTCCACCGTCTCGTCCGGAGCGCCGTGCCAACCCACCCACGCGCCGTCGTTATTCTCCATGACCGGAGCCAAAGCAGTTACCAAGCCGCCGGGGGAACGCTGCCACACCGGTTCGCCGTCTGCGCCGATTTTCCGGTCTACCGGAAGCCTGTTGGCCACCACAATGAAGTCATAGGCGTTCGCGGATGTTGCTACTGTCACCGTGGTGCTCCTAATGCAAGTGTGCAGATGGTCATCAATGAGGCGATCTACTGATTCAATCTATCGCCTTTCGGCTTTCCTCAGCAGAGGAACTTGAATCCTCAAGAAACCCTGAGAACCTTGAATAAGCCTTTCCTCTAGACTTTGACCGAGGAATCTCGAATAAGAAGGAAGCAACGACACATGGCTAACAACTCGCCGACTCCACGTGGAGATAGTGCCGCAGCCTGTGAGAAAGCACGTCAGTTCAGTGCTCAGCAGGCGGCCTCGCAAAAACGTAAGGGACTTTGGGTCAAGATCGGCGTGCTCGTGGCCGTCGTTGCGATCATCGCGATCGTGGCCGCTATTGTCCTGCAGCAGAACAAGGGACAAGTCGCTGACGCCGGCCCCGTTCCAGCTGGTGGTAACACCAACGGTGGTATCACGTTGGTGACCTCGACTGAACTCGCGAGCACCGAATCCGGCCAGACCGTTGACCTTAACAACGCCGGCGCTACCCCCACTGCTGCCGGAACCCCAGCCCCTCGTGGCGTTGTGAAGGCCGAAGCTGGCGATCCGCTCCAGCTCATCATGTACGTGGACGCTAACTGCGTGTACTGTGCTGACTTCGAGAGCGAATACGGCGACGATCTCAAGACGTGGCTGGACGCTAAGGACATCACCCTCGAGTACCGCAATGTGGCCTTCCTGGACCGCGGTTCACCAACCAACTACTCTTCGCGCGGCGCTAACGCTTTCGCATGTGTAGCTAACGAAGCTCCTGCTTCCTACTTCAGCTTCGCCACCGCTGTGTTCGCTCACCACGCTGAGGGCGAGATGACCAACGCCGAGTTGGCTCAGATGGCCAAGGACAACGGCGCTGACGTTGAAAGCTGCATCGAGGACGGCACTTACCGTCCGTTCGTCAAGTACACCACGCAGGCTGCCTTGGCTGATTCCATCAGCGGCACCCCTTCGATGTTCTTGAACGGTGAAGAATGGAACGGCACGTCCGATCCTGACTTCAAGGCTTGGGCTCAGAGCATCATCGACGCTCACAAGGGCTAAAGTTTCGTAAAAAGAGAAGGCTCGCACTCGCCGGTTGGCGGTGCGAGCCTTCTCTTTGCTCTGAGAAGTATCTTCTTGAACCCGCTACTTTGCTTGCTCGCGTAAGACGAAGCGTTGGATCTTGCCGGACGGGGTCTTGGGCAAGCTCTCCACATAGACCACTCGGCGCGGGTAGGCGTGCGCGGAGTATTCAGACTTGACGTGCTTCTTGAGCTCGTCCGTCAACGCCTCCGAGCCTTCGTGGCCGTTGGCGAGCACTACATACGCCACTACAACCTCGCCGCGAATCTCATCTGGCTCGCCCACCACGGCAGACTCCTGCACGGCAGGGTGCGTGGCCAGAGCTGACTCAACGTCGAACGGGCCAATGCGGTAGCCGGCCATCAAGATGATGTCGTCGTCGCGGGACTGGAAGTAGAAGTAACCGTCTTCGTCGCGGCGGCCAGCGTCGCCGGTGTAATACCACTTGCCGTCAGCGCTGAAACGTTGAGCGGTGCGCTCCGGGGCGTCTTTGTAACCGTGGAACCACGCGAGAGGAGACTCGGGGACGTTGACTGCAACCCGGCCCGGCTGGTTAGGGGCGGCGATCACGTCAGACTCGTTTTCGAGGACCTCGCACGTAAAGCCTGGAAGGGCATGCCCCATAGACAGTGGGCGAGCAACGCGCGCGAGCTCATCTGCCCATGCGTTCACAATGAACATGCCCAGTTCGGTCTGGCCGTACTGATCCAGGACCTCACTGCCCAAGTGCTCCTTGGACCAAACCGATACTTCGGGAGTCAGCGGCTCGCCAGCAGAGCTAGCTCGACGCAAGGAAAAGTTCGATCCCTCGGGAATTCCCGCGGCCCGCAAGCTGCGGTACATCGTGGGAGCTGACAAGAAGTTGGTGACCTTGAACTTCTCCATCACGGCAAAACACGTCTTCGCATCGAAGCCCGCGCGGAGGAAAAGGTTGCGTTTGCCGGAGACCATGGCTCCCAGAACGCCATAGTAGAGGCCCAAAGCCCAGCCCGGATCCGCGGCATTCCAGAACACGTCCTCATCCCGCACATCAAGGCTCGCCTCAATGTACTGGCGGAACGCGGCCAACGCGAAAATCGGAACCGGAACGCCCTTGGGGTGACCCGTGGTTCCGGACGTAAAGATCAGCACCAGCGGGGTGTCCTTCGTTCCCGCAAAGGCCGGGAAGCCCGGCTCCTCCTGCGCAACCAGCGCCTCAAGTGAGAGATCCTCGGGGACCTGAGCTGCGTCGTCGTACTCAGAAGCGGAACCAGAAATCACGACGGTAGCCGCGGTGTCCTCAATCTTGGTGCGCTGATCCGCGTCCACCACCACAACCTTCGCGGCGCTCGCGGTGAGCCGAAGCTCGATCGCAGGCCACGCAAACGCCGTGAACAGCGGAACCTCCACGGCGCCCAGACGCCAAATGCCCAACAGCGTGGCCAACATGTCTGCGGACTTACTCATGAGTGTCGCCACGTGATCGCCGGGCTTCACACCCAACTTGGACAGCGCGCTCGCAACCTTCTCAGAGCGCTCGCGAAGCTCACCATACGTCAGGTCAACAGCGTTCAAATCGGCATCAATGCACGTGAACGCAACCTTCGCAGGATCGTGGCGATCGTTGAGCAACTCTGCCGCGATCACCTTGTCAGTAGTCACGTCCGCCATATACTCGGCGACGGTAGGCAAACTGGTCATGCGCTTCCTCTCTCGAAGTCTCTCGTGAGTCTACGACTTTGCGCCCTGAAAATCCGTGGAAGAAACCCCGAATGAACTGATCTATCCGCGCGGCGGCCGGGTGGGATGTGGAGAGGCGATTCGTTCCGGTGCTGAAGTTCAGCTAACATTAACGGGTTGATAATTCGGGGGTTCGCCGCCGAATGTGAACGTGCCTCCTTAGCTCAGTTGGCCAGAGCACCTGTCTTGTAAACAGGGGGTCACCGGTTCGAATCCGGTAGGGGGCTCCACTTATGTCTGGAACGTCATGGCCTGACTCAATTCCACCGGATAGCGACCCGATTCGCTAGCTTTGGATCATGTCCAAGATCTGGAAGATCGTCCTCATCCTTTCGATAGCGCTGAACGTGCTGGGGCTTGCTGCTATTGGCTGGTACACGGCCCATGTTGGCCCTCGAACCGTGGCTGAACAGGCAGGGATCGTTGAGCCGCGTCGAACGGCCTTCCAGTTCTTCGCAGACGAAAGATTCGATGATTTACCTGGCGCAGACACGCTCGTTATTGGCGACTCCCTTGTAGAGCAAGGACGCTGGAGTGAACTGTTGGAGCGTCCGGTTGCCAACCGTGGAATTTACGGTGCAAAGACATCCGAAATTACGGGTTGGGCGTCCAAGATTCATCCTGAAACTCAAACAGTCATTGTGTGGGCCGGCACGAATGATGCGCTCGATTCCGTCGATTTTGCGCAAGACTACGAACAACTCCTGCGCGCCATCGAATCTGCAACGGATGCTCGCATAATTACACTCACGGCGCCTCCCGCTAGGGGGTTTGACACAAGCGCAGTCAACCTGACTATCAACGAAGTTTCCGCACAACATAACGCGGTTGTTGTCGACGTGACAGACGCGCTTTCGCAGGATGGAATGCTAGCAAACGACGGACTGCATCTCAGCGGCGCCGGGTACGTTCAAGTTGCGAAACTCTTGGCCTCAAAGTTATGAGTGAACGGGTCAAGGACCCTGTAGCGATCTAGAAGGATGCGGATCTCCGAAATCTTGTTGCAATGCGCGGTTAGAGTGCGCCACACCGTTGAAACCTCATCGAGCTATGGTGCTCCCGGAATTCGAAAAAACAAGTGCAAAGTGCGAACCGATATCCACTGCCGGCACCGTTATAACCGTGGAGTGACAGTGCAGTCATGTCCGCCGAAAATATCAACACTCCTACCGTCATGATCGCAGCGTTGCGGTCTAGATGTTGGGCAATTCCTGAGCGGGAATATAAAGCTCATGCGAGCCCTTGAATCACTCATTGACTTAAGAGATTTCGGTTTTATGGCGGGTGGTATTTGAAGCATTATAGTATAATTTTTGCACAGCATTTTCTCTATCAATATAGATAGCTCGAAACCACCCAACTCCATCCCATTGACCACCGCGACTATGCGGTGACACGCAGAGCATTAGAGGCGCGGGCTTCGCCCGTAGCTCTCATTTCACAACAGGAGAAGTCATGCAAAACCTCACGGTCCTCGGCACGGGTGTGCTCGGATCACAAATCGCTTTTCAGGCCGCATACAACGGTAAAGACGTTGTTGCCTACGATCTCACTGACGAGATTCTCACCAAGCTAGAGGCTCGCTGGGAGTACCTCAAGCCGTTGTACTTGCGTGACCTTCCGGACGCTACCCCAGAGAAGCTCGATGCTGCAGTAGCACGCATTCGCACCTCCAGTGATCTTGCACACGCGCTCTCTGACGCCGATCTCGTGATTGAAGCCGTTCCAGAAGTTCTAGAGATCAAGCGTGAGACGTGGGCCAAGGCCGGCGCTGTTGCGCCGGAAAAGACCATTTTTGCCACGAACTCGTCCACCCTGCTGCCAAGCGACATCGCAGACGCTTCGGGCCGTCCCGAGAAGTTCTTGGCCCTTCACTTCGCCAACGAAGTCTGGCGCCAGAACACCGGCGAAGTCATGGGGCACGCTGGTACGGATCCGCAGTACGCTGACGCCGTGGCACAGTTCGCCGAGGAAATTGGCATGGTAGCCATTCGCCTGAAGAAAGAGCAGCCAGGCTACATCGTGAACTCACTGTTGGTTCCACTGTTGACGGCAGCATCCAAGCTCTACGCGCGAGATGTGGCCGATTTCAAGGTCATCGACGAAACGTGGCGTCAGGCCACTGGCTCGCCGTACGGGCCTTTTGAAATTTACGACATCGTCGGGATGCTCACCCCGTACAACCTCAACGCCAACAGCCAGGACCCCGAAATGCGCGAATTCGCGGCGATCCTTAAGCGTGACTACATCGATAAGGGACGTTTGGGCCGGGCAACCGGCAAGGGCTTCTACGACTACGAGTAGTCGCATGGTGCGCTTGGCCTCCCAAAGGCTGGGCGCACCGCTTTTTTGTTTACTATCGCAAGCTTGCACTCTTCTGGACCACGAGCGAGCACCAGGCATTATTGATGTTTGAGGAACAATGGCTTCATGCGTCTCTGGAGCCTGCACCCTAGCTACCTCGATCGCCAAGCGCTCACGGGCGGTTGGCGTGAGGCGCTCTTGGCTCAGGCCGTGCTGGCGGAGCGCACCCGTGGGTACCGTTCGCACCCGCAACTCGAGCGCTTCCGAGAACACCAGAATCCTGCCGCAGCGATTGGTACGTTCTTGACCGCGCTCGCAGATGAAGCAACGTCGCGGGGCTACAACTTTGACCGCAGCCGCATTGATCGTCCCGCCGAACCCGGCGCGGAAACGGTGGCGAAGATCCCCGTTACGAGTGGCCAAATGGCGTACGAATGGCAGCACTTGTTAGCGAAACTTGAAAAACGCACGCCAGAAAAATGGGTGGAGCTGCGGCATCTTGAATTGCCGCAGCCCCACCCACTGTTCGTCAAAGTTCCTGGAGAGATCGCTTCTTGGGAGCGAGTCTCTTAGCTCGAGTTCGCCAACAAGAAGCTGGTGCGCAACATCAGGGGTTAACCGCACTCGGCTCCGCGGAGGGGCGGTTCAACTTGTGTTCCGGGGACACTACTATCGAAAGTAGGGTCCCCGGAGCCTCGAACGAGTATCGAGGACCAATTGCTGACACATGGAATCGGTTTCACCGGGGCAAAGTGGAAACCTTGTCAGCTTCGTGCTGGGAGGCCAACACGTGAGAGATAGCGGGGGTGGTTGCGGTGTATTCACAACGCGCAATCTTTATTGACGCAGGATTTTTGCATGCCGCCGGTGGCATGCACGTTGCAGGCACCAGCCTGCGCAAGGCCACCCGCATCGATCACGAACGGCTCATCAAGGGCATTCTCGAAACCACAGAAAAGCACAGCGGCCTGGACCTCTTGCGCCTCTATTGGTACGACGCCGCCAAGGACGCCCTCTTCACCCCCGAACACAAGAAAATCGGGCTGCTTCCCGGCGTCAAGGTCCGTCTGGGCCGGATGTCCTATGAGGGCAACCAAAAAGGTGTGGATCTCAAACTCGGGCTAGACCTCGTGGGAATCGCCAGAAACCGCGCCGCCTCCGTGGGCTACTTGCTCTCCGGCGACGATGATCTGGCCGAGGCCGTTGAGGAAGCCCAAGACTTGGGCATGAAAGTTGTTCTGGTGTGTCTAGAAGACGCCAGCAGTAGGCTCGGCGTCCGCTCGGTGGCAGAAAACCTTGCACTGCGCGTGGATAGCATCATCAACATTCCCAATTCGCTGATCGAAACAAGCTTCCTCCGCCAGGTTCTGGAATCCCCGGGTTCCGTGGAACCGCTACCTGGTGATCCAACCCAAGCCTCGCCTGTTGGCCCGGCCTCGGGGACCCCAGCTGCGTCGTCGTCCTCCGCGGATGCTCTTGCCTGCGCGCCGCAACCAGCGCGACCCACCCCGCTCAATATCAAACCCGCGCGGCCCAAGAAGCCGCTCGAGTACACGCCGCCACAGTTTGCGGTCTCAGAATCGACGCTCGTCTATAGCTCTACTCATCACAGCTCGGGGCTGGTACTGGGCTCGGAAGAGGACGCGCCGCTCAGCGTCGCCACAGAGGTAGGCGCCCGGGTGGCCACGCACTGGTACGGGACCGTGACGCAGCAAGAACTCAGCGACTTGCTGGTGGATCGGCCACTCTTGCCAGCGGATATTGACCGCGTTCTCCTCAAGGACTGCGCGCAAATCATCGGTGAATACAAGACGGACTACCGTTCTATTCGCCACGAGTTGCGGCGCGCGTTTTGGGCGGAACTCGAGGAACTGATCTCCGGAAAGCGAGTCTAAGCGAACCCCGGGAATCATTCACATGCATACGTTGTTGGATCAAGTAGTAAAGCAACAGCAATCTCATGGAGGATGACGGTGGAGGATCAGCAACCGCTGGCAACGTTAGGAATTCTTGGCGCCGGCCGCGTAGGTTCGGCGATCGCTAAACGTGCCGCCGAATCTGGAATCGACGTCAAAGTAGCTACCGCGAAGGATCCTCGCGAAATTTCGCTCATCCTCGAATTCATGGCGCCAGGCGCGAAAGCCGTGACGGCCGCCGAAGCGAGTGCCCAGGACGTGGTCATTCTTGCCGTCCCACTGCACAAATACGAGGACGTGGATCCAGCCTCGCTCGCCGGGAAGATCGTGGTGGATGCCATGAACTACTGGGCGCCCACGGATGGAACCGTAGACAAGTTTGAGAACGACCCACGCACGTCCTCGGAAGTGGTGCAGAGCCATTTCAGCGAATCCCGCGTGGTGAAGGCCTTCAACCACATTGGGTACCACGAGTTCGCCTCGGATGGGCGCCCTGCGGGGGATCCGGATCGCCGTGCGCTCGCGGTGGCTGGGGATGACGCCGCTGGGAAGGCTGCCGTAATGCAGATACTCGAGGTCATGGGGTACGACGCCGCGGATATCGGACCGCTGTCAGCTGGCGTCATTCTGGAGCCCGGAACGCGGATTTTTAGTGGCCGCCAGTCGTTGGATTCCTTGGTTGCGATTGTGGCTGAAGAGAGCGTCCTCGCGGGCTAATTCAGGTCCGCGAGCGATCGCGGAGTGGGTTTACGACGCAGCTCCCAATTTGGAGCCTGCCCGCATTTTGCGTAACCTATTCTGGTGCCGATTTCGGGAATCCGAATTTTGACACCTCGGTTCTTTAGCTCAGTTGGTTAGAGCGCTCGCTTCACACGTGAGAGGTCGCTGGTTCGAGTCCAGTAAGAACCACCCAGTATCAATAATGAACAACTTGGCGTCCGAGAGGGCGCCATTGTTGTTTCAGGGCTACGATCAATGTAGGTGCAGACTCGACCTTCATCAGCGGTACGCGTGAAAGGCCCACGTCATGATTCAGCCCGCAACGGATAATTCGCCAACTATTTCTGACAAGCCAAAACACCGCATTTTCCGAAACCTTGAGGTAGCGCTCGAGGAAAAACGAATTCCATCGGACAACCATTCGTTTCTCATTCAATTAATCGCAACGATCGACGTTCAAGAGATCAGCGAACGCTCCGCTTACATTCACGTCAAACGCCGCGAACCTGGCCCGGATATTCACATTCATTCAGGATGGACCGAAGGCTTTGCGTCGGCGCAAGAAATCACCAACGTGCATCCCACCGCCGAAATTCACGAGTACGGCACCAAGTTCAAACGCTGGTATGTGGTGCACCCGGAGAACCGTTTGCGCGGCCACGAAACAATGGCCGCGGCTGAGCGAATCCACGAAGTGTGCTCCGTGTGTTTCACTCAGCGCGCGGCCAATGGGACGTGCAGCTGCTATTAGCTTTTAGTCTTCGCTCAACATGTCAAGCACCATTGGCTTCACCTTGGTGCCCAACAGCTCCAGGCTCTTCATGAGGTAGGAGTGGGGGAGCGTTCCTTGGCTGTACTTGATGTCAATGCGGGACAGGCCAAGACCCTTGACCACGCGGACCATCTTGCGGGCCACCGTTTCTGGTGAGCCGGCCAGCATGTGACCGTTTTCGGCGAGGGCGGCACGCAACTCCATTTGTGATGCCTCTGGCCAGCCGCGCTCTTGACCAATGCGTGAGCGGTAGAACTGGTAGTGAGGCCACATCAGGTCAAAGACCTCTTCATCCGTCTCCGTCACGAGGCCGTGCAAGTGTGCGGAGATGGGCTGCTCGGCGTGGCCGAATTCCTGCAAGGAGCGGCGGTAGAGGCGCGTCAGTCCTTCGAAGGAGAGCGGGTTTCCGCCGATGATTGCGAGGGTGAGCGGCAGGTTGTGGCGAGCGGCGCGCACTACGGACTGCGGGCTTCCTCCAACACCCACCCAAGTCTTGATGGGGGCATTCTCAAGCAGCGGGTACACGGTCTGGTCGCGCAGCGGGGTGCGGGTCTCGCCGGACCACGTAACGGGTTCACCGGTGACAAGCTTGGCCAGCAAATCGAGCTTCTCTTCAAAGAGTTGTTCGTAGTTTTGCAGGTTGTAGCCAAAGAGCGGGAAGGACTCGATGAAGGATCCGCGGCCGGCGATGATTTCTGCGCGTCCGTTGGAAATGGCGTCCAGGGTTGCGAAGCGCTGGTAGAGGCGCACGGGATCATCCGAGCTCAACACGGTCACGGCGGTGCCCAAGTGGATGTTCTCGGTGCGGCTGGCGATGGCGGCCAAGACGATTTCCGGAGCTGAGACAGCCATATCATCGCGGTGGTGTTCGCCAACGCCGAAGAAGTCCAGTCCTACCTGATCGGCGAGGATGCCTTCGTTCACAACGTTGCGAAGCGCGTCCGCGTGAGATTCGAGCTGTCCGCTGTCGTCGAGCGCGATGTCACCGAAGGTCTCGGCGCCAATTTCAAGCTGTGCCATGGTGGGTATTCCCTTTTCGTTCAAATTTGTATGCATCTGAATGTACCAACGCAGGGTGTGCGCAGAGTATTCCCATTTCATCGGCATGTTTTCCGTCGTGTTTTCTACCACCTCAAGGGGCCGCTGACGCGCCTTACGTAGTAGCGTTATCCGCGAGAGATTGAGCGGCTAAACACGAGCAAGGGAGCGGCGTTGAGTAGCGTCCGGGACGGCGGCGAGGATGCGGAATTGCGCGCCTTGCAGGAAGCGGCTTTGGCCCGTGCAGAAGCGCGCCGCAAGTTAGGTTCAACCTCCCGCAAGGATTACGACGCCGCAGCTCCCGTTAAGCGGGACCCTGAAGTTAGTGCCGCTCGAGCAAGTGCCAGCGCGCGCACGGCGTGGAAGCGCATGTGGTCCGCCGATCAAGAACCCACGCAGGCTTTTTCCATCGTTGATCGTCTTGTGGGCAGCCCGTACGCCAATCCTCAAGTGCGGACCCTTCCGCAAGACGTCTTGGCCGTCAACACCATCGAATTTGTGTTGGATCTTGGCGAGCAGATGTTTCGCTTCGGCGCCGGCGCCCTTGAAGTTGAGACCAGCATGATCGCTGTCATGGCGTCCTTCGGTCTGCGCAACGTGGACGTGGACATCACCTACCAATCCATTCACGTCAACTACGCGCCACCGAACGGCGCTTCTCTGAGTTTGCTCCGAGTAGTGCGCTCATGGACCAACAACTACGCTGGCCTGGCCCTGGTGCACCAGTTGGTGACAGATATTGTCCAAGCCGGTGTGAGCCAGGCCGAGGCCGTGGAGCGCCTGCGTGACATCACGCGGCGACCTAAACCGTTCCCCAAATGGATCGTCAGCGCGGCCGGCGCAATTTTTGCTGGCCTCTTTGTGCTCTACATTGGTGGTTCGTTGGTGGGATCTTTGGTGGCTTTCGTGTCTTCTATCTTGGTGATGGAGATCGGCAAGCTTGGCTCTAAGTGGCGCGTTCCCGAATTCTTCGCCACCGCGGCCAGTGCGTTCGCAGCAACTGGCATTGCTATGGTGCTGTGGGCCTTTGACGCCTTGATTTCCCCGGCCATTGTGGTGGCCGGCGGCATCATGCTGTTACTCCCGAGCGCGCGCATTGTGTCCTCGGTTCAAGACGCGATCAACGGTTTCCCCGTGACAGCAGCAGGACGAGCGTTCTCGGCGATGATCACCTACGCGGCCATTGTGGCCGGCATCGTGAGCGCCTTGGTGATCGGTTCGCTTGGCGGAATCCCTAATCTCGATGTCGCCGAAGTGGTCAGTATCAGCTACCCGTGGTGGCTCATGCTCCTCATTGTGGGCGGGGCCAGCGCCGCAACTAGCGCCGTGGAGCAATCCGCAGTGCGACTCCTCTTGCCCACCGCGGCCATCGCGATGTTGGGCTTCATCGCCTACACGGTGAGCGACTGGATCGGCACCGGGGAACGGCTGACGCCAGCGATCGCCGCTGTAGTGATTGGTTTCGCGGCCCGACTTGTGGCGATGCGCATGAGCGCTCCGCAGCTGGTGATCGCCGTTCCGGCGATCGTGTTTCTCTTGCCCGGCCTGATGATCTTCCGCGCCATGTACGTCATCGCCATGAGCCCCTCCGAACTCGTAAACGGGCTCGCGGGCATGTTCAACGCGATGATGATCATCATGGCCATCGCCGCCGGAGTGGTTCTCGGCGATACCCTCGCCAGGCCCTTCACACGCGGCTGGTCCCGTAACGAGCGTCGCCGCATTAGGCGCCGCTAGACACGTTCCGTCTCAGTAAAAAAGACTCGCTTGCGCATCACCGGCAGGAATCTGCCAATCAATCGGCTCAGCGCCCTGCTCCACAAGGTACTGGTTGGTCCTGCTGAACGGGCACGAACCAAAGAATCCGCGCCGCGCGGACAGCGGTGATGGGTGGGCGCTCTGGATGAGAGGCGTCGAGCCAAACAGGGGCGCAAGAGTCTGCGCGGGTTTGCCCCACAAAATCCCCACAAGCGGATTCCCCATTGACGCCACTTCGCTCACGATCGCACTCGTGACCTCTTCCCAGCCCATCTTCTGATGAGCGCCCGCTTGCCCAGGAGCCACCGTGAGAACGCGATTCAGCAGCAGCACTCCTTGATCGACCCACACGGTGAGATCCCCGTGCTCTGCAGGGGCAATGCCCATGTCATCGTGGAGTTCCTTATAGACATTGCTCAAGCTGCGGGGGAGCGGCCGGACATGACGTTCGGTAGCGAACGCGAGCCCAATGGCGTGGCCTGGGGTCGGGTACGGATCCTGACCCAGTACGACGGCGCGCACCGCGGAAGGTGCCATCGCTAGGGACGCGAATACCCGCTCCGGTGCGGGCAAGTAAGCGGGAGCCGAGGCTGGGAGCCGGCTTGCGTCGTCGTATTGGGAATTTCGATCCTGAGAAGTCCTACCTTGGGAAGTCACACCCCGGGCAGAAATCCGAGCTGCAATTTGCGTGAGTTGCGGCTCAAAGCGCTCCAACAGCGGGAGCCAGTGCGGGTGAACCGCGGAAACATCGAAGCCGCCCAGAAAAGTACCCACAGTCATGTCTCCCATCTAACGCCGGAAATACAGCGAATGACAAGCGTGTAATTTGCGCCTAAACTGGAAAACTAGACTAAGAAGTGAGGATTTTAGCGTGAGTTCGGTAACGTCTCAGGCCGGCAACGCCGCCTTTGAATTCGATCAAACGTCATCGCTTTCTGAACTTGAACAGCGCATCTTGACGTTTGAGCGGCAGTGGTGGAAGCTTGCTGGCGCCAAAGAAGAAGCAATTCGTCAGCTGTTCGATCTTTCCGCGACCCACTATTATCAAACTCTGAACGCGTTAATCGACACGGAAGCGGCACTTGCCTACGATCCGATGTTGGTCAAGAGGCTTCGTCGCATGCGAAGCTCACGGCATAAGACGCGTTTGCAGCAGCGGCATCTTTCTGGCGCGTAGGTTCGCCCGCGCCCGCTGCGTCACTGGACGATGGAGAAGCGGACGTGCAATACCCTCAGGACGAGTTCGACAATATTCCGGAAGGCACCGGTAGCGCTGGTGCGCACCGGGGCTTTGGTGCGCCCCTTGCTGCGAGTTCAACCGCCGGGGCAGCAACTGCCGGAGCCGCTTCCGCGCCGTATGCCGCGAATTTGTCCGCCGATGATCCGCAGTACGCGGACGACTACGAATACATTTACGTCGATGACGAGCCCAGCCGCAAAGGCCTGCTCCCAATCCTGATCGCTGGAACTGCAGCGCTTGTGGTGGGTGCGTTGGCACTGTTCGTGGTTCCTAACCTGTTCAAGAACAACACCTCCACGCCTGTTCCAGTGGCATCGACGTCCACTGGATCATCGAGTCCTCTGAGCTCCTACACGTCTACTTGGACGCCGTCTTCTGATTCCACGGCCTCGTCTTCGTCTTCTTCTGCTTCGTCTTCGAAGGCGCCTGTGACCACGCAGGCTCCGCGAACCACCTACATCCCGCAGCCGACGCAGGCGCCGCGGACCACGCAGGCGCCGCGGACCACGCAGGCGCCTCGCACCACCACCAAGCCGAGCACCTCGAAAGCGCCGACCAGCACTAAGGCGCCGACGACCTCAGCGGCTCCAACGTCCGCGACGTCCGCGGCACCGACCACCACTAAGGCTCCGACGACTTCCGCTACTCCAACTTCTGTGAAGCCGTCGTCTCCAACGTCGACACCGCCGTCGACCAAGCCGACCGCTAGTTCTTCTTCGACAGCCTCGACGCCGCCTCAAAACGGAAACGGCGCATCGAAGACCACTACGCCAAAAAATCCATAGTCTTCGCGGGCTGTTCGCTCGTGGAAAGAATTCCTGCGCAAAGTGTCTCAGGAGTTTGCACTCGGTGACGGAGAGTGCCAACATGGAGTTAGCACTCACAGGCCGTGACTGCTAAGTTTCAGCCCTCGTGGTTGCACTTTGCGGATGCGGCCCCAGTGAACCCGGACTTCTCGATGAGGTTCTTGTGACTGCGGCTCCGTATGCCGTGGTGACTCGGCCGTCCGTCGCGGGCATTTGGAAGTCCATCAACGCATGAATGTTCCGAAAGGACCCTAGCCGTTATGGCCAAGATCATTGCATTTGATGAGGAAGCACGCCGCGGCCTCGAGCGTGGATTGAACACGCTCGCAGACGCCGTCAAGGTAACGCTCGGCCCACGTGGTCGCAACGTTGTTCTCGAGAAGAAGTGGGGCGCTCCCACCATCACGAACGACGGTGTTTCCATCGCTAAGGAAATCGAACTCGACGATCCGTACGAGAAGATCGGTGCGGAGCTCGTCAAGGAAGTTGCTAAGAAGACGGACGACGTCGCTGGTGACGGCACCACGACCGCTACCGTTCTTGCTCAGGCACTCGTGAAGGAAGGCCTGCGCAACGTTGCTGCCGGAGCCGACCCACTGTCCCTGAAGCGCGGCATCGAAAAGGCTGTTGAAGCTGTTACGGCTGAACTCCTTGCTTCCGCTAAGGAAATCGAAACCAAGGAAGAGATCGCCGCTACGGCATCGATCTCCGCTGGCGACTCCCAGATCGGCGAGCTCATCGCCGAGGCCCTCGACAAGGTGGGCAAGGAAGGCGTCATCACGGTCGAAGAGTCCAACACGTTTGGCCTTGACCTTGAACTGACCGAAGGTATGCGCTTCGACAAGGGCTACATCTCCGCTTACTTCGTCACCGACGCAGAGCGCCAGGAGACCGTCCTTGAAGATCCGTACATCCTGATCGTCAACTCGAAGATCTCCAACGTCAAGGACCTCGTTGCTGTCCTCGAGAAGGTCATGCAGTCCGGCAAGCCGCTGCTGATCATCGCCGAAGACATCGAAGGCGAAGCTCTTGCAACCCTCGTGGTCAACAAGATCCGTGGCCTCTTCAAGTCTGTTGCCGTTAAGGCTCCAGGCTTCGGCGACCGCCGCAAGGCCATGCTTGCTGACATCGCGATCCTCACGGGTGGCCAGGTCATCTCTGAAGAGGTTGGCCTCAAGCTTGAGAACGCTACCTTGGATCTCCTCGGTACCGCTCGCAAGGTTGTTGTCACCAAGGATGAGACCACCATCGTTGAGGGTGCTGGCTCTGCTGAGGAAATCGCCGGCCGCGTCAACCAGATTCGCGCCGAGATCGAGAACTCCGATTCCGATTACGACCGTGAGAAGCTTCAGGAGCGTCTCGCTAAGCTTGCTGGCGGCGTTGCTGTCATCAAGGCTGGCGCAGCTACCGAAGTTGAGCTCAAGGAACGTAAGCACCGCATTGAGGACGCTGTCCGCAACGCAAAGGCGGCTGTTGAAGAAGGCATCGTCGCCGGTGGTGGCGTGGCTCTGATTCAGGCTGGCGAGAAGGCTTTCGCAAAGCTCGTTCTTGAAGGTGACGAGGCTACCGGCGCTAACATCGTCAAGGTCGCCATCGAAGCTCCGCTCAAGCAGATCGCCTTCAACGCTGGCCTCGAGCCAGGCGTTGTTGCTGACAAGGTCAAGGGTCTCCCGGCTGGTCACGGCTTGAACGCTGCAACCGGCGAGTACGTTGACCTCCTTGCAGCAGGCATCAACGATCCTGTGAAGGTGACCCGCTCGGCTCTTCAGAACGCAGCTTCCATCGCTGGTCTCTTCTTGACCACCGAGGCCGTTGTTGCTGACAAGCCTGAGAAGTCTGCTCCTGCAATGCCAGGTGGAGACGAGATGGGCGGCATGGGCGGCTTCTAAGCCAACCGGACTTCCTTCCTAGGACGTCGCCCTCGCGTGAACCACACGCAATAAGTTCAGTAGAAGTGTCCAGCCGTCATGTGTGACGGCTGGACACTTCTGTTTTATAGGTGGGAGTTCGCCGTTAGAACCGCGCAATGAAGGCGTAACCGATGCTTGACCGTGCCCGTCATGTGCGAATGATGGAAGCGGAGGCCGCGGGCGGCTCGGCGAAGTGTGGGACGCCGTCGCCTCTCATTGGAGTGGCACACATAATTGGGAGTACTCATGACGGTTGCACAAGAAATCCTGGCCCATCTCGAACAAGAACTACCCTGGCAGCGCGAACTGTACGTAGACCTGCACCAACACCCCGAACTCAGCTTTCAAGAAACTCGTACCGCCGGAATCATCGAGGAAAGACTCGAATCCTTCGGCTTCGAAGTACAACGTGTCGGTGGCACTGGCGTCGTCGGAATCCTACGCAACGGCGAGGGTCCAACGGTCCTGTGCCGCGCGGACACCGATGCCCTGCCCGTCACGGAAGCCACCGGCTCTCCGTACGCGTCCACTGTGCGCACGGCACGTTCATTGCCCTGTTCCAGCCCGCCGAGGAAGTCGCCGACGGAGCAAACGCCATGCTGCATGACGGCTTGGTGAATCGCATTCCGCGCCCAGACGTGGCGCTGGCTCAGCACGTCATCAACTACGAGTCCGGGTACACGGGCATCAATGAAGGCCCCACCCTTTCGGCGGGCGACAGCATCAAGATCACGTTGTGGGGACGCGGTTCTCACGGATCCATGCCTCACAACTCCGTGGACCCGGCTGTTCTTGCCGCGTCCGTGGTTCTGCGACTCCAGAGCGTGGTCTCCCGTGAGCTGGCGCCCGGAACGTTCGCTGTGGTGACGGTGGGTTCCATTCAGGTGGGCTCCAAGAGCAACATCATCACGGATCACGCCACCTTGTTGCTGAACGTCCGCACGTACGATCTCGATGTGCGCGCCCACGTGCTCGCTGCGATCGAACGAATTGTGCGCGGTGAGTGCCAGGCTGCAGGATCGCCGGCGGAGCCTACGTTCGAGTACTACGACCAATTCCCGCTGACCTTGAATGACCCGACGGTGACGGAACACGTTCACTCCGCTTTGCGCGAGCACTACGGCGAGCAGTTGGTCTTCACCTCGAAGCCAGCCACGGCCTCTGAGGACTTCTCCAACATCCCGAACGCCTTCGGAACGCCTTACACGTATTGGACCTTCGGCGGAGCTGACCCGTACAGCTATCAGCAAGCGCTAGCATCCGGCCGGGTGGCTCTGGACATCCCAGCGAACCACTCGCCTTACTTCGCTCCGGTCATGGACCCAACGATCGGTACGGGAACCTCCAACGTGGTGGTTGCCGCGTGCGCCTACTTGGCCAAGTAGCGGGCACGGGCGTTTACGGGTCTTCGGTCCAGTGACCAGATTTTCTGGCTAAGGCTGTTTCCTTGGATTGCGCGGGCTACACGTTTCGTAGCTCGCGCAATTCTTGTTGGAGGTTCAAGCGGGCGCGAGACTCCCACAAAGTACGACCAGTACCTGTTTCGAAGAGGTGTGGCTTATCGAGAAGATCCTGGAGGATCTTCGCCCGGCCCTCACGGAAGAGCTCATCCGGAACGTGTCGGTATTCTTCCCGCACATCGTCCGTGTATCGCCGATAGTCCTTCTCGGCGCGCGCTAGAACTTCAAGGTCCGCGTCAACGAACACCTTGCCGGCTTGATCATCCGGGTCAGGGTCATGGGTTTTGGTGAGCAGGATCAGCCGGACGGTTTCGTCAATTACGGGTGCGTCCACGCCCATCTGGGACATCTCGGCAGCGGCCAGTTCGGCTGATTGTTCTTCGTCTGTACCGGGAACGCCGTTGTAGATGGCGTCGTGATACCACGCAGTGAACCCCTGGGCGCTGGGATACGTTCCGGGATCTTCGCTTCTAGATGACAAGAGTTCCAGTGCGTTCAGCACTGCCAGTAAGTGGGTGCTTGAGTGATAGTGGCGGTCCATGTGGGACCACCGTGCTACCAGCGCTCGCCCGACGTCCTCATGCCCGGGTGCCAGCTGATTCCACCGCCGCATGAGGATGGAATTCAGTTTCTCCGGCCGTTGGCGGGCCGGAACGCGCAATCCACTACGGACGAGACGACGAACCAGCTCAGTGCCTTGAACAGCTTCGGCGCCTCGAGAAACAAGCTCGTCATACCGGGCAAGTGGGACATCGTAATGATCTCTGTCGAACGCTCGGTGTGGCAGTTCTGCTGCTTGCGCGAAGGCGTGGAGCTCCTCAAGGGAGGAATCGGAGACCAAATGCGAAAAAACGGTTCCGTGGGCCGGCCACATCGGCGGATCAATCAGAATTGCCATGATGACAGCCTAGTGAACCGGATCCACGGACGGTGGACGGTGTCCCTCCGAAATGCCACCGTCCACCCGATCTCGTGCGTGAGAACAGACTGATTTAGAACGCAAACATGCTGGCGTTAGCCTGCTCGGCGTCGTCGTAATGCTGCGCGCTCTGGGTAAGAGCACGAGAAATCGAGTTCAACGATTCCTCAACCTGCATCTGGGTGGAGCGCCACTGCGCAACCACGCCTTGGAAATTGGCGCTCGCTACGCCCTGCCACGTGCCCTCGAGCTCCTGGAGGCTGGACTGCATGGTGTTGATGTCGGCGCGAATGCGTTCTGCGGTGGCCTGAATGTTGGCGCTCTTGGTGCGCATGTCTTCGGTGTTGGTGGCGAAATTGCTCATCATGGATCCCTTCACAGAGTCTCAAGCGGACCGGCTGGCCCGTCACCACCACGCTACGAAGACTCCAGAATCGGCGCAGACCGCAACCAGAAAATGTGGATAACCGCCGGCCCTCGGGCCACCGAAGAGATCCTTGTGGAAAACCAGGTCAGGGTTACCGATCAACTTTGAAGAACCGCTACGTCTTAGAACCGCAACTGCCTAGAACCGCTATTTCTTAGAACCCTTGTCCCGATTGCGCTGGAGGATTCCCGAGATGCGGTTGGTGCTCTCGGAACGGGTAGAGGACTCGGTGGCGGGTGCCTCTTCTGTGGAGCTATTCTCGGCATCCACATCTGCAGGTTCCAGCGGTTCAGCCGGAACGTGCGGCACGTGGATGGACATCGTGGCGCCGCCGCCATCGGTGTTGGTCAAACGGACCGAGCCGTCATGCTGTGCGGCGATGGCTGCCACGATGGCTAGTCCCAGTCCGGTGCCTCCGGTCTCGCGCTGACGCGAGGTGTCGGCGCGGTAGAAGCGTTCGAAGACGCGCTTGGCGTCAGCCTCAGAAATACCTGGCCCGTGGTCGCGGATCGCCAAGACGGAATCCGAGCGACCATTGATGACCGGCAAAACACCCACTGCGACCTCGATCGGAGATCCGGGCGGGGTGTAGCGCATGGCATTGGTCATGAGGTTTGCCACCACTTGGCGCAACCGAGCCTCATCGCCGCGCGTGGGCGCGGAGCGTGGTGGTCCTTCATCGATACCAATGAGTCGAACCACGCGGTCCGGAGCATTGACCTTGGCGTCTTCAACAGCGTCGGAGGCCAAGAGCAACAGGTCTACCGGTTTGACGTCCAGGGGGCGTTGCTCGTCCAGACGGGCAAGCGTCAGGAGGTCCTCCACGAGCTGGCCCATGCGCTTGGCTTCATTCTCAATGCGTCCCATCGCTTGAGCCACGTGCTCGGGTTCCTTGATGCCACCTTGGCGGTAGAGCTCAGAGTACCCGCGGATGGTGACAAGAGGTGTGCGAAGTTCGTGGGAGGCGTCCTGAATGAACTGGCGCATCTTCCGCTCGGACATGGCGCGAGCGCGGAAAGCCTGCTCAATGTGGGCAAGCATGGCGTTGAGCGAATGGGAGAGTCGGCCCACTTCGGTTTCTGGCGGGAAGTCCTCCACACGGCGGGACAGATCGCCGGCGGCGATGGCTGCGGCCGTGCGTTCCACCCGGATGAGCGGGCGGAAAGCGCGCGTGGTGGCTCCGTACGCGATCATCGAGACAATCAACGTGGAGAGCATCCCGGTGAACAGGATGGACGCGGTGGCTTGTTCCACGGTGTCTTTTGCCTGGTTCAGGGGCAGCGCGATGGTCATGTATCCCGAGTTGTCCGCGAGGGCGAACGTCTTCATACGCCAGCCATCGGATTGCGAGGACGTACCTGGGATGTCGAGGGAACGGTTCTCCAGCTCTTGAACTTGTTCAAGCGTGAGCGTGGGAATCTGCGGGGTATCCGTTTGCCCGGTGGTGGGAAGCGCGTAATAGACCGCGCCGTCCGGGGTCCGGATAGATCCGTTGAAGCGCAAGAGGCGCACGGTATCCGTGTTTGAGGGCTCGGAGTCAGAAGCATTTTGCTGATTCAACTGCAGCATCGAGTTCATGAGCGGACCCGAGTTCGCGGCCAAGTCCGAATCAATTTGTTGCATCAACGTGGACTGCAGGGTGTAGGACGTACCCCACGCGGTAGCCACGATGCCCAAAATCATGAGCCCAGACATGAGCGCCACGAGCTTTGAGCGCAACGAGATCTGGCGAAAAAACTTCTTGTAATGGTCCATGGGTCCCTATGAAAAAACGTCACCCGGCCGTCGAGACCGGGTGACAACAGCGTAGCTCTTAGCGGCGATCGGCTGTGCGCATCAAATAGCCCACACCGCGCTTGGTCTGAATGAGCGAAGGCCACTCGGGACGTGAATCGATCTTGCGGCGCAAGTAGGAAATGTAGGACTCCACGATGGAGGCATCCCCGTTGAAGTCGTACTCCCACACGTGATCCAAAATCTGAGCCTTGGAGAGCACGCGGTTGGGGTTCATCATGAGGTAGCGCAAGAGCTTGAACTCGGTGGGGGAGAGGTCAATGATTTCCCCAGCGCGGCGGACCTCGTGAGCGTCATCGTCCAGTTCAAGGTCATCAACGCGCAAGATTGCCGCATCATCATCAACGGACTGAGTGCGGCGGAGCACGGCGCGGATTCGGGCCACGACTTCGTCCAGGCTGAAAGGCTTTGTGACGTAATCGTCGCCGCCCACGGTCAGGCCGGTGACCTTGTCATCCGTGTCATCTCGGGCCGTCAGGAACAAGACCGGGAAGTGGCGTCCTGCGGCACGCAATTTACGAGTGACAGTAAAGCCGTCCATGTCAGGAAGCATTACGTCGAGAACCGCGAGATCCGGCTGTTCGCGCTCTACAGCTGCGAGGGCTTCGCGGCCATCGGCAGCCGCAACCACGTCGAATCCAGCGAATCGCAAAGACGTTGACAGTAGTTCGCGAATGTTTGGTTCGTCATCGACAACCAGCAACTTAGCCTCGGCATTTCTGGAATTCATATGACCATGGTGGAGGAGAAAGCTGGGAATCGACTGTGAGTCACCTTTATGAAATATCTACTAACGCTCCATGGCAGCGGTAGCCGAGCTGCGTCGTCGTGCTCGCAAAGAAACCAACAAATACGCAATCAGGAACATGAACGCCACCGGCAAGCCGTACAAGCCAATCGCAATCAGTCCGGGCCACGGCGTCACGCTCATCGCGTAGAGCACCAACGTGACAAAAAGCGCAATCAGTGACAGGCTCGCCACCCCCACCGCCAACAGGAGCAGGGTGCGAGAAACCGACGAAGTGGGAGTGGGATTTTCTGCAGCTTTCACGCACACAGCCTACAGCGAACACCGCCTCTGAGCCCGGTCTTCAAGCTGACTACAAGGCCTCGATAGCGTAACCTTTAAAGACTGACTTTTACGGTGCTATGCCTTTTTGCGCACCGCGAGGAGCTCTCACCGAAGACGAAAGCGCGGCGCACGCCGCAGAGGAACGCCCCGGATCATGCCGGGGCTGTTGTTTGATTAGAAGAGGTTTTGACGTGCCTACCGGCAAAGTGAAGTGGTTTGAACCCGCGAAGGGTTTTGGATTCTTGGTGACCGATGACGGCCAAGAAGTGTACTTGCACGCGTCCGCCCTCGAAGACGGCGTCACCAGCGTCCGAGGCGGCGCACGCATGGAGTTCGGCATTGCTCAGGGCCGCAAGGGTGCTCAGGCGCTCTCTGCGCGCTTGCTCGATGAAATGCCGTCCGTGGCTCGCGCCAAGCGTAAGCCTGCCGATGAGCAAGCCATTTTGGTTGAGGACCTTATCAAGTTGCTTGACGGTATTTCTAATGGATTGCGGCGGGGTCGATACCCTGAGAAGGCGCAGGGTGCAAAGATTGCAGCCGTACTGCGTGCCGTTGCTGATGATTTGGATGCCTAATGATTCGAAAAGCCAAGCTTGATGACTTCCTCGCCCAAGCGGTGGATGTTGCGCGTGATCGCCTTCTAGAGGTTGTGGACGCGGATCAGCTTGGCGAGCACCTCTCCGCCACTGCTGACGGCGAACGCCTGGTCACCCACAGATTTGCCGGCAACGTGGCGGGCTACGTGGGCTGGGTGTGGTTCGTGAGCATCGCGCGCGTGCCCCGCTCCAAGGTGATCACCGTGTGCGATCTGGGATTGATCCCGGGCGAAGGCGCGTTGCTGGCTCCCGAGTGGGTGCCGTGGTCCGCGCGCGTGACGCCGGAGGATATTGAGGCGGATGAGGCGGAGCACGACGACGCAGCTTCCGCAGGTGAGCAGCCTGCGGACACGTCGGCAGAGCAGGCAGAGGAGGCTGCTACCGATGAGGAGGCGGCTGAGTCTGAAGCGGCTGAAGCATCCACTCACTAGAAGATATTGAAGACGACGAAGGCCGGTTACCGCGAGAAGCTTGATGCGGTGACCGGCCTTCGGTGTCTGTGTCCCTCAGTGCGACGAGGGCTAGCGCCCCAGAGACGTTTAGAGGTTTTCGAGCACGTAGTCGATGCTGCGGGTCAACTGGCTGATGTCTTCGGGGTCGATGGCCACGAAGGTTGCAATGCGCAGTTGGTTGCGGCCGAGCTTGCGGTACGGCTCCGTGTCCACAATGCCGTTGGCGCGAAGAACCTTGGCAACAGCCGCAGCGTCCACGCTGTCATCGAAATCGATGGTCGCGATGACGTTGGAACGCTCTTCAGCGTTGACCACAAACGGGGTGGCCTTCTGGTGAGCCTCGGCCCACGAGTACACGCGGTTGGCGGAATCGGCTGTGCGGGCGCTCGCCCAAGATGGGCCACCGTTCTCATTGAGCCACTGAACCTGATTATCCAAGCTGACCAGGGTGGTGAGGCTTGGGGTGTTGTACGTCTGGTTCTTGAGCGAGTTATCCACTGTGGTGCTCAAGTCAAGGAAGTCCGGGATCCAGCGGTCCGTGCTCTTGATTTGCGCAACGCGTTCTAGTGCTGCGGGGGAGAACAAGGCGAGCCAGAGGCCGCCGTCGGACGCGAAATTCTTCTGAGGGGCGAAGTAGTACACGTCAGACTCGGAAACATCTACATGCAAGCCACCGGCGGCTGACGTTGCGTCAACAACCACAAGGGCGTCGGCATCGGCGCCCGCAACTCGCTGGACAGGAGCGAAAACGCCGGTGGACGTTTCATTGTGCGGCCAGGCGTAGACGTCCACACCTTCTTCGGCCACGGGAGCGGGACGCGTTCCTGGCTCCGACTTCAAAATGGAAGAAGCGTCAAGGAACGGCGCCTTGTTGGTGGCCGCGGCGAACTTGGAGCCAAACTCACCAAAGGACAAGTGCTGTGCCTTCGAGCGAACCAGACCAAAGCTTGCGGCATCCCAGAACGCGGTAGATCCGCCGAGGCCCATGATGACTTCGTAGCCTTCAGGGGCGCCAAAGAACTCTTTGAGTCCTTCTTGAACGCTCTTGACGAGGTTTTTGACGGGGGCCTGTCGGTGGGACGTACCCAGAATAGTGCGCTGCGCGTCGACGATCGCCTGGATCTGCTCGTCGCGGACCTTAGAGGGGCCAGCACCGAATCGTCCATCGAGGGGCAGGAGCTCTTGCGGGATGGTGATGTTGGTCAAGACGTGGACCTTTCAGGGGGGTGTGGGGTGAGACGTTAGAACTGTAAGGAAGTAACGCTTCCCTATATTTTGTGCAATTAGCCTGTGGATGTCGCATCCGTGCCCAGAATGTGAACACTTCAGAAACCACGGCTAAAGTAGTGGAGACGTTCAGGCGGCGGGAAGCTCGTTCCTGCACGAAGTTCCGGGAGATGCAATGACTGACTTGATCGATACCACTGAGATGTACTTGCGCACCATCTTGGAGCTCGAAGAAGAGAGCATTACTCCTTTGCGTGCCCGCATTGCCGAACGCTTGGGACATTCCGGGCCTACGGTATCTCAAACAGTGGCCCGCATGGAGCGTGACGATCTTGTCCACGTATCCGGAGACCGCCACTTGGAGCTCACGGAGACCGGCCGAACCCTTGCCACCGAGGTCATGCGAAAGCACCGTCTCGCTGAGCGACTGCTAGCCGACGTCATTGGTCTTGAGTGGGAATATGTCCACGATGAAGCGTGCCGGTGGGAACACGTCATGAGCGAGCGAGTCGAACGCCGTCTCTTTGAACTATTGGGAAAGCCGGAGGTCTCTCCGTACGGCAATCCCATTCCGGGCCTAGAAGTTTTGGGCGGACCGGGTTGGGCTGACATTGCTGTCCCCGTGACGAATCTTGATGCCGCGCTGGACGCCGGCGCAACGGGCCCTATGGTGGTGCTGCGCTTGGCTGAAACCATTCAGGTGGAACCGGAACTGCTCACGCAGCTGAACGAAGGCGGTATCCGCCCGGGAGCCACTATTACCCTTGAGCGCTCACCCGGATACATCTTGGTTCGCGTCGAGGGCGTCGAGGGAGCACTGGAACTTCCAGCCGAAGTTTCACAGCACATTTTTGTGCGCACTCCTGGTGCCTAATAACGGCCATGTTTCGCACCATTACGGTGTAACGAAACAATAACGCGCCCCGTTGATTAAGCGCTGTGGATTTCTTTAATCCTGTGCGTGATGGGTAGGAGCCTTGAATTCGTGCGGAACTTTAGACGATCGTCTAATTTCCCGTGATCATTCCGTCTCCTTTTCGTGATCAGAATGTGACATTGAAACTTTTATCAAGTACCGTTTAAAGCGTGCTCGGACGAAATGGAAGGGCACCCTTGAGTGGGAAGCCGAACATCGCCGCTGCTCGAGGTCCGTTCGCAAGAAAGCTATTGGCGATGGCGGGGGACCCATTTGGGCCTCACACACTTTGGGCCCTTGGGGTTAAGCACACAAACTCTCTTAGCGATAGACGTGTGTCGAAGACGAAAGTCTTCGAACCCGACAGCTCACCTCGCAGGCGCTGGGAGAGGTACTAAATTGTCGAAGCGTATTGCTTTGGGTCGGCGTCGAGCCGGCACTACCCGTTCAAACTCTATTGCGGGTATCTCTAAGGCCGTGGCCACGAACGCTGGTTCGATTGGTCGCTCCGCGGCTGTCGTCGCGGCTGCTTCGGGCATGGTCCTGACCCTGGGCGTTCCAGCTCAGGCAAACCCCGCAGCTCGTGAAGCTGCTGCAGCACCGATGGATGCACTGAACATCGAGCGTGTTGCTCTTCAGTCCACCGTTGTATCGGCTGTTGTTGCTCCTTCCGTCAAGGAAAAGAAGGCTGTTGCTCCGGTTCGCGCTTCTGTAAAGACCGCGCCGGCACCAAAGCCAAAGCCAAAGCCTGTTGTAGTTGAGGTTCCAGAGGTTGCTGTTACCAACAGCCCAGCTCTTGAAGCTGAGACCGAGGAAACGTCTTCCGTTCAGGAAAACACCTCTGCTCAGTCCACCGCTTCGGCGCAGACGGCAACGTCCAACACCCGGACTGCAACGTCCAACACCCGGACTTCTACGTCTAACACTCAGTCTTCGACGTCCTCCAGCTCCTCGGTTGCTCCAGTAACCCGTAGCTCGGCTTCGTCGACTTCTTCCGCTACAGCAGCCACCAGCGTTGCTCCAGTAACCCGTAGCTCGGCATCGTCGACGTCCTCGGCTGCCGCAACTAAGAGCGTTGCTCCAGTTGCTCCCTCCGTGAACACGGCAAACCTCAGCGGCATCGCTGCTACGGCTTCCCGTTACTCGGGTGTTCCATACGTTTGGGGCGGATCTTCCCCATCCGGTTGGGACTGCTCCGGTTTCCTGCAGTGGGTTTACAAGCAGCACGGCATCAGCATTTCCCGCGGCACCTCCGCAATCCTTGGCTCGGGCCAGTTCGTTCGCACGAGCAACCCTAAGCCAGGCGACCTTGTCTTCCAGAACGGTGGCGGCCACGTTGGCATCTACCTTGGAAACGGCATGATGATCGGTGCGCAGAACCCCACCGTGGACACCATGATCCACTCGGTCTCGCGTAACCCGCTCTACGGCTACTACACCCTCGCTGGCTAATAGCTACAGAGACAATGACATTCAAAAGAACCCCCGGTTTTCCGGGGGTTCTTTTGTTTTCCACCTGCAAGAAGACCAGGCAATCGCACGGCGTGAGTTGCGACACGCCCGTGCGCGCGGGTGGGAGAAATCTGCGCTCTGACGCGCAAGCGCTAATCTAGAAAGTGATCCCACGCTCGAAGTTGCGGCTAGAGCACAGGACGTAGCCGCAACGCTCAGGACCCCAGAGGACCGCACATGCGAACTCTTGTACTGAATGCTGGATATGAACCGCTCGCGGTAGTGACCTTCCGCCGAGCGCTTTTGCTTGTGCTCACTGGCAAAGCGAGCATCCTCGCCGAGGACTACGAAGACCCTGTGGTGGGTCCACAAGAAATCTTGTCTCGACCCACTGTCATCCTGCTCAATAGGTACGTGCGCGTCCCCTACCGCGAAGCCGTACATGTCACGCGTCGCGGAGTGCTTCGACGAGATTCCCACCGATGCGTGTACTGTGGGCGCACCGCTACCACCGTGGATCATGTGCACCCACGATCCCTTGGCGGCGAAGACTCGTGGGAGAACCTCGTTGCCTGCTGCTTGCCTTGCAATAACAAGAAGGGCAACAAAACTCTGCGACAAATGGGCTGGACCCTACCTCGGAAGCCCGTTCGGCCGGTAGGCCCGCAGTGGTACATCACCGAGTTGGAAAAGCCAGCCCCCAGCTGGAATGCTTTCTTGGATGCACACGCCGCCTAACGCCCCCGAAGAGACCACCGGCCGGACGGGAGCCTCGATGCAATCTATTGCGGCAGTGGTCATGGCTGGTGGCGCGGGTTCACGGATGGGCGGCGTCAACAAGCCTTTACTGAGGCGTTCCGGGATCACCCTGCTCGGCGGAGTTCTGGATGCTGTCAACGAAACATTCAGAGCGGACCTGTGGCACACGGTCGTCGTGGGACCACCGAGCCTTGACCAAGAACTCTCGGCCAGGCACAACACCACCCGCGTCCAAGAGAGCCCCGAGCTCGCCGGACCCGCAGCCGCCGCGGCCTGCGCTACCGAATCACTGACCAACCGCGCGCAAGAAACGGGAACGCAACCAGACGTCGTCGCACTCCTTGCGGCAGATTTTGTGGACCCATGCCAAGCCCTCTCCCGAATGCGGCACGAAATCGAGCGTCACCCCGGCCGGCTGGTGGTGCCCAGGGACGCGCAGGGGTACCCGCAGTGGCTCATGAGCGCCGTCCCGTACGCACAACTGTTGGATCGAGTCGCCGAGGAACGTGCCGCTTCCACGGCAGGACATTCTGGGAAGGATCCGTTCGTGGGTCAGAGTTTGCGGTGGCTTCTGGGCGCGGATACCGCCGTGTTCGTCGATCTTCCGGCCTCTGCGAGCGACGCTACCCAGGACATTGATTCACCCGAGGACGCCCGCCGCTTCGGCGTTGACCTCCCGTAAGGTCAGGACACAGGGGACGGGCTTTTGCTGGAAGTCCCTAGACTAGATGTTTGGCTTTGATTTGTGGCCAAGCGCATCAGGAGGACACATGGAAAATACTTCGCCGGAGCTGACTCAGGAGCAGAAGGACCGCGTGCTTCGCGAATGGTCCCGCGAACTCTTGGACCGGTTTGAACTCGAAGACGTGGACCTGGACATTGATGCGTTGTTGGGCCTGGCCGGCGTCGCCGCCCACCAAGTGATTCGCCCCGCTGCACCCTTGACCACGTTCGTGGTGGGTCTTGCCGCCGGAATGGCCGCGGCCTCCGGGCAGACCACCGTGGATAACGCAATTTCCTCCGCCGTGAAGCACGCGCGCTCCATCATCAAGAGCCGCAGCGAAACTGCATGATCCACGATGTGGCGTGGGAAACCGCGCGACTCCTCGCTTACGAGCTCGGCACCCTGGTGCGCGAGCGGATTCCGCACGAGGAACTGGTTCCACTCTCTAGAGCTTCGGGCCGCACGCTTGCACGGGACGTGACCGCGCTCCAAGGAATTCCGCATTACGCGTCCTCCGCAATGGATGGGTGGGCGGTGGCTGGCTCGGGACCGTGGCGGATCCAGCCCCGTGCCGCGCAGGACGAGCCCCACGCGGCCAGCGACACGCTGGGCGATCATCAGGCCCGCGTCATTCTTACCGGCGGCGCGCTGCCGCACGGTTGCACGGCTGTGGTCCGTTCCGAGGCTGCTTCGGAGTACGACGGCGTGCTCTCGGCTCCGGAGCCACGCTGGGGCGCCGATATTCGCCCGGCAGAGCGCGAAGCGAAGGCTGGCGACGTGCTGTTGGCTGCCGGTACCGTCCTGACACCGCCACGGCTCGCCGTCATTGCCGCGAGCGGCTGGGACGACGTGCACGTGGTTATTTCGCCGCCGGTGGGGCTGGTATTGAGCGGCCGCGAAGTGGTGACGTCCGGCGTGCCGCTTCCGGGACAAGTGCGCGATAGCTTCTCTGAGTTCCTCCCACCGGTGTTGACCGCGTGGGGCGCCGCCGAGGCCACACCCTTTGTGCAGCGCATCGGGGACGATCTAGCATCGACGCTCAGGGCCATCGAAACGACTGACGCTCAGATCATCCTCTCCACGGGCGGGACAGGGCACTCGGACCACGACTTTTTGCGGAAGGCCGCTGAGGACCTGGGCGCTCGCATTCTGGTTCCTTCGGTCGCCATGCGGCCCGGACATCCCGCGTTCTTGGCGCAGCTTCCCGACGATCGCGTCATTGTGGGTCTGCCGGGTAACCCGCTGGCGGCGTTCATGGCTGCCCTCACCATCCTGCAGCCGCTCTTGGATGGTGTTCTAGCGCGCTCCTTTACCGAACCCCGCCAGATCCGCGTGGGGGAGCGCTTCACCGCATTGCCCGGACGAGTGCGACTAGTCCCAGCAGGACTGAGCACTGACGACACTGCAGGGAACAGCCACCACGAACTCAGAGTTATCTCAAGAGAACACACCGGGCCCGCCATGTTGCGCGGTCTCGGCGACGCAGACGGCGTCATGGTCATTCCACCAGAAGGAACCGAACCGGGGGACAGTGTCCGCTGGTTGGAGCTCCCGTGGTGAGCTTGCGTCGTCGTCATCCTCAACCTATGGGAGGAATATTGTGGGCCGACTAACGTCCCGAAAGCGCATCACCCGTCTTGGACTTGGTCCCGACGGTCAGGTCTTCTCGCGCGAGAAAGAGGAGACCATGGCCATGGAAGAGCCGCTAGAAATTCGGCTTGGACATAAGTCGTTTAGCGTCACCATGCGCACCCCGGGCCACGATTTTGACCTGGTTGCCGGGTTCTTGGTGTCCGAGGGCGTCATACGGGCCGCCGATCAACTCACCAGCATGAGGTTCTGTGCCGGCGAGGATGAGAACGGTCAGCAGACCTTCAACGTGGTGGAAGCCGGACTTGGCGCTGGCGCTGTTCCACCGGACCTAACCATGGAACGTCACGTCTACACGAGCTCAAGCTGCGGTATCTGCGGCACGGCATCCATTGAAGCGGTCGAGAAATCCGGAGGTTACGACCTCAGCGGCGACACCATGACGGTGAAGCTCGACACCCTGCTCAAGCTGCCGGACACCCTGCGCGAATCCCAAGCCCTGTTCTCCAAAACTGGTGGCGTTCACGCAGCCGGTCTCTTCACCGCCGACGGGGAGCTGCTCTGTCTGCGTGAAGATGTAGGACGTCATAATGCGGTGGATAAGGTGGTGGGCTGGGCGTTGCGGGAAGGCAAACTTCCGCTCTCCGGAACCATTCTTCAAGTCTCCGGGCGGGCGTCATTTGAGCTGGTCCAGAAGGCATGGATGGCCGGAATTCCCGTATTGTCAGCCGTGAGCGCCCCATCGTCCTTGGCGGTGGAGCTCGCCGAGCGGGCGCAACTAACGCTTGCAGGTTTCAGCAGAACTAGTACGGTGAACGTATATACGGGTGTCCATCGCATTGTCGTGCCCACAACGATCGATGCGCTCACATAAAGAGGTTGTGAAATGTCGCTGAGCAAACCAGCTCCGATTCAAGATATTAACGAGGACCAGCTCAAAGTTGGCGCCCCGAAGACCAGCGCCGCAGGAGTCAAAGCGGTCACCGTAGCCTTGGAACGTGGATTGAGTGCCGCCGGCGTGACGCGTACGGTTCGTTCCCTCGCTCGCATCAACCAGCGCGGCGGCTTCGACTGCCCCGGTTGTGCGTGGCCAGAATCCATTACGGGTGCCCGTAAGCCCGCCGAGTTCTGTGAAAACGGAGCCAAGGCGGTTGCTGAAGAAAACACCACCCGCGTAGTCACTCCAGAGTGGTGGGCACAGCACTCGATCGCTGATCTTGAAGACAAGACCGAGTACTGGTTGGGCAATCAGGGTCGAATCACCCACCCCATGATCATTCGCGAAGGCGACACCCACTATTCGCCGATCTCGTGGAACGAAGCGTTCGCGACCATCGGTGAACACATCAACCACACCACCCCGGACCGCTGCGTGTTCTACACCTCGGGACGTACCGCAAACGAGACCGCGTTCATGTACCAGCTGTTCGCGCGCTCCCTGGGTACCAACAACCTTCCAGACTGCTCCAACATGTGCCACGAATCCTCGGGATCGGCCATGCGCCCCACCGTGGGCATCGGCAAGGGCACTGTCTCCCTCGATGACTTCGAGCACGCAGAACTGATCTTCGTGGTGGGCCAGAACCCTGGCACCAACCACCCGCGCATGCTCTCCGCGCTCGCGGACGCCCGCAAGAAGGGCGCAGTAGTGGTGGCCGTGAACCCGCTTCCCGAAGCTGGCCTGATGGCGTTCAAGGACCCTCAGTCCGTCGAGGGTGTGGTGGGCGATGGCACCACCATCTCCGATCACTTCTTGCAGATCAAAGTGGGCGGCGACTTGGCCCTCTTCCAAGCGTTCGGTTACTTGCTCTTGCAAGAGGAAGCCCGCAACCCGGGATCCATTGTGGATCGGGCGTTTGTGGATGCTCAGACCGTTGGCTTTGACGAATATCTTGCCGCTCGCGCGGAGATCGACTGGGACGCTACGGAAGAAGCCACGGGGCTCTCCCGTCTGGAAATCTCCACGATCGCTAACTTGTTGGCGAAGTCCAAAGCCACCATCATCTGCTGGGCTCTGGGACTGACGCAGCAGCCACACTCCGTTCCTACCTTGCGCGAAATCATCAACATCTTGCTCATGCAGGGCAACTTCGGCAAGCCCGGCGCTGGTGCGTGCCCGGTCCGCGGACACTCCAACGTGCAGGGCGACCGCACTATGGGCATTTGGGAAAAGCCCACCGAAGCCATGCTTGAGGCCATCGATAGAGAATTTAAGATCACCTCGCCGCGCGAATTCGGCGTGGACTCCACCGAAGCTCTCGAGAGCTTCGAAAAGGATGAGGTCGACGTCTTCGTCTCCATGGGCGGCAACTTTGCGCTGGCCAACGCGGATACGGAAGCTCTCGAAGCCGGCATGCGCCGCGCCGGACTCACGGTGCACATCTCCACCAAGCCCAACCGCTCCCACGTAGTGCACGGCAAGACGTCCATCATCTTGCCGACGCTTGGCCGCACGGACCGCGACGACAAGCACCCCAACGGGCCGCAATTCTTGTCCGTGGAAGACTCCATGTCCGTCATCCACTCCACTCAGGGACGCCTCAAGCCTGTCTCTGAGCACTTGTTGGCCGAACCCGTCATCATCGCTCGCATGGCCACCGCCACCTTCGGGGAGGATCACGTGGTGGACTGGAAGGCCATGGCCGAGGATTACGACGTCATTCGCGATCACATCTCCCGCGTTGTTCCAGGATTCGAAGACTTCAACCTGCGCGTGCGCCAAAAGAACGGCTTCGTGCTGCCTAACCCGCCGCGTGACACCCGCTCCTTCGCAACGGACATCGGTAAGGCTCGCTTCACCGTGAGCCCACTCGAATACCTGAGCGCACCAGAAGGACACCTGATCCTTCAGACCATGCGAAGCCACGACCAGTACAACACCACGTTCTACGGATTGGACGACCGCTACCGCGGCATCTCCAACGGCCGTCGCGTGCTGCTGGTACACCCGGAAGACATTGAGGCGTTGGGCTTCAAGGACCGTGACATGGTGGACGTGATCTCCACGTTCAAGGGTGAAGAGCGTCGCGCCAACAAGTTCCGTCTGGTGTCATACCCCACCGCGAAGGGATGTGCGGCAGCGTACTTCCCGGAGGCGAACGCACTGGTACACCGTGAACTCGTGGCCCGCGAATCGAACACCCCGGGCTTCAAGGCCATGACGGTTCGGTTTATCCCGCACGAGCAGGACGCTGACAAGCGCTACGACGAGTCCCGCGCCGCGGCTCGCTAGCCACTAGCTACTCGAATTCTCCAGTCGGCTAAATCGTCCGGAACGAACTACTCTGACGGGGATAATTGAAGAAAGACAAAAGCGCCCGCACTTTTGTGTGGGCGCTTTTGCATTCGCAGGTGTGCTCTCGTGACCAGAGAATCTCTCTGGAGAGCAGAAAGGCTCGGTAACTGTTGTGAGCATGGAAGGCGCCGCCCACGGTTCGCTCTGGCGAATGTCGATGGCCGCAGAAAAATCCTCCTACCGCCCGGGGACACCACGACGTGTTCTCGAGTTCGCAAGCCGCTACAAAGGCAAACTGACCGCGTTCGTCATCGTCTCCGTGATCGGAGCCGCGCTCGCCGTGGCAACCCCGGTGCTTGCTGGCCGCGTGATCGACGCAATTGTGGCAGGGGAGCCGAGCAGCGTCGTCGTATTCCTCGCCGTGATCATTGCGGTGATTGCGCTCGCGGATGCCGCGATTGGGCTCGTGAATCGCTGGCTGTCCGCGAATCTGGGCGAAGGCGTGATTTTCGATCTGCGCACGCAAGTCTTTGACCATGTGCAAAAGATGCCCATCGCCTTCTTCAGCCGCACTCGAACGGGCGCGCTGGTCTCCCGCTTGAACAATGACGTGATCGGTGCGCAGGCCGCGTTCGCTGGAACGCTCTCTGGCGTGGTCAGCAACATCGTGGCCCTCGTCCTCACGCTGATCGTCATGCTCTCCACGTCCTGGCAAGTCACCGTGCTCGCGGTCATTTTGTTGCCGGTGTTCTTGATGCCTGCGCGGCGTATGGGCCGTTCGCTCGCGCGCTTGCGCCGCGAAGCCGCCGAATACAACGCCACCATGGGCACCCAGATGACCGAGCGCTTCTCCGCTCCCGGCGCCACGCTGGTAAAGCTGTTTGGTCGCCCCGATTTTGAGTCCCAAGAGTTCTCTCGCCGCGCCGCGAGCGTGCGCGATATTGGCGTGAAGACCGCCATGAGGCAGTTCGTATTCGTGACCGCTCTGACGCTGGTGGCAGCTCTCGCACTCGCCCTCGTCTATGGCCTTGGCGGCGTGTACGCGCTGCGCGGGGAACTCGCGGCAGGCGACGTGGTGACGCTCGCGATGCTCTTGACGCGCCTCTACGCGCCACTCACCGGACTTGCGAACGCGCGCGTGGAAATCATGAGCGCGCTCGTGAGCTTTGATCGCGTTTTCGAGATCATGGACTTGAAGCCCATGATCGTTGAAAAGCCGGATGCTCGCCCGTTGCCCGCAGGACCTCTGTCCGTTGCGGTCAAGGACGTCAGCTTCGCCTACCCCAGCGCGGATCAGGTCTCCTTGGCCTCTCTTGAGGATGTCGCCGTGTTGGATTCGCGGCAGTCAGCGACAGTGCTGAAGGGGATTTCCTTTACGGTTCCTGCAGGCAGTACGACGGCGCTGGTGGGGTCTAGCGGTGCCGGCAAGTCCACCATCGCGCAGCTCGTGTCACGGCTCTACGACGTGGAGGCGGGAAGCATTGAACTAGGGGAGATGAACGTAAAGGATGCGACGTTCGCGTCCATGCGCTCTTCCATAGGCATGGTCACGCAAGACGGCCACATGTTCCACGACACAATTCGTAATAACTTGTTGCTTGCTGCGCCTGAGGCCAGTGAAGACGAGGTGTGGGACGCGTTGCGACGCGCCCGGCTGGAGCCGTTGGTCCGGGCGATGCCGGACGGACTGGACACCGTGGTGGGCGAGCGCGGCTACCGTCTCTCCGGTGGCGAGCGCCAGCGAATGACGATTGCGCGATTGCTGTTGCAGGCACCGCGCATTGTGATTCTCGACGAAGCCACAGCCGCGCTGGACTCCACGAATGAGGCGGCAGTTCAGGCCGCTCTGGCCGAAGCGCTTCAGGGTCGAACTGCGATTATCATCGCCCACCGGTTGTCGACAATTCGAGATGCGGACAGCATTTTGGTGGTTGAAGATGGCGAAATAATCGAACAAGGTAACCATTACGAGCTTCTCGAGCTAAAGGGCCGCTACGCAGAATTGCACGAAACGCAATTCTCACGGCATTGATTAGCGAAAACTATGGATTTTCGTTTTAGACTGAATAAAAGTGTGACACCGCAAGTTTTGGGGGTTGTGTTCAGTCACGCGCTGCGCGTCAGATGACGTACTCAACAGGAGGACCTAATGCAACGCGGTAGTAATCTGGAACGTCTCGGAGACTACAACCAAGCCGTAATTTTGGAAGGTATTCGACTCGCCCCCGAGGGAATTAGCCGAGTCGAATTGGCGGAGGAAACGAAGCTTTCACCACAGACTGTTTCAAACGTCGTGCGCCGACTGCTCGACGATGGAATGGTTCGCGAAGATCGCACCATCATTAACGGACCGGGCAAGCCCCGGACAGTACTTCAGCTGGAAAATAACCGACTCCTCGGAGTGGGTATCCACCTTGATCCCGGAGTGATGACTCTTGTAGCGGTCAATCTCGCAGGCGAGAAGGTCGCGGAAGAATCACGCCCTATTCCCGTGGGATCTCAGAACGAGATTATTCGCGAGATCACGGATGCCGTGAACGTGCTGATTCGCTCGAATCGCCACAAGCGCGCAAATTATGTAGGCGTGGGCATTGCTGCCCCTGGCCCTATTGACGTAGAAAACGGTCGCTTGATCAATCCGCCACTCCTGAACGGGTGGAAGGGTATTGAGCTGGTAGGACCGCTCTCTAAGTCTTTGCGCATGCCGGTAACGCTCGCGAAAGACACCGTTGCCATGACCATCGCCGAACAGTGGATCGGCGGCGGTCAGGGTCACCACAACTTCATCTTCACCTACGTCGGTTCAGGAATTGGCGTGGGCATGGTCATTGACGGCCAGGTAGTTCACGGCGTCAGCGGCAACGCCGGCGAGATCGGCCACTTTGTGGTGGGCGAGACCGGCGTCGAATGTGGCGTTTGTGGCCGTTCTGATTGCGTCGCGAGCACCCTTGACCGCACGTTCTTGCTTGGCTTGGCCAAGGAAGACGGAGTGGACTTGGGAATGAGCGAAGAAGATATCGCCGCAGATCCCAACGCGGCACTTGGTCGACTCGCTGAGATTGCCCGCGAGGGTGACGAAGCGGCGAAGAAGATCATCTTGATGGTGGCCGAGCGTCTGGGTTCCGCTTTGGGAACCCTGGTCTCCGTCATGGATCTTAATACGGTCTTTGTTGGCGGCCATACCTGGAACGACGTCTCAGAATTCGTGCTGGAGCCAGTGGCGGCAGTGATTAACCGCCACTTCTTGGGCGCAGGATCGCATGCAGTCACCGTGCAGAACACGGCCCTTGGCACCTCGGTGGGCGCCATGGGTGGAGCGTGCCTGATTCTGGATTCGCATATTTCTCCGCGGGCTAGCTCGCTGCTCTTGCGGTAGCCGAATCGCTCTGCGGTTAATGGCCTACAGTGTCCACGTTCAAAACGGACACTATAGGCCATTGCTATGTCAGCCTCAAAGAACCCTTAAATATAACGTTTTAACTTATTGTCGGCCGGTAGGAAAAATCTCCCCTGTTATATGAGGGAAGAAATGTAACATTTTGGCCACGATGGTTGACTTCGGTCTATCCAGTGCTTTTAGATATATGTATTGGCTTGGCGGAGATTGCTTGCCCGCTGCGGTGGGAAGGATGCTTAGGGCCCAGCTATTGCAGCGGGAGAACGGCTTGCTTTTTCCGGGGGACTTAGTCAATGGAGCCGCCAGAGTGGCTGTTGGGGACGCGAGATGGAGTCGTACCCTGCGGGCACTCTGGCGGCATTTTATTAGTACGACGACGCAGCTTGCGTTCCGCCGTCAGGCAACCTCGGTTGGGGCTTGCGAGAAAAACTGCAGGAGACGCTAGAACAGCGGCCATGGCACCGCGGGCATGTCACCCCTGGGCGCTGGAAACCTCTTCACTGAACTTAAGCGCTCACAGCGTGCCGCAAGGGCCGCGATTTCTTCAGCGGTCAGCAATTCTGCCAACTGTTGCCCCAACTCGCCGTCCAGTCCCTCGCTGACGCGAGCTACGGCGTCGTGCTCCTCATCGCTCAGGAAATCACCCATCCAACCCCACAGGACCGTGCGCAGTTTGTGCTCCGGGTGGAAGGTGAGGCCGTGATCTACCCCGTAGCGGTGCCCGCCAGGCATCTCAAGGATGTGGTTGCCCTTGCGGTCGGCGTTATTGACGATCACATCGAAGACAGCCGTGCGGCGGAGCGTTTGCGAATCCTCGTGCACCAAGGCCACCAAGCGCCCGCTCTCATCTTGACCCTTCAAGACCTCGCGCCAACCGCTCTCCGGCACCTCATCCACGGCAACAAGATCCACAGCGGATTGGGCCGGATCCTCGTCCTGCCAGAGCTGCACCATACCTTCGCCCAGCGGACCGTCGCGTAACCACGTCTGAGGCACCAAATCGCCGCCAAACGCCTGAGACACCAGATACGCAGCCACCTCGCGGTGCGCCAATACGGCGCCCGGGAAATCCCACAACGGACTTTCCCCAGCGATGGGCTTATAGACCACGCTCACGTCACCGATGTTGCCCACGAACGTGGCGTTGGATGCGGTGGTAATCTTGCCGGTAAGCGTCAGTTCGGCGGTCTCAAGATCCGTGGCTGGCATTAGACCTCGGGGGTGCCGCAGATGTGTCCGCTGGGATCCATGGGGAAACCGCACAGCGGGCAGAGCGGACGGCCTGCGCCCACGACTTCGCGAGTGCGCTTGGCAAACGCGCGCGCCGCGCCTACCGGTATCCGCACGCGAAGTACTTCCGAAGGCTCCTCGAAGGACTTTTCTAGGCTGCTTTCGTCCTCGGGGTCCACCTCCACAATGGGGTAAGCCTCGATGATGATCTGAGCGCTACTGGGGTCCCAGCCCAGGCTCATGATGCCAATACGAAATTGCTCCTCAACCGGTTCCAGTGGCTCGTTATCCACGAGCTCAACGGGGATGCTGGTGGGAACGCTGTAAGGGTTGCCAGCAATTTCAATGAGATCGTCGAGGACTTCGTCGATCTTGTTAGCCAGTTCCGCGGACTGTTGTTTCTCCATGACGAAGCTCGTGAGCTTGGCGCCTGCGCGCGCTTGAAGATAGAACGTGCGCGCTCCCGGCTCACCAATGGTGCCGACGACGAACCGATCCGGCCAGTCAAAATCGTGAACAAGTGTAGGCATATCTGTACTTTAGTCTCCCGTGCTTCACGTCGTTTGTGGCGTTACATCGTTGCTGGTGTTGCCCGCTCCGCCGCCGACGGGGGCGTCCGCGGATTTCAATCCTCCGGCAAGCCATGAGAGGTCGCCGGCCTCCGTATTGGTGGCCAAAACGCTGGGCCTGCTGGCGCCGTAATTGACGATGGAAATCGATGCCGGGCCCACGTTGATCCTCTGGAACAGGTCAAGGTGCATTCCGAACGCGTCGGCGAGGATGGATTTGATGATGTCTCCGTGGCTCACCGCGACCCACACGGCTCCCGGTCCGTGCTGGGCTTCAATCGCGGCATCGTGGCGCCGCATTGCTGCCACGGCCCGTGCCTGCATGGCGGCCATGGCTTCACCGCCAGGGAAGACGACGGCGGATGGTTGCGATTGCACGACAGGCCACAGTGCTTCGGTGGCGAGCTCACTGAGCGGACGTCCCTGCCACTGGCCGTAATCGCACTCGGTGAGATCCGCTTCTATGAGTGGGGCGAGCGCTTCTGTTTGCCGATCCAGAATGTATTGGGAGGTCTGTTGGCAGCGTTCGAGCGGGCTCGTGACAACGCTAGCCAGGGGGACGCTCGCGAGCCGATCCGCCGACTGAGCGGCCTGATCTTGACCCACTTGATCCAAGCTGACGCCTTCTGCCCGGCCGGCCAAAATTCCGGTGGCATTTGCGGTGGTGCGACCATGCCGCACAAGAATGACTGTGGCCATACATCCAGCCTAGTCACCATGGCGCCAACTAGTCGGACGCAGGACGCCGCCGGTAGCTTTTGGTTTCAGAGCGCAAGCGCTTCGCTTGAAGACGACGACGCCGCGAACCGTTTGTGGGACGGCTCGCTCGGCGAATGATCGGGGGAGCCACGGCCTCGCGCAAGAGCGCGATCAACCGTTGTCGTGCGGCGGTGCGATTCATTCGTTGCGAACGATGCTCGGACGCGCTGATGGTGAGCACCGTGCCCGCGCTCCTGTCTGCCAGTTGGTCGACAACTCGATTACGTTGGGTCTCGTTCAGCGCCGTGGTGGTCGCCAAATCCAAGCTGAGCTGCACCCGGGAGTCTGTGGTGTTGACGCCCTGGCCACCCGGCCCGGAGGAGCGGGAGAACTGTTCTACAAGCTCGCTTGCGGGTATACGCAAGCCGTGAGGTGCACCGGGTGCCGGCGGTACGAACAGATCATCCACGTGACCATTGTGTCGTATCGCCGTGCTCCCGCTAGCCCTGTGCATCCTCAGCGATGGTGGTGATTCGGTGCGCCATTCGTTTAAAGATCACGCCATGGAATGGCAGCATGGACGCCCAGTACAGCCTTCCCGTGAGGCCCCTCGGGAAGAAAATGGCGCGTTGCCAGTAGCGGGATCCGTCCGAGTGCGGCTCAACGCCGAGCTCCAGCCATGCGTCCCCCGGGAGCAGCATCTCAGCCCGAAGGCGCAGGAGCTTCCCGGGGTCCATACGCTCTACTCGCCACACGTCGAGGGCGTCGCCTTCGCTGAGGACCTTCATGGATCGTCGACCGCGGCGCAGTCCCACGCCGCCCGCCACCCGGTCAATGAAACCGCGAACACTCCACAAGAATGAGGCCGAATACCATCCGGTGCGTCCGCCGATTTGCGTGATGACCTTCCACACCTCGGCAGTGCTCGCGGTGGAGAGCTTCTCATTGTTCGCCACGAAGACGGTGCGTCCGGCCCATTCGGGATCGCTAGGAAGTGGGTCGCTCGGCGCGTTGGCGATCCGTGCGTCCACCCAGCTGGTCTCGACATCATCTACGGCAATCCTGCCGAGTGCGAGCTTCACAGAATCCCGGTAGGACGTGAGCCCGCCCTCGGGAATCGGGACGGCGTCGTCGATCTCCCTATTTTTGACCACGCACTCATGCTGAAGCGATTCCACTAGCGGCCGGGCGATCTTTCGCGGCACCGGAGTAACAAGACCCACCCAATGTGAAGCGAGGCGAGGCGTGAGGACAGGAAGCGCGGCGATGACACGCTGGGGGAGACCAGCCTCGGCCGCGTAACCGTTCATCATGTCGCTATAGCGAAGGACGTCCGGTCCTCCCACATCGAAAGCTTGGTTGACTGAGGATGGCAAGCGGGCTGCCGCCAAGAGGTAATACAAGACGTCCCGCACGGCGATGGGCTGAATGCGGTTCAGCACCCACTTCGGCGCCGGCATATAGGGCAACACTTCGGTGAGGTGACGGATCATCTCGAAGGAAGCGGAGCCGGATCCAATAATCACGCCCGCTTGGAGCACCACGGTGGGCACCCCGGAACCTAGGAGGATCTCGCCCACTTCGGTGCGGGACGCAAGGTGCGGTGAAAGCTTTAAATCGTTGGGGTGCAATCCGCCAAGGTACACGATTCTTTGGACGCCGGCCTGCCGGGCGCACGAGGCAACATTCTCGGCAATGGACTGATCGAAAGCTTGGAAAGAGCCCTTGCTACTCATGGAGTGGATCAGGAAGTAGACCACGTCGACGTCGTCTGTTGCTCGCTGAATCGTGGAGCGGTCTAGGGCATCCCCGTGAATGATTTCAACGTTCTTGCTCCATGGCAGCGCCTTGACTCTCTCAACGGAGCGAGCTACTACGCGGACCCGATACCCGCTCGCGAGAAGGCGGGGGACCAACCGGCCGCCAACATAACCGGTGGCACCGAGGACAAGAACTCGCGGCATTTCTCCGGATTCTCGAGGCTGCGCGCGCAACTGCGGCTCTGTGCCGCGGGGGCTTGCAAGGAGTTGGTCTTCGGATTTGGGGTTCGAGAGTCCGGTGTCGGCGTGGTTAGGCGATTCGGGGTGAATGTCTGACGGCATGTTGCTTCCTTTTCTGCTGGCACTCGTTGGAGGTGCCGGCCGGTTGCCCGTCAGCGCATTCGGTCACTCAGGCTGTGACTCGTGGGACCACGGGGCGTTCTTGAGGGAAATTTCCTCGGTCATATCTCGGATAAAGCGGGTGACGGTCTCCCGCTCAGAGCTTGTCAGGCGGGCTGCTGCATGAAAGCGCCTGGATTGGAGCTTGCCAACAGTCTGCTTCGCCGAGGCTTCCGTCTCTTCGGTGATTTCAATGCGGAAGGCTCGACGATCAGTGGGGTGCAGCAATCGAATGATGTGGTGGTCGCGTTCCAACCGATTCAACAGTTTGGTGGTGGACGCAGCAGAAATTCGAAGATGAGCTGAAATCATTCCTGGGGTGACCAGTTCACCTTGTCGTTTCGCCGTAATCAGGTAGTGAAGCGCTCGCATGTCCTGATTGCTGAGCTTCATGAATCGACTCGACGCTTCCGAGACTCGCAACTCCGCTTCTCTGAGGTTCGCGAGGGCATTCATCAGAGTGCTTATTTCACTTCGCGCTTCTTCTGAAACGCCTTCTGCATTGACGACGTCGCTAGATCCCGCTCCTTTTCCCACGATATAGAGATTTTGGGCGATGTGATCTGTGCCGGTAGTCGATCCAACTTCTTTCATAGCTCAACCATAAATTGTTTACCTCCCTTATATAAAATATCCCAAGGTGTGCTATACAATCAAGTTTAAAATATTCTCAACGATAGTTTAGAAGGGTTAGGGAGCCATGGGTGCGAGCGAACAAGTGGTTCTGGTTGACGAAAACGGCGCGTACGTTGGGGTCGAAGATAAGTTGACCGTCCACTCAACCAGCACGCCATTGCACTTGGCATTCTCCGTGTACCTCTTCAACGACCACGGTGACTTGCTGATTACGCGGCGAGCGTTAGGAAAGATGACGTGGCCGGGCGTGTGGACCAACAGCTTTTGCGGCCACCCTCAACCCGGCGAGGACCTTGCCGACGCAGTGCGTCGAAGGGCGGACTATGAACTCGGTGCATCACTGAGCTCTCTTCGATTGATTCTTCCCGATTTCAGCTATAGGGCCGTGGACGCGTCTGGCATCGTGGAGAACGAGCTCTGCCCTGTGTTCTGCGCGACCAGCGATGGCAGGCTACAACCCCGCGCTGAAGAAGTTCTCGAATGGGAGTGGTCGAATCCGCAGCGGGTGGCGCTCGCAGCGGAGAATGCGCCGTTCGCGTTCAGCCCGTGGATGAGGACACAGCTTCCTGCGTTCCTTTCCCAACTGGAACCGAGCGGAGGCGGTAGTCGTGGTTGATGTCGCCGCGGATCGAAGTACTTACCCGCACTACACGGCTGAAATTGATGCCGTCCTTCAGAGGATCATGCTTCGCGGCCGGAACCGTTCCACGGCGTACGGACCGCAGTTTTCCCATATCTGGGACCTGGCGAACTCCTGTCTGACTGGCGGCAAGCTCCTGCGGCCGCGATTGCTCATGGAAGTTTTCGATGCGCTGACACCAGACCAGGATGGAATTCGATGGTTGAAAGAACCATCAACGAGCTCACGGGCTGAGGTTCGGCGGGACGCTGCTCTGGAGATCGCGGCCGGTATAGAGCTTTTGCACTATGCCTTCGTCATTCATGATGACTTGATCGACGAAGACCTCACGCGGCGTGGCAAGCCCAATCTCATGGGTTCTCTCTTGAAAGAGATGGAAGAACCTCGTGGGATGGAGACCCTCGGTGAGACGGAAAACCCCGTCCAGAACCAGAGCAAAGACGTACATTTTGTGCGCAGCGTTGGCCTGCTGGTGGGAGACCTCATGCTCTCCTCCGCCCATCATGTCTTTGCAACCGCAGATCTTCCACGATCAGCCCGGCTACGTTTGCTGGATCTTGTTGAACACACGGTCACCGAATCTTGCGTCGGTGAACTGAAAGATGTTGGTCTTAGTGACGGTGTGCTGGATCCCGCTCTTGAGGCAACGCTCGAGATGACTCGCCTCAAAACGGCGACCTATACGTTTGAGTTTCCCTTGCGAGCTGCCGCCATTTTGGCCGGCGCATCCATCGACATTGAAGCAACCCTCGCATCCATTGGCAGGGACTTAGGCGTGGCTTTTCAGCTCCAGGATGACATTTTGTCAGCTTTCGGTGACGAGTTCGTCCACGGTAAAGACGCGTACTCGGATTTTCGTGAGGGGAAGGAAACTCCGCTTATCGCTTTTGCGCGCACCACGAACGCGTGGCCAGCCATCCAGCAACGGTTTGGGGCGGACGACTTCAAGGGCTCAGACGGTGAGCTTTTGAGTTCACTTCTTCGCGAATGCGGGGCAGAGGAGTTCGTTAGGACAATGATCTCGGAGCTCTTTGAACGAGTCGTCACATCTGCTTCCTCCAGGCTTGCCGCGAGTAGCCCGTCTTTGGCGCGCTGCATCGTGGACCTTGCAGCTTCTCTCGAGGGGAGAGCAACGTGAAGGATCTAGCCACTGTCACAAACTCTGGCTCAGGCAACGAGGCGTTGCGCCGTTACACCCAAGCATCAGAGCGGGCAGCATCTCAGATCATCGCCGCCTACTCCACCTCTTTTGGTATAGCTACGCGGCTGTTGGGACCCCGTCATCGTCAGCACGTGCGTAACGTCTACGCTCTGGTTCGGGTTGCAGATGAGCTGGTAGACGGCGTGACAGCCGAAGCCGCGTTCTCGCTGGCGGAGCAGCAGAGTGCCCTCGGTGCGCTTGAAGCCGAGACCAAAGAGGCGATCGCCGTGGGGTATTCGAGCAATCCGGTAGTTCACGCCTTCGCTTGTACCGCTCGTGAATCAGGGATCACCAGCGAGCTGATCACGCCCTTCTTCGATTCTATGCGCGCTGACCTGAACGAGATCCCCATCGCCGAGGGACTCCCGAGTGAGGCCTCGCCAAAACTTCACGTCTTTGACGCTTCGGAGCATGCCCGGTACGTGTTCGGATCTGCGGAGGTGGTTGGGCTGATGTGCTTGCGCATTTTCCTTCGTCACGAGGCCGTCCGCCCGGAGTCACTGGAAATGCTGGAGCACGGTGCACGGCAATTGGGTGCCGCGTTCCAGAATGTGAATTTCTTGCGAGACCTCAAGGACGACGCCGCACGCTTGGGTCGCAGCTATTTGGGTGCGGACATTCACCTGACGGAGGCGCAAAAGAATGAATGGATCACGGTCATCAGGGCCCAGCTTCAGGACGCTCGCTCCGCATTGCCGCTCTTGCCACAGGATGCACGTACAGCAGTGGCCTGCGCCTTGCGTCTGTTCTCTACTCTCACGGACAAGCTTGCTGCGACTCCCGCCCAAGAGCTCATGCGTCGGCGTGTGCGCGTGCACGCGCCGTTGAAAGCGTGGCTGGTCCTGCAATCCACGCTCGACACCAGATGGGGGAGTGCGGCTTGAAGAAGGTTGTAGTCATTGGCGGCGGTATCGCAGGTCTAGCCTCAGCCACTTTGCTGGCGCACGAGGGCTATGAGGTAGAGCTCTTAGAACGTAATGACCGCCTGGGCGGGCGGGCCGGAACGCTGAACATTCAGGGCTTCCGGTTTGATACCGGCCCCTCGTGGTACCTCATGCCAGAGGTTTTTGAGCACTACTTCCAGATGATCGGAACGACTGCGCGAGAGCAACTGGATTTGATGACGCTCGACCCCGGATACAAGGTTTACGCGGAGCCAGAAGAGCGCCAGCATGCAGAGCCTCATTCTGTAGGACACCATCCCGCCACGCACCTGACCGTTCCCTATGGTTTGAACCAGGTATGTCGAGTCTTCGAAGAACGAGAAGCCGGCAGCGGAAAGAGGCTCGAACGCTACGTGAAGTCCGCTCGCAAAACGTCCCACATGGCAGAGCGGTACTTCCTGTACAACACCTTCCAAAGCTGGAAGAACCTTGCCTCGCGAGAGGTCTTAGTTTCCTTGCCGCGGCTGGTCCAACTGTTAGGAACCTCCCTGGAACACTTCGTGGCGAGGCGGTTCAAGGATCCGTTGCTTCGCCAGATCTTGGGATACCCCGCGGTGTTTCTAGGGACAGAGCCTCAGCAAGCGCCAGCCATGTACCACTTGATGAGCTCGATGGATCTTGATGAAGGCGTCTTCTATCCGCGCGGCGGGTTCTGGCAACTCGTGCGCAGGCTTGAGGCGCTCGCCGTTGAGGCTGGCGTCACCATCACCACGAGAGCCACCGTCACCCAGATTGGGCTGGAGAACCGTAGCGGAAAGCAACCCCAACACGCTTCAGTCAACGGTGTCCACTGGAGGGATACGGACGGAGCGGAGCACTTTACGCAAGCAGGCGTCGTCGTATCCGCTGCGGATCTGCACCACACAGAAACCCAACTCTTGCCGTACCGCGCTCGCAGTTACCCCGAGCGGTGGTGGCGCAGCAAGCAGAGTGGTCCGGGCGCAGTTTTAGTCCTGCTAGGGGTTGAGGGTGCCTTGCCGCAACTCGAACACCACACCCTGTTCTTTACGAAGGATTGGGACAGCAACTTCGACGCTATTTTTGGCCGCGAGACTCGGATCCCCAACCCAGCCTCTATCTATGTCTGCAAACCGAGCGCAAGCGACCCCACGGTCGCGCCGAGCGGACACGAGAATCTCTTCGTCCTGGTGCCCATCCCCGCGGATCCGCAGCTCGGCGCGGGAGGACGTAATGGTGCAGGTGACGACGTGCTGGAGCGTGCGGCCGATGCTGCGATCGACCAGATTGCCTCGTGGGCGCACATTCCCGACCTCAAGGAACGCATTGTGGTCCGGCAAACCATTGGCCCCGCGGACTTCGCGAACGACTACAACTCGTGGAAAGGCGGCATGCTGGGACCGTCCCACATCCTCTCGCAAAGCGCGATGTTCCGCGCTCAAAACAAGTCACGGCGCGTGGAAAATCTCTACTACGCGGGCGCCACCACGGCGCCGGGCGTCGGCGTTCCCATGTGCCTGATTAGCGCCGAGCTGGTTCTCAAACATCTGCGAGGGGACACGTCCGCCGGTCCGCTTCCCGCTCCCGTTACTGGTTCTTATGCGTCTGGTTCGGGCCGGAAGGCGGGCACGGATTCGGGCAACAAAGGACAGTTCGTGGCTCCAGACCAGTACGACGACGCAGGCGCGGCCACGTGAGTCACTTTGCGTATCTGGGGGCTCTGCTAGTCGGGATGACGTCCATGCTGTTGATCGACTACCGGTTCCGGTTGTTCTTTTGGCGGGATGCTGCGAGCGCGGCGCTGGTGGCCGTGGCGGGAACGGTGTTCCTCTTGTTGTGGGATGCCGCCGGAATCGCAGGTGGGATCTTCATTCGCGGAACCTCGGAGGCGATGCTGGGGATCGATATCGCCCCACAGATGCCCCTCGAGGAGCCCTTCTTTCTGATGTTTCTGGTGCTGTGCACCATGATTCTGTACACCGGGGCTGAAGGCGTGCTGCGGCATTATCGCGAGCGGGGCGACTTGTGAAATACGCGCTCCTGTCCTTGGCGTTCCTCTTGCTGGCCGTGGGACTGTCGCTGATACTTCGCCGCGCTTCAATGAAGGCTCGGGGTGCACAGACAGACACTGCCCCAACAAGCACTGCATGGAGGGGGACTGTCCGAATAGCCGGAGTCAACGAGGGTGCGGTGCTGATCGCAAGTGCCGCCCTGTTGGTGCTGACCGCAGTGTTCGACAGCCTCATGATCGCCTCCAACCTCTTCACCTACAGCGAGTCACTCATTTCCGGCATTCGAGTGGGGTTGGCGCCTATCGAGGACTTCGCCTATCCCGTGGCGATGGTCATCTTGCTGCCGGCGTTGTGGGTCTTCTTGCGAAGCCAGCCAGCGATTAGCGTGCGACTGTTGCTCAAGCACGCGTTTGTGGTGTCTCGTCCGGTGAGCTGGATCAATACGGCGTTTCCCTTTGCCGCTGGCTATTTGATGAGCACGCGGGAGGTCGACTGGATTCTGGTGGTGGGAACGCTGTATTACTTGGTGCCGTACAACCTCGCGATGTATGGAATCAACGATGTCTTTGATTACGAATCGGATATCAACAACCCGCGCAAGGGCGGGTTGGAAGGCGCGCTCTTGCCGCCGAGCTATCACCAGCCCATGTTGTGGTTGTGCTGGTGGAGCAACGTGCCGTTCTTGGTGATTCTCCTTGCGGTGGGGTCTCCGCTTTCGGTACTGGCCTTTGCGATCAGCACGTTTGCTGTCATCGCGTATTCCGCGCCCATCTTGCGGTTTAAGGAACGTCCGTTCCTAGACTCATTGACGTCCAGTACTCACTTTGTGAGTCCCGCTCTGGTCGGTATGACGGTGGCGGGCGCCCAACTGGACGCTTCGGTTGCAGTTCTTCTGCTGTCCTTCTTTTGTTGGGGGATTGCAGCACATGCTTTCGGGGCCGTGCAGGATATTGGCCCGGATCGCGAGGCGGGAATCGGGTCCGTGGCGACGGTCGTTGGGGCGCGAAAGACCGTGGTCTTCTCTTTGGTGATGTGGGGCGTCGCGGGGCTTCTGATGCTCTCGACGCCGTGGCCCGGACCGCTCGCTGCAGTCTTAGCGCTCCCGTATCTCATCAATTGCGCGCCGTACCTGCGCGTGACGGATGAAACGGCTGCGACAACCAACGCTGCCTGGCGGAGATTCATTTGGTTGAATTACGCGTCTGGGTTTCTGGTTACGCTGCTGTTGATTCTCGAGTGGACCACTCGAAGCAGCTGATACGCACAGGAGATGGCGTGAAAATACGGGTGGTCTTGAGAGTCACCGTGGAGTCTCATAACGCAGTGGTGCCCCTGGCCGGAATCGAACCGACGGCCTACCCTTTAGGAGAGGGTCGCTCTATCCTACTGAGCTACAGGGGCGCAATCTCCCGGACTATCTTACCGGGAGCGCAGTGGTCTTGAAGAACCACTGTCAGGTGATGTGGCCGCAGGCTGAGCTGGTCTGCTCTGAACCAGTCTGTGCTGAGTCAGCGCGAGCTGAATAGCCAGCCCGAGCTGACCTAGCCCCGGCCGATTGGCTTGAGTCCAGCTTCTTCCCACTTCTGGTTGAAGGTCTTGACGAAGGAGCGGATGAGCGCGAACACAATTGCTCCGAAGCTCAGGAACAGAAGCGCCCAACGCACAACTGTCATGATGGACGCGGCGGTTACGGCAGCTGGATCAAGCGCCCCCGTGAACAAAGCGTCAATAGCGTTGTTCTCCAACAGGTCAATGACGGCGAAAGCCAGCGGAAGAACCCACAAACCCCAGCGCAAGAACCCGCGCGGCACCGTGAGTCCAATGGCGAGCACGGACGCGAGTGCAAAGAAGAGCGGGAACATGAGACCTGCGGTCTTGTGGACGTAGTTGAGCTGGCCAATGGCGTCAGCGTTCATGGCTCCGCGAAGAGCTTCAATATGTTCCACCCCGTATCCCAGGATGAGTTGGTCCGGCATGGTGATGCCGCCGGAAAGATCCGTCATCTGGTTCAGCACGAGGCCGTGGTAATACCAAAAGAGCAGCACAGACGCGGCAAGAGCGGCCACCACAATGAGGCCGGGCGAATTCTTCTGGCCGGTGGTTTCAGCAGTGGCAGGAAGCGCGCGGGACTGCGTTGTTCCGTTAGCGCGTTGCACCGGACGATTGGAAGCGCTCGATGCGGAAGCGGCCCGATTGCTAGCGGGGCGGTTGGAGCGTGATTTCTTGGTCATACCTCCATTATTGTCCACAGGCGCTCGCGGCGCGGCTCCGGGAGCGTCGCCCCACCGTAAACTAGGGGAGCCATGGATTTTCAGTTCAACCCTTTCCCCGATGCCGATTTCACCGCTACGCCGCGCCACGGCGGTGGTCTCGCCGAAGCGCACCGAGCTGCGCCCTCATCCTTGTTGGACGGGCTGAACGAACAGCAAGCCCAAGCGGTCACGCACCGCGGCTCGCCCTTGCTCATCATTGCCGGTGCAGGATCGGGTAAAACCCGCGTCCTCTCCCACCGCATCGCCTACGCGCTGGCCACTGGCGTTGCTCGACCTCACGAGATTCTTGCTATCACCTTCACCAACAAGGCCGCGGCAGAAATGCGCGAGCGCATCGAAGCGCTCGTGGGGGATGACGCTCAGAAGATGTGGATCTCAACGTTCCACTCCTCGTGCGTACGCATTTTGCGTCGCGAGGCTGAGTCTGTTGGCCTGACCTCTAACTTCACGATTTACGACTCCGCCGACTCCTTGCGCCTGATCACCATCATCACGCGCGAACTGGGAATCGAGTCCAAGCAGCTCCCGCCCAAGGCCATCCAGCACCGCATCTCATCCCTCAAGAATGAGCTCATTGCGCCGGACGAGTTCACGCCGGATGGACCGAAGGACATGATCGGTCAGGCTGTGGCGCAGGTGTACCCGGAGTACATGAACCGGTTGCGTCAGGCGAACGCCATGGACTTCGATGACTTGTTGAGCCAGACGGTCTACATGTTCCGCGCGTTCCCGGCGATCACTGACAACTACCGTCGGCGCTTCCGCCACGTGATGGTGGACGAGTATCAGGACACCAACCACGCCCAGTACGCTTTGGTGCGCGAACTCACCGGGCCCGAAGGTGTCACGCCTCCGGGCGAGCTCACGGTGGTGGGCGACTCCGACCAGTCCATCTACGCCTTCCGCGGCGCTAATATCCGCAACATCGTGGAGTTTGAGCAGGACTACGCGAACGCGCGCACCGTCAAGCTTGAACAAAACTACCGCTCCACCCAGACCATTCTTTCCGCGGCCAACGCCGTGATCCAGCGCAACCCTAACCGTCCCGAGAAGCGACTGTGGACGGCCATGGGCGACGGTGAGCTCATCACCGGCTATGTGGGTGAATCAGAGTCCGACGAGGCCCGATGGATCGCCGATGAAATCCTGCGCCTGAACGACGAAGAAGATGTCCGCCCAGGCGACGTCGCGATTTTCTACCGCACCAACGCGCAGTCCCGCGCGCTCGAAGAGCAACTGGTCCGCGTGGACTTGAAGTACAAAGTGGTGGGCGGCACCCGCTTCTACGACCGCAAAGAGGTCAAGGACGCGCTCGCGTACTTGCGAATTTTTGTCAATGAGTACGACGACGTCTCCTTGCGCAGAATTATTAACGAACCTAAGCGCGGCATTGGGGATAGAGCCGAAGGTGCCATCGCGGCGCTGGCATCGAGGGAGCGGATTTCCTTCATGGAAGCTGCCCGCCGTGCCGAGGAAGCGCCTGGCATCGCTACCCGTTCACTCAAATCGGTCAAGGGATTCGTGGAGCTCGTGGATGAGCTCAAAGAAACTCTTGCCCAAAAGGGCCCAGCCGTGGCCCTCGATGAAACCCTTGAAAAGACCGGGTATTGGGCAACCGTTCGAAACACCGGGGACCCGCAAAATGACTCCCGTGCCGAGAACCTTGCCGAACTCATTTCGGTGGTTCGCGACTTTGAAACAGCTAACCCTGAGCTGGGCTTGGGCAACTTCCTAGAACAGGTCTCTCTCGTCGCGGATGCGGATCAAGTCCCGGACGCACCCATTGACGATGAGGGCGCCGCGATGGCGGCCCGCGAAGGCCAAGTCACGCTCATGACGCTGCACACCGCCAAGGGCCTCGAATTCCCCGTGGTGTTCCTGACCGGTATGGAACACGGAATCTTCCCACACCAGCGCGCCTTTACTGACGCCGGCGAGCTCGCCGAAGAACGCCGCCTTGCCTACGTAGGTCTCACGCGCGCTCGCGAACGTCTCTACTTGACGCGGTCGGAAGTACGCAGCTTGTGGGGTCAGAGCCAGAGCAACCCGCCAAGTCAGTTCCTCGAGGAAATCCCCGAGCATCTCATCGAATGGAAACGCGAAGCCAGCGCGCCACGATTTAGCGGTTTCGGTGGCTTCGGCGGCGGATTCAGTGGTGGATTCGGCTCCGGCTACGAACGCAGCAGCGGCGAACGTGACGGCTACGAACGTAACAGCTATGGGCGCGAAGACTTCGCCACGAGCCGCTACGATCGCGGTTCCTACTGGGGAGCACACGGTAGCTCCAGCGATGGTTCCTCCTTCGGCTCATCGCGACCTGGACGCAAGGCTGGAGATCCCGAAGAACACGAACTCCGGACTGGTCCCGCTTCCACGAGCAGCGGTTCAAACGCCGCAGCCTCGCGTGCCAACAAAGACATCATCCAGTTGGTCGTCGGCGATTCCGTCACGCACTCAAGCTTTGGTGAGGGAACCGTGGTGGCGCTCGAAGGCGCTGGAGACAAGACCGTGGCGAAGGTGAAGTTTGATGGCGGCGAAAAGCGACTGCTGCTGCGCTACGCACCGCTCACCAAAAACTAGCCACTAACTAGCCGCTGAAGCCGAGTATTTCCGGGATCTGCGGCACTTGGTGAGCTGCGTCGTCGTACTTAAGGAAAATAAGGTAGCGCATCAGCCGCGATCTCTACGAACTGTAGAACTGTGTGCTTGGTCACCTTGACCGATAGTCTTTGGGTGTATGCCTCTTGGCGGGACTAAAGTCTTGTTGAGGCGCGGGCGTCTACTCGTCCGTCCCATCCTAAAAACCGAGTCAGCAGACTTCGACGTAGAAGGACACAAACGTGGACCTGTATGAATACCAGGCACGCGATCTCTTCGAAGCACACGGGGTACCTGTGCTTGCTGGGATCGTGGCTTACACTCCAGAAGAAGCCAAGGCAGCAGCTGAGAAAATCGGCGGCGTCGTGGTGGTCAAGGCACAAGTAAAGGTTGGCGGCCGCGGTAAGGCCGGCGGCGTCAAGGTAGCGAAGACTCCAGACGAGGCGTTCCAGTACGCCTTGGATATCTTGGGCATGGACATCAAGGGCCACACGGTCAACAAGGTCATGATTGCTCAGGGTGCGGACATCGCCGAGGAATACTACTTCTCCGTGCTCCTGGACCGCGCCAACCGCAACTACCTCGCCATGTGCTCCGTTGAAGGCGGCATGGAGATTGAACAGCTCGCCGTTGAGCGCCCCGAGGCTCTCGCCAAGGTAGCCGTTGACCCAGCAGTGGGCATCGACGCAGCCAAGGCCGCTGAAATCGTTGAGCAGGCTAACTTCCCTGAAGAGCTGCGCAGCAAGGTTGCAGACGTCATCGTCAAGCTCTGGGGTGTCTTCAAGAACGAAGACGCAACCCTCGTTGAGGTCAACCCACTCGTGAAGACCGGCGCAGGCGACATCGTTGCTCTCGACGGCAAGGTCTCCCTCGATGACAACGCTGAATTCCGTCACGAAGGCCACGCAGCCCTCGAAGACAAGGCTGCAGCCGATCCAATCGAGCTTCGCGCCAAGGAACTGGACCTCAACTACGTCAAGCTGGACGGCGAAGTAGGCATCATCGGTAACGGTGCAGGCCTCGTCATGTCCACCCTCGACGTCGTTGCTTACGCTGGCGAAAACCACGGCAACGTGAAGCCAGCAAACTTCCTCGACATCGGAGGCGGCGCTTCCGCAGAGGTCATGGCTAACGGCCTCGACATCATCTTGAACGACGCACAGGTCAAGAGCGTGTTCGTGAACGTCTTCGGCGGCATCACCGCATGTGACGCCGTCGCCAACGGCATCGTCAAGGCTCTCGAAATCCTCGGCGAGAAGGCAACCAAGCCTCTTGTTGTTCGCCTCGACGGCAACAACGTTGAAGAAGGCCGCAAGATTCTCTCTGACGCCAACCACCCGCTCGTCACCCAAGCATTCAGCATGGACGAGGGCGCCGACAAGGCCGCCGAGCTGGCGAACGCTTAAGACTGTAGGAGACAGATCATGGCTATTTTCATCAACAAGGACTCCAAAGTCATCGTTCAGGGCATCACCGGTAGCGAAGGTGCAAAGCACACCGCCCGCATGCTCGCAGCAGGCACCAACATTGTGGGCGGCGTAAACGCTCGCAAGGCTGGCACCACCGTCACCCACGGTGACAAGGAAATCAAGGTTTACGGAACCGTCAAGGAAGCAATGGCTGAGACCGGCGCTGACGTGTCCATCGCCTTCGTTCCACCACAGTTCACCAAGGACGCAGCCGTTGAGGCTATCGACGCCGAAATCGGCTTGCTGGTAGTCATCACCGAAGGCGTTCCTGTACAGGACTCCGCCGAATTCTTTGCGCTCTCCCAGCAGAACGTCAAGGAAGATGGCACGCCGAAGACCCGCATCATCGGCCCTAACTGCCCAGGCATCATCACCCCAGGTGAGTCCCTCGTGGGCATCACCCCAGCGAACATCACCGGCAAGGGTGGCGTTGGACTTGTTTCCAAGTCCGGCACCTTGACCTACCAGATGATGTACGAACTTCGCGACCTGGGCTTCTCCACCGCGATCGGTATCGGTGGCGACCCAGTCATCGGCACCACCCACATTGACGCTCTGGCCGCTTTCGAAGCTGACCCAGAGACCAAGGCAATCGTGATGATCGGTGAAATCGGTGGCGACGCTGAAGAGCGCGCTGCAGAGTTCATCAAGAACAACGTCACGAAGCCAGTGGTTGGCTACGTTGCAGGCTTCACCGCACCAGAGGGCAAGACCATGGGCCACGCCGGCGCCATCGTCTCCGGCTCCGCTGGAACGGCACAGGCCAAGAAGGAAGCTCTCGAGGCAGCAGGCGTAAAGGTTGGCAAGACGCCTTCCGAGACCGCCAAGTTGTTGCGCGAAATCTACCAGGCCTAGTTCTTCTTGGCCCGGGTTCTCCTGGGCCAAGTTTCTAGCCACTGAGTTGCGGGATCCCGCTTCTCATTCATAGAGCCCGTCTCGTCGAATCACTTCGGCGAGACGGGCTCTATGCGTTCTGGGCGCACTTGAGCCGTCATCTCGCGGGTTCTTCCCCAGCCGCCGCGCAACTTTAGCTACTTTCGGACCGGGCCCAGCGTCGTCGTACTGACTAGATGTAGCTGGTGTTGCGGACTCGTATCGAAAATCGCGCCGTTTTTGCAACGCTAGCTACGAACGGACCGGGCCGGGCGTCGTCGTATTGGCGAAACGTAGGAAATGTTGCGGTCGGTCCGGGTGAGCGCCCAGTGGCCACGCAACAATCGCTACGAACCGCGTCCACCGACCCCTCATGTGAGGCCAGTTCTATACAACCTCCCGCCATGCGAGGTCACTTCGCTACAACCCGCCCCTATATGCGGACGATTCTCGACAAGAAAACTCGAAAAAGTTGCTGAATTTTGGCCGCGCATAGGGTTAGCGCCGCGCACGAGGTGAACTAGGCCAGGTATGAACTCTGCGGAGCACTGGGGATGAACCGGGCCGCGCATAGGGGGAGCGCGGGGACTACGGGTAGCCGAGGACTACTCGGCGAGTAGCTGACGGATGTCGTCGGCTGTGAGGCGCGACGCGAAGCCGTCCCCGCCGTCCATCACCGAGGAGATGAGTTCGCGCTTCGCGTCCTGCAGAGCAACCACCTTCTCCTCGATGGTGTCCTGGGCGACCATGCGATAGACCATCACCGAACGCAGCTGACCGATGCGGTGAGTACGGTCCACTGCCTGCTCTTCGGCAGCAGGGTTCCACCACGGATCCAGGAGGAAGACGTAGTCGGCTTCCGTGAGGTTCAAGCCGAATCCACCAGCCTTGAGGCTGATGAGGAACACCGGTGCGCCACCCTCCTTGAATGAGTTGATGACCTCGCCACGGTTTCGCGTGCTGCCATCAAGGTAGGCGTACTCGATGCCGGCCGCCTTGATGCGATCCTCCGCGCGGTGCAGGAAGGACGTGAACTGGCTGAAGATCAGCGCGCGGTGGCCGTCCTGGACGATTTCCTCGAGCTGCTCCAGCAAAAGATCTAGCTTGGCGGACGGCACGCCCTCGTACTCCTGATCAATGAGCGCAGCATCCAACGCCATCATGCGCAGCACCGTGAGGGACTGGAAAATGGTGAAGCGGTTGCGGTCCATGTCCTCAACGAGGCGCAAGATCTTCTGGCGCTCACGCTGCAAGTGCGTGTCATAGAGCTTGCGGTGCTTCGGCGCGAGTTCGACGTGCAGAACCTGTTCCTGCTTCGGCGGAAGGTCGCTGACCACCGCTTCTTTGGTGCGGCGCAGCATGAACGGGCGCACGCGTTTGCGCAAGCGTTCCAGGCTCTTCTGATCGCCCGAGTTCGCGATGGGTCGCGCGTAATTCTCGTTGAACTTCACGGCAGACGGGAACAGTCCAGGGGAGGTCAGCGTGAGCAACGCCCACAGCTCCATGAGGTTGTTTTCCATCGGCGTACCGGTGATCGCGAGCTTCATGTGAGCGTTCAGATCGCGGGCTGCGTGGTGGGCCTTGGTGGCCTTGTTCTTGACGAACTGCGCTTCGTCCAACAGCAGCGCGCCCCATTCCACGGCTTGGTAGGAAGGCGCATCCAGTCGGAAGAGGGTGTAGGAGGTGACGACGACGTCGTTCGCTGCCGCGATATCCGCAATGGATTCTTTGGATTTCGCGCGGGTGTCCATGATGGTGGCCACCTTCAGGTCTGGGGCGAAGCGTTTGGCTTCGGCCTCCCAGTTGGGGACCACCGAGGTAGGAGCCACTACAAGGAACGGAAGCTTCTTGTCCTTCATGGACGCGTGAGCGTGCAGGATCAGCGCGAGAGCCTGAACGGTCTTACCGAGGCCCATGTCATCGGCCAGAACGCCGCCCAGTCCGCCGTTCCAGAGGCTCGCGAGCCAATTGAAGCCTTCGCGCTGGTACGGGCGAAGCTCGGCGTTAAGGTTTGCAGGAACCTCGATCTCGTCGCTCTCGGACAGCGCAAGTAGCCCTGAGACGTGAGCGTTCCAAGAATCTGGTGCCTCGGACTGAGTGGCAAGCTCGTCGAGTTCGTCCCACAAGGACGCTTGGTACCGCGTGATCTTGAGTTCGTTCGGCTTGTCCTGCAGGCTGCGAGCTTCGGCGACGAGCTCCTTGAGCTTGTCAAAGAGCGGGTGCTCAAGGCTGAAGTAGGTCTTGTCAGACATCAACAGCCGGGTCTGACCGCGGCTGAGCGCGCGCAGGATGTCGGCGAGCGGAATTTCGCGATCGCCCAGCTTGATGAGCAAGCCAAGGTCAAACCAGTCGCGGCGTTCGGTTTCCACCACGTTGACGGCGAACTCTGGAGCTTCCGTGAGTTCGCGGTATTGCGGTCGGGTGCCCTTGAACGTGACGCGCACGCCCTCGAAAGCTTCGAGCTTCGGCAAAACGCGCCGCACAAAATCAACCGTGTCCAAGCCCTCGAGGGTCTTTGGCGCGAGAGCGTCGAAGCTCTCAAGTACCGACGGAGAATCCGCAAGCAGCAACCGCACCTGCGCCTTGATGTCCTGCTCCACCTCGGGATCGCGCAGATCATCCGGCACCTTGGAGGCATGCACGTTGTTGTACTCAAACCACCAGTCCAACGCGGTGGCGTCTTCACCTAAGAAGGTCACGCCCACAATGAACACCGGCGGGGCGATCTCCGGCAGCTCAATGGAAGCATCCAGCGGTTGAACGCGCACGCGTCGGCGCATCCGCGGGTAACCGGTTCCCAAGAACTCCTGGGTGGCTTCGGACGGAATTCGCAGCTCGTCAGGCTGACGCACCAACGCGAGCTCGGAGGCGTTGAGACGCCCATGAACCGGGCTGAGCACAATGCGGTGATGCTCGGGATCCTCGAAGTACACGCCGAACGTTCCGATGCTGCCCACGGCACGGTCATCCGTGAGCACTAGCGGCTCCTCAACCCCATCGAAGTGAAGCGCGGGAGCAAGACGCAAGCCTGCGTCGTCGTCCTGGGAAATGCCCACCTCAACGCGAGCGCGCGGCCCCATCTCCACCACAACATCGTTCGAGCTGGTGATGAGCTCGATGCCCAGCGAGGAGGCCTCGTGCAAGAGCGGCCAGAAGAGTGGCGAGGAGAACTCGTCGAGGAAGATCCAGTCGTTGTCATTGCCGAAGTACAGCTGCCCGTTGGCGCGGTAGAGCGGCACGAACTGGCAGAACCAGCGGTGCTGTTCCTCATCCAGGGTGAGCCCGTACGTCTTGAAAGAAATGGTGTTCCAGCGCAGGTTGGAGCGCACCCATTTGCCGGCGCCGTTCTTGACCATGGGGCGGACGGCTAGGCGGTAGCGGCTGCGCGAAGGCTGACTGGTGCTGCGCGGCATCCACCCCGAATAGTTCACGGCCTGCGCATCCACGAGCTCAAACTGCAATGCGAGTGGCTGAATGGCCTCCGGATCCGTGCGCTGCGTGGAGTTCTGGAACGTAATGCCCAGCATGCGTTCGAAGCCCTCTTGCCAGGACGGCTCTTCGCGGGACTGCACCAACTGCAGTTCGTTGCGCTTTTGCAGGTGGCGCGTATTGGATTCAATCAGCGCCGCGGCAACGTGCTTGCAATCAAAACCCACGGGGCACGAGCAAGAGTTCGCCTCAATATCGAGATCCTCCGGCGCACCCTTGAGTTTGACGGTGGTGCGGTACGGGTTCTTCGCTGAACCTTGGACCGTGGCCTGGAGGATGTTATCCGTGAAGGTGATGGAGTCAACGCGGTGCTCCATGGAGTATTGCTTGCCGCGCGCGAACGTTGGTCCACCCACAACCTTGAGGATTCTTCGGGCATCCACGAGGGGGTAAGACTCAGCATTCATCCTTTGATCGTTTCACCTTTACGCGGTTCTTCAAACTCGGTTCATGTGCTGTGGACACAGGATGACGTTTCTGTACCGGTTTGGCGCCAATCGTATGCTGGCACTATGAATCAACTCACCATTGCGCACCCGTTGCCAAGGACCGTGGATATTGATTCCCTCGAGGACTTTGATCGGCGCGTAGCAATTGCGTTGCGGGCGGCCGAGCAGGGCAAGCCCGGCGGCGGCTCCATGGCCGGCTGGCACGTGCAGTCCGTGGATGTGAGCGCGCGCGGCCCGCAAGTGAAGCTGCTCAAGCCGTCGGGCGCGGTGTTTTTGGGGTGCACGCTGCCGTCCGGACTGGAGCCGTGGTTGCGCGCTCGCGGCGCCCTGATTTTCCCGATTCTCCCGGGCGTCCCGTTTGATGCGTATCGCGGGGAGCTGTATTCCCCGCGCGAATTGTTCGCGGGCGTGCAGGAAACGCCGTACGAGCAGGTTCCGGATGCGCAAATTTACGCGTGGGCGCACACATCTTTGGCGCCGAGCACGGCGAGCTTGGATGCGACGCTTGCGGCCGCTCTGCACGATTATTCGATCGGAACCGCGCTGAATCAGACGCTCAAGCGGTGGGATCCGCGGAAGATCGTGGGAATCATGGGCGGGCACGGCGCCGAGCGCGGCAGCGACGTCTACGCGCAGACCGCGCGCATGGGGCGGCTGTTGGCGCAGGCCGGATTCACCGTGGCTACCGGCGGCGGCCCGGGCGCGATGGAGGCCTCCAACCTGGGTGCGTACCTTTCTCGGGAGGACGACGACGCAGCTCAGCGCGCGCTGGACACTCTCGCAGGTGCGCCCTCCTTTAGGCCCTCAGTTTCCGTATGGGCGCGGGCGGCGTGGGAGGTGCTGGAGGAATTCCCGAACGGTGTGCGTTCGATTGGCATTCCGACGTGGTTTTACGGGCACGAGCCGCCGAATCTCTTTGCCACGGACATCGCGAAGTACTTCGCGAACTCGGTCCGGGAGGCTGTCTTGTTGGATCGGACGCGTGGGGGAGTGGTGTTCATGCCGGGAGCTGCGGGCACGGTGCAGGAGATCTTCCAAGACGCGTGTGAGAACTACTACGGGTCTGTGGCGAACGTAGCGCCCATGGTGCTGGTGGGCAAGAAGTATTGGACGGAGCAATTGCCCGCGTGGCAGCTCTTGCAGTCACTGTCTCGAGAGCGCTCCATGGAGCCGCTCGTTGAATTGGTGGATTCGGTGGAAGACGCCGTGAGCGCGGTCATCCGATTGAATGACCGCGCTCACGATGCAGAGGCTAGCTCTCAAAAAGGCTGACGCTACGCCACGGAAGTTCCGAACAGCAGGCCCAACACGTAGGTCACGGCTGCGGCTCCGAGGCCGATCGCCAGCTGGCGGATGCCGCGCTTGAGCGGTGAAGCCCCGGAGAGGAGTCCCACGATGCCACCGGTCATCAACAGTGCGATGCCCACAAGGATCGTGGAGGTGATGATGGCGGGCGTGCCACCCATGCCGAAGAGGTACGGGAGGATGGGGATCACAGCGCCGGACGCGAAGAACAAGAAGCTGGAACCGGCGGCGCCCCACGCTGAACCGGTGGTTTCGAACTCGTCCTCGTCCTCTTCTTGCAGTTCCGGCTGAAGAGAGAACGTCGGGTTGCAGTCGCACGCGAAGTAGCCCAAACGCTCGGCGGCGCGGTGTTCGGCATCTTCCTTGGACATGCCACGGGCCCGGTACACCAGCACCAGCTCGTTGGCATTGATATCAAGCTCAGGGGCTGCGGACAGGGTGATCTGGGTGGGCTTGGAAGCTGACAGCAATTCGCGCTGGGAACGAACGGAGACGAACTCGCCAGCGCCCATGGAGAGTGCACCAGCCAAGAGTCCCGCGATGCCCGTGAACAGGACAACGGAGTTCGCTACGCCGGTGGCGCCAATACCTAGAACCAACGCGAGGTTGGAGACCAGGCCGTCGTTGGCGCCGAAGACTGCGGCGCGGAAGTTGCCGGACATACGGTTGCGGCCGCGAATAGCTAAGCCTCGGATAACTTCTTCGTGAATGAGCTCATCAGCGGCCATGGTGCGCGTAGCGTCTTGGTCTGCCGCGTAGGGGGAATTGCCTTCGGAGCGTTGCGCGAGGGCAAGGACAAAGACGGAGCCAAAGTGGCGGGCCAGGAAACGAAGAAGAATGCGGCGAGCGCTAGGGCGTCGGCGATCGTTGGCGTGGTCACCTAGCAGGCTGAGCCAGTGCATTTCGTGACGCTTTTCAGCCTCGGCAAGTCCCAACAGAATGGTGCGCTCTTCGCCGTCTCGGCGGTTAGCCAGTTCTCGGTAGATGGCGCCTTCGGCCCGTTCGTCCGCTAGATACTGTTGCCAGCGGCGGATATCAGCCTTGCTGGGCTCCCTATCCAGCAACGGCTGGTCTGCGGGAGGAATGGTTGTCATGGGTGAGTGTTCCTCGTGCTCGATGTTGACTCAAGAGCGAAGTGACGAGGTAACACGTTGAAAGGTACGCGAAACTTCGGCACTCGCGCTGCTTGAACGCGGGCCGAAGGTCTCGCTCGCCTCACGCAACACCATGACGGGTGTTAAGCGAGAGGTGGAATGCCGGGTCAATTCTCACAATGGAATCGGCCAGTATGTCGACATTTCCGCTACCTCAAAGCGCCTTATGGTGGGGGCGGATTGAGGATGGAACTACTCCCCTTCAGTCGAAGAGTATAGCCCACCCTCAATCGCACCCGTCGCCAGAGCTACAGTGCGGAGGTGGTGACACCTTCGTGCTCGGCATGGCCCGCAAGGCGTTCTTCCCAGTTCTTGCGAACCTCAGGGGAGGTAGGTCGCGTGACCAGCGAAGCCGCGACGTAGACCACTGCCGAGGAGATCAAGCCGTAGTAGATCGGTTCGTTGGCGTAGATGCCATCAAACGGTGCGGCCGCATTGATTTCCAGGATGATCATGGTGGTCAACGTCACCACGGTTCCCACCACCATGGACAGTGCAGCACCGGTGCCGTTGCCGCGCTTCCACAAGAGGCCACCCAGAATGGCGACCAGCAGGCCACCCACCAGAATGTCGTAGGCAATGGTGAGCGCAGCTACTACGTCGCTCACGGAGATTGCCAGCAAGATGGCGAGCAAGCCCAAAGCAAAGACCCACCAGCGGTTGGCCTTGATGTCGTGCTCCGGGTTCTCTTCCGAGTTGACCGTGATGGTCTTGCCGAACCAGCTCGCTACGAAAGGCGTGACGTCCGTGCGGGCTACCGTTGCTGCTGCGATGAGCGCGCCGGAAGCGGTGGACATCATTGCGGCTACAGCTGCGGCCAGCACAATGCCGCCGAGGGCGATCGGCAGGATGTTCATGGCGACCTCTGCGTACACAACGTCCTTGCCAAGGTTTGCAACGTCAATCGTGGGTAGAGCTACGCGTGCAGCCATGCCGATGATCGCTCCCGCAATGCCGTAAAGCACGCAGTAGATGCCGGCGGTGGCTCCGCCCCAACGGGCGACGGACGGAGTCTTGGCGGTGAAGACGCGCTGCCAAATGTCCTGACCAATGAGAAGGCCCAAGGTGTAGACCACGAAGTACGTGATGATCGAAGGTAGGCCAATGAAGTCCCACGTGAAGAAGTCGCTCTCAAGGCGATCCTGCAGTCCGCTCCAGCCGCCAGCTGCGTTGAGCACGAAGGGAAGCATGAGGAAGAAGACGCCAACGGTCTTGATGATGAACTGAACCTGATCGGCCAAGGTGATGGACCACATGCCGCCGATGGTCGAGTAAATCACCACAATGATGCCGCCCACCAGAATGGCGAGCCAGCGATCCCAACCGAACAGCACCACGAAGATGGTGGCGTATGCGGAAGTGGAGGTAGCGCACAGCATCACGGTGTACGCGAGCATCACAACGGCACTCATCTGGGTGGCGTTGCGGGATCCGTAACGAAGCGTCAGCATCTGGGAGACCGTGAAGATCTTCAAGCGCTGGAGGGCTGGCGCGAAGGCCAAGCTCAAGAGAATGACGCCCACGCCAATGGCGATGACCAGCCAGGCTCCGGAAAGCCCCCACTTATAGCCAAGTCCCACGCCACCCACGGTGGATGCGCCACCCAAGACCACGGCCGCCATAGTTCCCGTGTACAAGAACGGGCCCAAGCGGCGGCCGGCTACGAGGTAGTCCGAGCTGTTCTTCGTGCGGCTCTTACCCCAGAATCCGAAGGCGAGCATTGCGACCAGGTAGAACACCACGATCGCGATATTGATCCATTCCATGGACACCTCAAATATTGACTAGCAGGAAACATCTATTGCCTCACAGGCTAATGTGATGGTAGTCATAAGTGCAACACGGTGTGCAGACGCGAAGTAGTGGAGAGGCATTCATGAAGGCAATTGAGCTCGAGGCGGGGAGTGAATCCCTTGCCATTGGTGCGCGATTGCGCGCCGCGCGCAAGCAGAGCAGGCTCACCATGGACCAAGTGGCGGAAGCTACGGGACTCACGAAAGGCTTCCTCTCACGCGTCGAGCGGGATCTCACCTCGCCGTCCGTGGCAACGCTCCTGAATCTGTGCAAAGCGCTCTCCATTGACGTGGGATCCCTGTTTGAGGAGCCGCCACTCAAGGTGGTCCGACGCAGCGAAGCCCGCAAGATCAACCTCGGCGGCCAAGGCATTGACGAGCGCCTCCTGACCGGCCATGGGGAACGGCGCGTTCAGGTGATTCGCGCCGATATCGAGCCGTATGGTGAGGGCGAAGCGGAGCTTTACAGTGTGGACTGTGAAGTCGAAGTCCTGCACGTCGTGGAAGGCGAGTTCGTCATCCGTTTCTCCCGCGACACCATCGAACTCAGCGCCGGCGACACCGTGACCTACCCCGGTCGCGAGCCGCACTCGTGGCGCAACCCCTCCGGCGAGCGCGCCGTGGTCTTGTGGACCCTGGTCCCTGCGGCCGCCCACTCGGGCCGAGCTGCGCCGTCGTACTAGATCGCCGGTACTAGCAAGTCTCAGCTCAGTGCTGGAGACTTGACCTAGGTCACATCAGAAAATAGCATCATAAGAAACTGTTGTTTCATTACAGGCAACTTCCGCGAAAGGTACGGGAATCATCGATGAAGGAAATTCGCATCGAAGCGAACGGCAAGCTTGGACCCATCAACGCCGCTGAAATCCCTCGCTACGCCGGCGCCGCCACCTACGCGCGCTTGCCACGACTGGATCAAGTAGAGCAAGCGGACCTCAAGATCGTGGGCGTCCCCTTTGACACCGGCGTCTCCTACCGCCCCGGCGCGCGCTTCGGCGCCAACCACATCCGCGAATCCTCGCGCCTGATCCGCCCCTACAACCCTGCCGTTGACCTCAGCCCGTTCGAACACATTCAGGTTGCCGACGCCGGCGACATGGCAGTGAACCCGTTCAACATCAACGAGGCCATCGAAACCATTCAGCAGAACGCGCTGGATCTCACCGCCGACGGCTCCAAGCTCTTGACCCTCGGTGGCGACCACACCATCGCGCTGCCGCTGCTGCGTGCCGCGAGCGAACGCGCGGGCGAACCGGTGGCGATGCTTCACTTTGACGCTCACCTGGACACGTGGGACACCTACTTCGGCGCCGAATACACTCACGGCACCCCGTTCCGTCGCGCGGTCGAGGAAGGCATCCTGGACACGGAAGCCATCTCTCACGTCGGAACGCGCGGACCGCTCTACGGCAAGCGCGACCTCGAAGATGACCGCCGCTTCGGCTTCGGCATCATCACCAGCTCGGACGTCTACTACCAAGGCGTGGCCGAGGTCGTGGACAAGTTGCGCCAGCGCATCGGCAACCGTCCGCTCTACATTTCCATCGATATCGACGTGCTCGATCCCGCCCACGCTCCCGGCACCGGAACGCCTGAGGCCGGCGGCATCACCTCGCGCGAGCTGCTCGAGATCATCCGCGGCCTGCGCGGTATGAACCTGGTGGGCGCGGACCTCGTTGAGGTGGCACCGGCGTACGATCATGCTGAGATCACCGGCGTGGCCGGCTCTCACGTTGCTTATGACCTGATCTCGCTGTTCGCGGATCAGGCGCGGGTTGCGGCCGAGTCCGCTTCCGGTACTTCCGCTGAATAACGCCTGCCCAGAACGACGACGGAGCTCACCCACGATGACCACAGTTACTGACACGTCCGTTGCGCGCCGTAATGGCGGTGACCTCGTTGTCGAGACCCTCGAGGCGCTCGGCGCCAAGACCGTATTCGGCATTCCCGGACAGCACGCGCTGGGCTTGTTCGACGCGCTCTCGCGCTCAGACCTGCACTTCGTCTCCTCCCGCGTAGAAAACAACGCGGCCTTCGCAGCCGACGGTTACTCGCGCGCTACAGGAGAAGTGGGCGTGCTGTTCCTGTCCACGGGTCCAGGCGCGTTGACGTCCTTGGCCGGCCTGCAGGAAGCGTACGCAACCTCGGTTCCCATGGTGGTGGTGGCGTCGCAGATCCCACTGTCCGGTTTGGGCGCTCGCCGCAAGGGCATGTTGCACCAGCTTGATGACCAGAAGGCCTCTGCCGCGAACGTCACCAAGTCCCAGCGCACCGTGCACCACGCTTCCGGTATTCCGTCGGCAATTCAGGACGCGTGGGCTGACGCCATCACGGTGCCGCAAGGTCCCGTGTGGATTGAAGTTCCTCAAGACGTTCTGTTGGCCGAAGTGTTTGTCCCTCCCGTGGATGACGCGCTCGCCGAAGCATACGAGCACCCTCCACGCCTTGAGCTTGTGGATGAGGCCGTGCGTTGGCTCTCCGAAGCGAAGCGTCCGGCGATCGTGGCCGGTGGCGGCGTGCGCCGAGCGGGCGGCAAGGACGCGCTGCTTGCGGTCGCCGAAAAGCTCGACGCTCCCGTGATCTGCACGCCCGGCGGAAACGGTGCGTTCCCGTGGGAGCACCCGCTCTCTTTACAAGCGTGGATCGAAGACCGGTACACCACCGAGGTGCTCGAAGAAGCCGACGTTCTCATTGTGGTGGGATCGTCGCTCGGCGAAGTGTCCTCCAACTACTTCACGCTCGCTCCGCGCGGTCGCCTCATTCAGATCGACGCCGAACCCCGCGTGCTGGAATCCAACGTTCCCGCCCTCGGTATTCGCGCCGACGCTAAGGTAGCCCTTGAGTACTTATCTGATGCCCTCACGAACGCGGGACAAGATGCCACTTCCGGTGAATCCGTGATCACGCGCGATTGGGCTTCCCTCTTTGGCGCCGAGACTGGGAACGTCACGCCGGCCGAGGCCGTCAAGCGCGTCCTCGCGAAGGTCACGGCACGCTTCGACGCTCAAGACCTCGCGAAAGAACGCCAGTTCATGGCGGACATCCGCGCGGCCGTCCCGGATAACATGCACACCTTCTGGGACATGACCATCGCAGCGTACTGGGCCTGGAACTGCTGGGACGCTCGCTCGGGCGAATTCCACTCCGCTCAGGGTGCGGGCGGGCTCGGCTTCGGGTTCCCGAGCGCTATCGGCGGGGCCATGGGCTTGGCCGTGTACGAGAACCGGGATGCAGACGGCGATGACACGCCGCAACGCGTCCTCGCTGTGGCCGGTGACGGCTCCTCGATGTACTCGATCTCCGAACTCGCCACCGCTAAACAGCACAACGTGCCCGTCACGTGGTTGATTGTGGACGACGGCGGCTACGGAATCCTGCGCGAATACATGGAAGGCGCCTTCGGCAAGGCGACCGCCACCGAACTCGCCCGCCCGGATTTCGTAGCGCTCGCAGAATCCTTCGGGGTGCCCGCCCAAAAGGTGGCGCCAGAGAACGTGGGTCAAGCGCTTACTGAAGCGTTCGCGGGGGAGGGGCCTAACGTCGTCGTGGTGGAAACACTGCTGAAGATGTTCGCGCCAACCCACCTCGACGAGCTAGCTGAAATGGAATCTGGGAACGCATAGGCTGGGGGCATGACTGCCACTGAGCACCATGCCAACTTGTCATCACACCCTTCTAGCGCTGACGTGATTGTGGTCGGAGTGGGATTGGCCGGTCTTGTCGCTGCTTGTGAAGCGGTGGAGGCCGGCCGTTCCGTTTTAATCCTGGATCAGGAAGGCCCCAATAACTTGGGTGGCCAGGCCTGGTGGAGTTTCGGTGGGCTGTTCCTGGTGGATTCGCCCGAACAGCGGCGCTTCGGCGTCAAAGACTCTCTGGAACTCGCGAAGCAGGACTGGGGTTTGACCGCAGGGTTTGACCGTCCCGAGGATTATTGGCCGCGTTTGTGGGCCGAGAAATACGTGGAGTGGGCGGGCGGCGAGAAGCGTGCGTGGCTGCGAGATCGCGGCGTTTCGCTGTTCCCCGTGGTGGGGTGGGCCGAACGCGGCGAGACCGGCGGCATCGGCAACTCAGTTCCGCGCTTCCACATCACGTGGGGGACCGGGCCCGGCCTGCTGAAGCCGTTCATTGAACGCGTGTTGCGCGCCGCCTCCACCGGTCAGGTGCGGTTCGGCTGGAGGCACCGCTTGCAGAATATTGATTACGACGACGCCACTAGCGCAGTCACAGGAGTCTCCGGCGACATTCTGGCTCCCGATAGCGCCGAACGTGGCGAAGTATCATCGCGCGACGTCGTGGGATCTTTCAGACTGACCGCACCGCGCGTGGTCATTGCCACCGGTGGCATCGGCGGCAACCCTGACAAAGTCCGCGCCGCGTGGCCGGAACGGCTCGGATCCGCGCCCGAGCACTTCCTGACGGGCGTTCCAGCCTACGTCGACGGCTCCGGAATCGAGGCAGTGGAAAACGCGGGCGGCCGCGTGATCAACCGTGACCGGATGTGGCATTACACGGAAGGCATCGAAAACTGGGATCCGGTCTGGCCGAAGCACGGCATCCGCATTCTGCCCGGCCCCAGCTCCTTGTGGCTTGATGCTCAGGGCAACCGCTTGCCGGACCGGCTCTGGCCCGGTTTCGACACCCTCGGAACGCTCACCCGCTTGAGGGGCACGGGACACGACTACTCATGGTTCATCCTCAATAAAGACATCATCGGTAAAGAGTTCGCGCTCTCCGGCTCTGAACAGAACCCGGACCTTACGGATAAATCCATCCGTGACGTGTTGCGGCGCGCTCGCGCCGAGATGCCGGATCCGGTCCGGGTGTTCGTGTACCGCGGGGCGGACTTTGTCATGGCGGATTCGGTCCGGGAACTTGCTGATGAAATGAACCAACTCACCGGCGAGGGGCTCATCGACGCCGAGCAACTCGTTCAGACAGTCGCGGCTCGAGACGCGGGCGTGGGTGAAACCGGCACCGACGCCCAAATTGACGCCGTGCGTGCGGCGCGAAGCTATGCGGGGGACAAGCTGATCCGCACGGTTCCGCCGGGTCGCCTCGTGGCTCCGGAAGCGGGCCCGCTGATAGCCGTTCGCTTGCACATTCTCACGCGCAAAACCTTGGGCGGCCTCGAAACCGATCTTGACGGGCGCGTGCTGCGCCACGACGGCACCCCCATCACGGGTCTCTTCGCCGCCGGAGAGGCCTCCGGTTTTGGCGGCGGCGGCCTGCACGGCTACCGCTCCCTCGAAGGCACCTTCTTGGGCGGTTGCTTGTTCAGCGGGATGATTGCGGGCCGTTCGGCGGCCAGTCTCTAAGACACCTGAAACGGGAACGAAGCCTATTACCGCCGCTGTTCCAGGATGCGGGCAACCCACGCACGCGCGGTCTCGGACTCCACGCCGGGCCCCAGCGCGTAGTGGGCCGGGGCTGTGAGCGGGTGTGCGTCGTCGTACTGGGAAGAATCCGCAGGCCGGATGGCTTCGAAGCGCCCGCCGGCCTGCTGAATGATGAACGCGCCCGCGGCAACGTCCCACGCCTTTAGTCCGAACCCAAACCAGACATCGGACCAGCCCGCCGCTAAATGCACCAGCGACTGCGCGGTACTCACGGGACGGCGCACGGTGGCGTACGTGGTCACCAAATCCCCAAAGGCTTCCAGAGCGAGCATCCCGTCCTCGGCGATCGTCTCGGCCGACGGGTAGTCCGTAAAGAGGCTTAAGGAGCGCTCGCTGCGCGGTTCCAGTACGACGCCGCTGCCTTGCGCGGGTGCCGCGTCGGCGCGTGGAGTCTGTGCGCGGGAGGGCAACGGTTCCCCGTTGAGATAGGCGCCGTGTTCATCGGCGGAAAACAGTAGGTCGGCGATGGGGTCATAGACCACGCCCGCTACGAGTTGCTGGTTGAGAGTGGCGGCGACCGAAATCGAGAACAGGGCTACGCCGTGAACGAAGTTGGAGGTGCCGTCAATGGGATCCACGATCCATTCGAGCGCGCTCTTTTCGGATGCGTTCCCCGACTCAGTGGGGCGCGCGCCCTGCGTGGATTCTTCGCCCCAAAACGTGGACTCCGGGTAGGCCGTCCGCAAGATGTCCGCAAGAGTGCGTTCGGTAGCCACATCCACGTCCGTCACGAGATCGTGAGCATTGCTCTTCTCGCGCGCGCTCACACCACCACGGAATGCTGCTCGTAGCGCAGGTCCGGCCGCAAGCGCTGCTTCGACCGCCGTAGCGCGAAGAGCGGTCGAAGAGATGGTTTCAGATGAAGAATGAGGGTCCACAGCCATAGTTCCAGAGTAGCTGTGATGCCTTCACGTGCCTGATGGCGAAGGCTAGATTTCGTCGTCGAGCTCGGGCTGCTTACCGAAAACGAAGTGACGACCCGTAACGGCTGTCGGCGTGATGCTGACCCACGATTCCTTCGTGGTGGGAACCCAGGGGGTCACGCCGGACTCTCGGGCGGTGGCGATTTCAGCTTCGGTCTCAAGGTTCTTGGCGGTGCCGTGAACAATCACGGACCACGCTTCGTCACTCAAGATGCCGTCAGCTTCGAACGCGACCTTCGGGTTGATGGTCAGCTCGGCGAGCTTAGAACCCGGCGCAGTGCGGACGTAGATCACGCGATCAGTCGTGGAGAAATTGACCGGGAAAATGTCCACCTCCACTCCGGCATAGAGGGCAATGCGGCCGTGCTTAGTCTTGTCCAGCAATTGCCATGACTGGTCTTCGGTGAGGTGAAGGACAGGGGCGCCATCGGCGTGTTCGAACATCATGAGTTCATTCTTGTACGCCTTGTAGAAGACGTAAAGGGTGCGCCGAATAATTCGTTCATAAGCCGGTCACAGCCCGTCATGAGCCCGAACTGCATGACGCATTCGTTGCCGGGAAATCAGAAAAGCCACGCACGTCATGAAACACTGTCACCATGGCATTGTTGAAGAAGTCAGATTTCTGGGACAACCCGGCAATCAAGCTCGAAGACGGCTGGCATGCGTTCCGTTTGCGCCGTGCCGAAGAACGCGGTTGGGTGCAAACCGTTTTTGCATTCCGCGGGTACGGTTTATCCGATTCGTGGGTCCGCGTGATGGCTCGAGTGGTGATGGCGCGTGAAGAAGCCTTCGAGAATGGGCTCCCGTTGCCGAACGTTGTCACGGATGGCGTCCGAGGCTGGCGTAACTTTACGTCCGCGCCTGTTCCCTACGCCGAGGTACGCGTCCGAGTGGCGGGCAGCGAATTCTATGTAGACGCAGACCGTGGCGGCGTGGTGGATATTCGGATCCGCGCGAAGCTTCCGGCCGGCTGGCACACCATCGAGCTATTGGCTGATGGCGGCGAACCATCCCACGCGCATGTGTACGTGGTGGACCAAGAGCAAACCTTTGGCATCGTCTCCGATATTGACGATACCGTGGTGGTGACCGCGCTGCCACGTCCGCTGTTGGCGGCCTGGAACTCCTTCGTGCTGGATGAGCACGCGCGCGTTCCAACCCCCGGCATGGCCGTGATGCTCGAGCGTCTGGTCCAGCACAACGTCCACGCCCCAGTGATCTACTTGTCCACCGGCGCTTGGAACGTAGCGCAGACGTTGCAGCGCTTCCTCAAGCGCAATCTCTACCCCAAGGGGCCGCTCTTGTTGACAGACTGGGGGCCAACTGAGGGCCGCTGGTTCCGTTCGGGAATGCAACACAAGGTTAATCAGTTGCGGCGCCTCGCGGACGAGTTCCCGGACGTCAAATGGTTGTTGATTGGCGATGATGGGCAGCATGACCCGGAGATTTACGCCGAGTTTGCGCGCCGCTACCCGGATCACGTGCGGGCCATTGTCATTCGACAGCTCACGCCGTCTGAAGCCGTGCTCGCCGGTGGTCGTTCGGAAGAAATGATGGGATCCACGCCGGGAACGCCGTGGATCTATGAGCCAGACGGCGCGAAAATCGCTGCGAAGCTTGAGAAGCTCGGTTTGCTTCCTGCGGCACAGGCGGACAGTCAAGTGAGCGCGCACGACGACGCAAGCTCGCTTTAAGAGGTCAACCCGCGTGAGGCGCGGGGCAAGCTAGGAGAGTTCATGGCTCGAATTGTGGTGGACGTCCCCATGCGCTGGGGAGACATGGATGCGTATGGTCACATCAACAACGTCAATAGCGTGCGCCTCATGGAAGAGGCACGAGTGCACGCGCTGGGAGTTCCCGGAGGGACTGGACGCGAAGGCGTTCCGGCTCCGGCTACCTTCCTGAACGATGTTTCCCCGAGCACGCAAGTGCTGGTAGTGGACCACCGGGTGCGGTACTTGTCACCCTTGGAGTACCGCAACGTCCCGGTACGCGTGGAAGTATGGATCGCTAATATCAAGGCCGCAAGCTTTGACGTGTGTTACGAATTTTTTGATCCCGTAGAAAACACGCTGTGCATCAAGGCCAGCACTACGCTGGCCTTCTTCTCAACTGAGACGCAGCGGCTTTTGCGGATTAGCAGTGACGAGAAACGGAGGATGGAGAGATTCTCCGGTCCTCCCGTCTTCGGTGAAAGGAAGTCCTCATGACCCAACCAACACCCGATACCGCGCCACGCGCGCCCCGTCCGCAGGTTGCCATGGAAGTGGTAGCCACTCAACGGATCAACCCACATATGGTCCGGCTGACCTTCGGTGGGGAAGGTTTCAAAGATTTCACGGATCGTCCCGTGACAGACAAGTACATCAAGCTCCTCTTCGCAGACCCGTCTCTGGGACTCACGCCGCCGTATGACATCGACGCCATCCGCCGCGATCACGGGCCAGAAGCAGTTCCTGTGCGTCGTACGTACACCGTGCGAAAAGTGGATCACCAGAACGGAACCATCGACGTCGACTTCGTTGTCCATGGTGAGGACGGACTGGCCGGGCCGTGGGCAGCGCAAGCGCAACCAGGCGACGTCGTCTGTTTCAACGGCCCCGGCGGTAACTACAAGCCTGAAGAAAGCGTCGATTGGCACCTACTCGCCGGCGATGAATCTGCGCTGCCGGCGATCGCAACCGCGCTGGAAGCCATGCCTTCGAACGCGGAGGGCGTTGCCTTCATCGAAGTGCAGGACGCCGAGGATGAAATTGAGCTAGCTAAGCCGTCTGCCGTGGAAATCCGCTGGGTGCACCGCAAAGCAGAGTTCACGTCGACCACCACCAAGCTCGCCGCCGAGGTCATGAAGTACCCGTGGCGATCCGGTCTGGTGCAGGTCTTCGCCCACGGTGAGCGCGAAATGATCAAGTCGTTGCGCCGCTATTTGGCAGATGATCGCGGGATCGATCGTCGCATGATGTCCTTGTCCGCGTACTGGGCTTACGGGCGAGCTGAGGACACGTTCCAGGCTGAGAAGCGCGAGCCGATCGGCAAGATCTTCCCGGACGCCTAAAGCCTTAGTCGGGGGCGTCAACGTCCGGGCCGGACGTTCTAGAGCTCCAGAAACGCAGAAAGCGGCACCTGAGTTTTCACACTCAAGGTGCCGCTTTCTGCGTTTAATCAGCGCTTAAATCAGCGAAAGAGCTAACTACTTCGCGTCTGCCAGTGAATCCATCAAGTAATTCAGACCCATGGTGTAGCCACGCCAGCCGGCCCCGATGATGATCGAGTTGACCACGGGAGAGATGTAGGAATGGTGGCGGAACTCCTCGCGAGCGTGCACGTTGGAGAGGTGGCATTCCACCTTGGGGCCGTTGAACGCCGACAGTGCGTCCCGAATGGCCACCGAGGTGTGGGTGAAGGCGCCCGGGTTGATCAGTAGTGCGTCACAACGATCGCGCGCTTCGTGGATCCAATCGATGATCACGCCCTCGTGGTTGGACTGTAGGAACTCGAGAGTGACCTGGTTCTTGTCCGCGATCTCTTGGCAGGCCTGTTCGATCTCGGCCAGCGTGGTGGTGCCGTAGATTTCAGGCTCGCGCTTGCCGAGAAGGTTCAGGTTGGGCCCGTTGATGATCATGATGCAGCTCATGGGGTGAACCGTATCAAAATCCGCTAAGACTTGGCGTCTTCGCCGTCAACGTTGTCAAAAAGCGGTCCGTCGCCGCGGATCTTGCGAACCAGCCCCACTCCGAGGAAAACGGCCAAGCCGCCGGCCAGCACGGTCCACATCCGCTTCTCGCTTTCGGCTTCGGGATCCTTGTGCTTTTCCGGGTTGTACTCGTGGCGCAAATCCTGCGCCTCCTGCACATCCTTGATGTACTTTTCTTCCTTCTTCAAGGTTGCCTTGAAACCACGCACCGGAAGCTTGAGGGTATCTTCGGCGTCGATTCCGGACTGTAGCTGGCGGCCGCGCTCGAGCTCGGCGTCGACTTCAGCACCAAAGAGCAACACGGCGTTCATGATCCACAGCCACAGCAGGAAGACGATCACGCCACCAATGGAGCCGTACGTCGCGTTGTAGTTGCTGAAGTTGGCGAGGTACACGGAGAAGCCCAACGTCGCCAGACCAATCACCAACAAGGCGATGAAAGCGCCGAAAGAAAGAATGCGGTACTTGGACTGACGAGCGTTCGGCGTCCAGTAATACAGCGTGGAGATCATGAAGATCGCAATCAGGACAAGCAACGGCCACTTGGCGATGTTCCACACCGCTAGGGCCTGCGGTCCAAGCCCAATCACAGCACCCAAGCCGGTAGCTACCGGGCCTGACAGGATGAGAAGTGCAATGGCCAAGACAGCGAGCAACACAATCACGAGAGTGACGGTGTAGGTAACAGCACGCAAGGACCAGATGGGGCGACCCTCGTCTACCTCAAAGATGGTGTTGAGAGACTTGCTGAAGGCCACCACGTAGTTTGAGGCCGTCCAAATGCCGCCGAGCACACCAATCAAGAGACCAAGTCCAGCTCCGCTCGAGGATGCGAGCTGCATGATGGGCTGTTCGAGGGTCTTTGCCATTTCCTTGGAACCCATTTGGTTGATGAGATCCACCATGAACTGGGTGGTGGTTTCAGCCTGACCGATCACGCCAAGGAGAGAGACCAAGGCCAAGAGGCCAGGGAAGATTGCAAAGACAGCGCGGTACGTAAGGCCCGCTGCCATGTCCAAGCAGCCGTCTCGCGTGAATTCACGAAGCGCCCTGCCTAACGAGTACTTGAGAACTTTGCCTTTAAGCCGCGGTGGATTTTCCACAATCTCGCGGAATTCGGGATCGTTCGATTCGATCGTGTCTATAGCTGAACGGGTTCCACTAAGTGGCGAAACGGTCATGACGGCCTCCGTTGGGTGAACTTTCACAGCAGGTCTTCGTTGTAAGTCTAAATGTGATTGTTGCGGCGCGGGCCCTTCATTGGAACGGGCGAATGCTTGTCACTCACACGTGGATGAACTTACAGTATAAGGTGAGCGAGCCTACCGACTTATTCGTTCCAAAGCACAAACTTTCATGCACTTGTGTTGATATTCTTCAACATGGAGGGGAAAGAGAGAGGTCAATGGGGATGAATAAGCCCCCGTCTGAAGCAGTCAGAACCGCGGCAGAGGGGCAGGATTTCGAAACAACCGATCTTGCGAGTCGTCGCAAATCAAGCCGTGGCCGGCTGGATCTTGGATTAATACTCAGGACCGGCGCCGAGCTGATTGAGGATGAATCAATCCACCAGCTCTCCATGCGCAATCTGGCAGCTCGGCTCGGTGTTCAAGCGATGTCCCTTTATAGGTATGTTCCGTCGCGCGATGTGCTCATAGACGGCATCGTTGAACTTGTTCTCGAAGATCTTGAATCCAACCCGGAAGTTCACAAAGAAGCCACCGAGGGGTGGGAAAGCTTTGTGCGTCGCTTGTCCCACGGTTTCCGCAAGGTCGCTCAAGAGCACCCTCAAGTTTTCCCCGTGATTGCTACCCGGCCACCGGAAGCTCCGTGGATCCGCCCACCCATGCGAAGTCTCACGTGGATCAATCGTTTCTTGCAAGCTTTGCGCGAGAGCGGATTCTCGGAAGAAGCCACTGTTCGCGCGTACCGCGCCTATTCCAGTTTCCTCTTGGGTCACTTGCTCCTGGAGCTAGCCGGGGCGGATGTTGATATTTCTGACGTCGGTCCTGAATCCGGCTCTTGTGGAGCACACGACGACGCCCGCGGCTCCGATTTGAGCGAATACCCCTTTATTGAGGAACTTGAGCCGAAGCTGCGCGAGAATCACGCAGGTGAGGAATTTGAGCGCGCTTTAGATCGCACTATTTCCTACATTGCTCAGCTCAAGGACGCGTAGGCATCCACTCGGGCTCTGCGGGGAACTTTTGGTCACGAAATGATCAACGTTTGGCAACGGTTTGGGGGTCGGCCGCGAGCTCTCTTGGCTCAAGCTGACCGTTCAACGTCAGCGAGCCACTGTGAGGGCGTGGCGGGTATCACACGTTACGGAATGTTTACATCGTAAGTTTAGTGAGTTAGACTAATGAAGCTAGGTGGCATGCTTTCGGAGGCGAGAAAGTGTGCCACCTGGTTTTTTAAAGAAACTTTATCGTGACTAGGCGATATGCCATCTTTATCCACTGGTTGGAAGATAATTGCGCGCTCGCTGCGAAGAATTAGCCGTTTGTGCACTTGTGTTAAAGCTGTGAGTATGGTGGTTTGCTTTGACAAACCCCTCAGGCTGTCCCGTACACTCGAATTATTACATTTGGATAACGAGCCCGTCTCGCCCCGAATGTGCGCCGAGTTCCGGATCCTCGTTGCCCACGGAACTCACTCAGTCACCGAACCCCTTAAGTGACGGCCGGGCAATGACGCCATTTCACCCCACGGGGGTTGTTGTGTGCGTGGATGGCCTTAGGAGAACTATGTCTCAGAAGCGTCAATACGCCGCGTCTAAGGTCGGACTCGGCCTTGCATCCTTGGCTCTCGTTGGTGGTGCAGCAGCTGCTGGTGCAGTTCCAGCTCAGGCAGCCTCAACCGCTACGTGGGACGCACTTGCACAGTGCGAGTCCTCCGGCAACTGGGCTATCAACACGGGTAACGGCTACTACGGTGGCCTTCAGTTCAGCCTTTCTACGTGGCGTGCATTCGGCGGCTCCGGCATGCCGAACCAGGCTTCGAAGTCTGAGCAGATCCGCATCGCGGAAAAGACGCTTGCAGCTCAGGGCTGGGGCGCATGGCCTGCATGCTCGGCCAAGCTCGGCTTGTACGGCAAGACCGGGTCGATTGCATCGACCTCCACCTCCACTTCGTCGACGGCTACCAAGTCCGCTACGGCAACCGTGAAGGCTCCAACCACGACGTCGACGACCAAGTCCTCGACCGCAACCAAGAAGGTTGCAGCTACTTCTTCGGCTACCACCAAGAAGTCTGTAGCAACCAAGCAGTACACCGCACCGGTAACTAAGCAGTACACCGCTCCGGTCACCAAGAAGGCAACGGCATCGACTTCCTTGAAGTCCGCTACCACCTACTCGGCTAAGCACGTGCACGATTCTGGCAAGAACTACACCGTTCGTTCCGGTGACAGCCTTTCCAAGATCGCTAACAAGCTCGGCTTGAGCAGCTGGCAGGATTTGTACCAGTTGAACAAGGCTAAGGTTTCCAACCCTAACTTGATCTTCGTTGGTCAGTCCTTGGACCTCCCAGCCTAAATAGGTTGACCAAGAATGGCGTCCCGTTTTCGGGGCGCCATTCTTGTTTAACGTTTCCTGGCCGAAGGGAATGAATGAGCCGCACTCATCGTTTGTATATTCAAGTGCATACAAATTTTGAGAAGAGAGGCCTGCGATGAAGATTGTCGTCGTTTCCGGAGGCATGGGCGTGCCTTCCACTGCCACCATGCTGGGCGAACACTTGGGTCATGCCACTGAACGTGCGCTATCGGCCCAAGGCTTTGATGCTGAGGTTCGCATGGTGAGCTTGCGCGACTACGCGGGGGACATCGCAAACAACATGGTGTCCGGGTTCGCTGCTCCGGCGCTTCAAGAAGTGAAGGACGCCGTGCTTGAGGCGGACGGTCTAGTGCTCGTGAGCCCCACCTACACGGCGTCCGTGAGTGGGCTTTTCAAGTCCTTCATTGACACTTTTGATCCCAAGCCCCTTGAAGGCATGCCGGTCTTGCTGGGCGCCACGGGTGGGTCGGCTCGCCACAGTCTCATGATCGACTACGTCATGAGACCAATCTTCAGCTACCTGCGCACGCAACAGATGCCTACGAGCGTCTTCGCGGCACCCGAAGATTGGGGCGATGGTCAGGGTGAAGGACTGTTGATGTCTCGCATCGAGCGTGCCGGCAAGGAGCTGGCAAGTGCCATTAGTAGCGCTCCTCGCAATCGCGCTGAGGAGAACTTTGGCCAGGGTTCGTCCATGACCTCATTGCCGTTCGAGCAATTGCTGGCAAACATTTCAAAGTAGTCACTTTTTAGTCTTTGGCGACGTCGCCAGAAAGTTGTGGCACCTGTTTACTGGTTGCGACGGCTTAATGCAGGTGGCCCCCGGTGAGCGATGCTCACCGGGGGCCACCTGCATAGTGACGCTAGCTACGAGGCAACAAATGCCGCCGAACTGAATGCGTCACGCGAGAAGCGTTGAAGCGCTTACTTGGAGAAGCCGTCCTTGACGTCCTTGGCGGCGTCCTTGACGTTCTCGCCAGCCTGCTTTACGCCAGCCGATGCCTGATCTGCCTGGCCTTCGGCCTGCAGGCGCTCGTTGTTGGTAGCGTCGCCGAAGGCTTCCTTAGCCTTGCCGGACAACTCTTCTGCCTTGTTAGAAATCTTGTCGCCGAGTCCCATGATCCAGTCCTTTCGTTGATGGATAGTGCTTCCCGGAATAGCCGGTACTTACAACGTACGCAACGAAACTGAAATTTTCCTGAACGCCAACTGAGAAGAACTTCAACACCTCTCGCGCAGACTTCGAGCGGTGTTAGCGGTCCATCCAGGAGAGGGCCTCGGTGTGGAGATGCCGAGACTTCACGTGAATTGCCCGCTCGTAATGCTCGATGAGCTGATCGCAGATCGCTTCCCACGTGCGTCCCGCAACACTCTCCAAAGCCGCAGCGGCGAACGCTTCCCGCTTGACGTCGTCGTACACCAAATCCTGAACCCGCGAGCGCAAGTCCGCGAGGTCCCCAGGCTTATAGAGCCAACCTGTGCGGGAAGAATCCACCAAATCCAGCGGTCCTCCGCGGCCCACCGCCACCACCGGCACACGCGCGGACATGGCCTCTTGAATGGTCTGGCAGAACGTCTCTGATTCGCCCGGGTGTACGAAGAGATCGAAGGAAGCCACTGCCTCGCCGAGATCGTTTCCGCCGAGGAATCCAGCGAAGTAAGCGTTGGGCAGCTTCGCGCGCAATTCATCCTTAAGCGGTCCAGATCCCACAATGACCAACCGGGTGCCCGGAAGATTGTCGAGGACCGCGAGGTCGGCAACTTGCTTCTCGGCTGCCAACCGGCCTACGAAACCGATGATCTTTTCGCCATTAGGAGCAGCCTGAGCCCGGAAGGCCTCGGAACGACGCGATGGGTTGAACTGTTCTTGATCTACACCGCGGCGCCAGTAATGAACGCGGCGAATGCCAAGCTCCCGAAGCTGGTTCATCGAGTAGGAGGACGGCACGAGGTTCACGGTGGAGGATTCGTGCATGAGTTTGACGTGGTTCCAGAGGACATCCTCAAGCCAGGGCAAGCCGTAGCGGCCGGCATAGGCGGGGATTTCCGTCTGGTAGATGGAGATGGTGGGCAAGCCGAGCTGTTGTGCGGCCTGAATAGCGCGCCAACCGAGTACGAATGGGCTTGCCACGTGAACGACGTCCGGGCTAAAGCCGGCGAGAATACGACGAACGCGCGCTACCGTTCCGGCTGCAACGCGGACATTAGGGTAGCCATTGAGCGGGAGTGCTGGCAGATTGACTACCGGGAAACCCTCGACTTCCTCGGGAGTTGATTCCGCCGCCCACAAGGGCCCGGACCACGATTGCGCCGGTGCGATGACTAGCGCCTCGTGACCTCGGCTTCGCAAATGGCGAAGGACGCGAATGACGGAATTCGTCACGCCATTCATGTGCGGCAAGAAGGACTCGGCTACTACAGCTACTCTCACTCTCTTACCCTCCGCTGTCCCGGTGACCGCACTATTGCCTCAAAGTTAATTCCACACTTACCGCGGGTGAACTTTCGTGAAATCGTTTCGTGCGTGTCTTGCGTCCTGAATGCCACGAAGTGCGAGCGCGGGAGGGCGCCGGCTAGCGGACAAAAATGGCGGTGAGAGCAATCCATGCGGGAATCGTTAAGAACGACGACGCCGTTTGGGTTGCGATGATGGCGGCCATGAGAGGGGAATCGCCTCCCAGACGACGCGACAGCACGTACGCGCTCGAAGCTGTGGGGATCGATTGGAACAAGATGACGACAGCGGCCGCCGGGCCCCTTAGTCCAGCCCAGAGGCACAGGGCTAGCGCGAGGGTTGGGATGATTACGAAGCGGAAAGAGCTCGCCCAGAGCATCGGCTTAACGAATCCCCGCAATGACGTAGCTCGCAGTCCCGCACCCACGCACAACAGGCCGATCGGCAGAGCGGCTTGTCCCAAGATTTTCAGGATCTCCACGAAAGGTGCGGCGATCGTGGAAGTGGCCGCAGCGGCGTCGTCATTGATATTGCTGAACCACAGCCCGCTCAAGTTGAGAGCCAGCCCTACAAAGCACGCCACCACCAAAGGATTGGTGTAGATCGCTCGAAAGATCGCCCAACCGCGCACGTCGGTGCTGCCATAGCGAGCGAACACCAAAGTGGACGTGATGTTGACGGTGGGGACGAGCGCGGCGTTGGCCAGAGCGGCAAGCGCGAGTCCATCCGCGCCGAAGAGCGCGGTGGCAAGGACCAGACCGATGTAGTTATTGAACCGAACGGCGCCTTGATACACGGAGGTGAAGGCGGGACCGTTGTTCCCGGTTGCAAGCGTGCGGAAGGGCAACAGCAAGAGGCCGCCCAGCACAGAGGAAATGATGATGACGCCCACCATGCTGAAAGCAGGAATCTTTGTCAGGTTTGCCGTCGCCAAGCTGCTGATGAAGAGCGCGGGGAGGAGGAAGTAATAGGTGAGCCGTTCGAGTTCCACCCAGAACGCATCCTTGAAGTTCAGGTGTTTGCGCAACGCCCATCCCAACCCCAACAGCGCCGCGGTTGGGACTAACGCGCGCAGTAAGAGCGAAATATCCACCCATCGGTCTTATCATGGGCCGCGCCGTTCAGCGAAAGCACCCGCCAAGAATGGCACCATGGAGCTGATGAAAAAGAAAGCGGAAGCCACGTCCAAGACGAATCCTCGCGCACTCCTTCGAGTGTTCCGTGAGGGAATTCCGCTTCCTCTGGTACTTCAAGGTGCCCTCGAAGCTCTCCAAGTGGCGATCTTTGTGGCGCTCATTTTTGCCGTTCCGGTGGTGGGCGTGTGGCTGACTGGCGGCTGGGGCAATAGCAGTATTGAGAGTGCGCTTCGCCTCAGCGGCCAAGTGTGGTTGAAAGCCCACGGAGTGCCGCTGGATATTTCCACGGTGGCCGCCGACGGCGTCACGGAGATCAGCGGCGTCATGACGCTCACGCCTCTCTTGTTTCCCATCATCCCGTTCCTCTTCGCATGGAGGGCGGGCCGCAGGATTGCACGGGCTTCCTATGCGGATCAACTGTGGCAGGGCATTGCAGGCGCACTGGTTGCCTACGGCTTCTTTGGCTTCATTACTGGCTTTGCGGTTCGCACCGCGGACGTACGCCCCCACATCTGGGCATCGATCCTGATGCCCATGATCATCCTTGGCATCGGCGTAGTGATCGGAACGCGTCGCGAAGCAGGCTCGTGGTCACGACTGATAGGCGTGGATCTCTCAGAGCGCATCGCGCAATCAAGCCAAGCATCCAGATGGGCAGGTTCCTACGTCGCAGCCATCACCAAGTCCGCCTTCGTTGCCTTCATGGGACTCGTTGCTTCAGCCGCCCTCGTCTTGGCGATCGCGTTGTTCATGCACTGGGCCGATGGCTCCAACGTGTACCAGCAATTGCGCCCCGGCCTGGTCGGCGGAATTGTGGTGACTCTGGCACAAGTAGCCATGATCCCCAACTTGGTGGTGTGGACCATGGCGTGGATCAGCGGCGCCGGATTCACCCTGGGTGTGGGCTCACATCTCAGCCCGTTTGAAACCACAGTCGGTCCGCTACCAGCAATCCCGTTCCTCACCGCGCTGCCCACGGGATCCTTGGATGCCGCATGGTTGTTCATTCTCTTGCCAGTGTTGGCCGGATTCGCGGCCGGCTGGTGGTTCATGCGCGAAGGTGAGAACCACTTTGACGACTGGCTAGACCGCAAAATTCAGATGCGTTGGCTCTCCTTCTCCCTCTCCACACTCTTCCTCGGCGTTGCCGTCGGTGTAGGGGCGGGACTGCTCACCGCCTTCGCTGCCTTCATCTCAGGAGGGTCGGCAGGCATTGGCCGGCTCAGCGAACTTGGCCCCCACATGTGGCTTGTCGCAGCGTGGGTTGCAGGCGAAGTGGCTATAGGCGTCATCGCCGGATACTTGGTCTCCCCGTACCTAGAACGCGATCCCGTACTAGAGGACTAACGTCCGAGCACTTGGTTCATCAGCGAATCGTTGAAATCACGCGCGCACTGTTCTAGTGAGCGGCTCGTGAGGGACTGCGTGACGCACGTCTGGTAGTCCATGGTCGGCTGGAAAAAGATGCCCTGAAGCGTCACCGAGACGGTAAACATTAGGCAACCCACCACCGCGATGACGATGGTGGCGTTCACGAATCCCATGCCCTCAATACGGCGGCTCTTCAACAGGGTGCGAATTCCCGAAATGATCGCCAAGATTCCCACGGGGATCGTCAAGAACTTCCACGGCAGGGGCAACAGCGTCAAAATGCTTGCGGCCAAGACCAACATGACCGTCCCGCGTAAGCGTGCGGCGTTCGCCAACAGTTCCTCGGTGCTCGCGGGACGCTTGGAATCTGGTGGGCGCGTAGCAGTCATGCAGTAACTCTATCGGGAGCACACGCACTTCACGTGGGTCGCGAAAGCGGCGCTCACCGGTGCAAAGAGCATAAGATCGGTGGAATGCGCGCAGTTTTCCTCGTTTCAGGTTCCGGTTCCAACCTCCAAGCGGTGCTCGACGCCGCAGCTGACGGTCAGTTGCCTCAGCTTGAGATCGCTGCGGTCGGCGCAGACAAGTTCGGTACCGGGGGAGTGGAACGCTCGGAGGAAGCCGGCTACGAGACGTTCGTGGTGGACTTCAAGTCCTATACAGACCGCGCCGAGTGGAACCACGCGCTCACGGAAAAGTGCTTGAGCTACCAGCCCGACTACGTGATTTCCTCAGGATTCATGCGGATCGTCAACGAAGAATTCATCAACGCTTTCGAGAACCGCTACGTCAACACACACCCAGCCCTGTTGCCAGCGTTCCCCGGTGCGCACGGTGTTCGAGACGCCCTCAACTACGGCGTCAAAGTCACCGGGTGCACTGTGCACTACGCCGATACCGGCGTAGACACGGGCCCCATCATCGCTCAGCAGGTAGTCCCCGTCTTGGATGACGACACCGAGGAAAGCCTGCACGAACGGATCAAAATCGAAGAGCGCAAACTCTTGATCCGCGTACTGCAAGAACTCAGCGCAACCTAAGCTGCGTCGTCGTACCGGAAAATTTACTCAAGCTCCTGATCAGCCGTCTCCGGCGCCGCAATCAGCATGAAAATCACGGCAAGAACTACCAAGCCCGTGGCAATCAAGAACAGCGTCGGCAAGCCGATCACCGGCCAGTACAGCGCAAAGAGCACTGGGCCGAAGCCCGCGCCCAAACGGCTAATGGTGGAGGCCCAGCCGAAGCCGGAGCCGCGCAACTCCGTGGGGTAGAGCTCGGAGACGTACGCGTACAACACCGGGATGCAGACCTGGATCACGAAGCCGAACACCAAAAGCCAGATAACGGCCGTGGTGGGGGTGCCCAAGGACAGCGACACCATCACGAGAATCAAGCCGGACAACGGGCCAGTAATTGCCAGAATGCGTTTGCGGCCAACCTTCTCAATAGCGACCGCGGCAACCACACCGATCATTCCTACAGCGGCCATGATCGCCGTCATGAACAACGAAGTATTTGCGGCCATGCCAGCCTGCTGAAGGATGGACGGCATCCACGTCAGCGCAAGGTAGTACACCAACAGAATGGTCAAGAACAGTGACCAGGCAACGGCCGTGATGCGCCAATTGAACTTCCAAATACCGGCGAGCTGCTGGCCAATAGAACCGGCGGAAAGCTTCGGAACGGAAGAGGACTCAGGCAGCGTGTACTCCTGCTGGGGAGCGCCAGTGCGGGCCACCAAATCATCGATGACCTTCCGCGCTTCAGCCCGTTGACCCTTGCGAATCAAGAACAAGGGTGACTCCGGGACGTGCAATCGCACCCAGAAGACCAACAACGCTGGCAACACCATGGCCAACAAAATGAAACGCCAGTTATCAAACAGCGAGATCACCATGGCGGACACGAAGAAGGACAGCGCGGCGCCCACGGGCCACCAGCCATCCATCGCGGTCATCACCTTGCCGCGCTGCTTCGTGGGAGTGAACTCACCCACCAGCGCGTAATCCACCGGGATACAACCACCCAGACCGAAGCCCGCAATGAAGCGGAAAAGAGTGAAGAGCTCGAAGCTCGGGGAGAAGGCGCCGGCCACCGTGAACAGCGAGAAGATTAGCAACGTCCATGTGAAAGCCGCTTTGCGACCAATGCGGTCGGCAACCGTGCCCCAAACGAACGCGCCCACGGCCATACCAATGAGGTTTGACGTGCTCATGAGAGCGGCGGTGGAGCGATCCAGCCCCCACTCTTGCATGATCAGCGGAATGAGAGCGCCGTTGAGCGTGACATCCCACGCATCAAACATGAATCCCAGGCCACCAATAATGAAAATTCGGCCCTGAACACCCCACTTCCACGGGAGGTTTTGCACTACCTGAACACCAGACGACATAGAACTTGTAGTCACGCTCATCGTTACGAGATCCCTTGTGTTGACACGCATTTCAGCGGGAATGCTGGTTAAAGATTACTTCGCAACTTCAAGTGTTAAGTATCTACCCGCAATTCAATGTGGTTTCCTAGAGAATGCATCTCTCGTCACACCTACAGGTGTCACACGTCTCGCACTCAAGAGGATCCCATGACTGAACAACCCCAGCATCAAGATGGTGACGGCTACAAAGCCCACCACGTTGCGAAAGGCGAACGCCACGCAGGCTTCGATGACATCGAGCCAGACGCGGACGGAAACCTGCCTCCGCAAAAATGGAAAATTATTGGCCCGGGCCTCGTTGTAGCGGCCACGGGCGTAGGCGCCGCCGACATGGTGGCGACCCTTGCCGCCGGCTCCCGCTACGGATACATGCTCTTGTGGGCTGTTGTAGTGGGCGTCATCTTGAAGATTGTTCTTGTGGAGGGCGCGGGCCGTTACAGCCTCGCCACCGGCAAGACCATCTTCGAAGGCTGGCGCTCCCTGGGTAAGTGGACCGTCTGGTACTTCGGCCCGTACATCCTCATCTGGGGCATTGTTTACGGCGCTTCCGCCATGTCCTCCACCGCGCTCCCGCTCGCGGCCCTCTTCCCGGGCATCCCGCTCTGGGTGTTCGCAATTGCCACCGGCCTCGCCGGATTCGTCTTGGTGTGGTTCAACCGCTACGCCGTCTTTGAAAAGATCACCGCAGTACTGGTGCTCTTGATGTTCATTACCATCGTTGGCCTCGCGGTCATCGCCGTACCAAACATCCCTGACATGCTGGCCGGCCTCATCCCTCGCTTGCCAGAAGATGGAATCTTGTACACGCTTGCGCTCGCAGGCGGCGTTGGCGGCACCATCACCCTTGCGGCCTACGGCTACTGGTTGCGTGAAAAGGGTTGGGCTACCCCTCGCTTCATGCGCGTGATGCGTATCGACAACACCATGGCGTACGTCATGACCGGCATCTTTGTGCTCAGCATGCTTATTGTGGGCGCCGAGGTAGTCTCCGTCGCCGGTGTCACGATCTCCGCTGGCGACAAGGGCCTGTTGGATCTGAACCGCGTGCTTGAAGAGCGTTATGGCGTGGTCATTGGTAAGGCCTTCCTCGTAGGCTTCTTCGGCGCAGCATTCTCCTCCGTCATTGGCGTGTGGAACGGTGTTTCGCTCATGTTCGCCGACTTCTGGGGCAACTTCCGCGGCAAGGGATCCGATCACCCGGACTCCCGCGCCCACGGCAAGTACTTCCGCTTCTACATTCTGTGGCTGACGTTCCCACCGATGCTGCTTCTGATGCTGGATCAGCCCATTGGCTTGGTGCTGGCCTACGGCGTGCTCGGCGCGCTGTTCATGCCGTTCCTCGCCATCACGCTCCTCCCGCTCTTGAACGTCAAGAAGTACGGAATCCCGGACGAGTGGCGCAACAAGTGGTACACCAACCTCGCGTTGGTCATCACGGCCTTGCTGTTCATCTCCTTGGGCGTGTACCAGCTCATCAACTCCATCATGTCGGCGCTGAAGTAACTTCTTAGCGCCCGACCACCCGAGTGCGGCGTTCCCCCTCTTTCGATATTTCGAATCCGGGAAGCGCCGCATTTGGCGTTTAAAGAGCCCTCCATTTACAGGGAAAATCAATCCCTAGTCGAGAACACCACGGCGGAGTAGTGTTTCGCTATGGGACTAGATTGGAACGCTCTCGAAAACGCCATGCGGGCTTCAGTCATCAGGCACGCACGGGAGGTCATTGAGGATCACCCGGAGCACACGTTCTACGCGATTGCCCTCCACGGGGTGCCCACAGAGCCCGCGGAGACTATCGAAATGCCCGTGCTCGCCATGAACTCAGAAGAGGCCTACGCCCGGGATCACCGGGAGGCCGGGGCACTGTCAGCACTGGAAGATCCACGCATCGAGGATCTGGATACGGAGCTTGAAGAGATCTCCGGGTACTACTCAGAGCGGTGGGACTGCAGCGGCTGGCACTGGTGCGCCATGGAGCTAGCCGGCGAAGAAGCCGCCAGCATTTGGCAGCGCGGCCTGAGCGAGATGATTGCCAAGGATGGATGGAGCGAGACCATCCGCACCTACTACGCCCTCATGGTGCGCGTCATCCAAGACGTGACCGCGGAACTGGCCGTCGGCAAGAACCAAGCCCTCATTGGCTTCGTCGCCGATGACGACCACGCCGAAACCCTCCTCAAACGCTGCCTCACTCCCGAACAACTCGAGCAGCACTTCCCGGACCTTGTGACAGCGGAACGCGAGCCAGCGTCGTCGTAATCTCCCGAATCTGTGGGAACAGCGGAACGTAACTGCGCGCCCGCGACCATAAGAACTGAGCGTGGAAGCGATAAGCTAGAGCAAATACCCGCTTTGTGCAAGGAGCATTTGTGTCCTCAGCAGTTCTTGACCGCGTACCCATCCGCCGAGCCCTTATTTCTGTATATGACAAGACCGGCCTCGAGGAGTTAGCTGTCGGACTGCATGAGGCTGGGGTGAGCATTGTTTCCACCGGCTCCACCGCGCAGCGCATCGCTAGCGCCGGCGTTCCCGTCACCGAAGTCGCTGACATCACCGGATTCCAAGAGTGTCTCGACGGCCGCGTCAAAACGTTGCACCCTCGCGTGCACGCCGGAATTTTGGCGGACCGCCGCCGCGAAGATCACGTGCAGCAGCTCGCTGACATGGAGATTGAGCCTTTCGACCTCGTCATTGTGAACCTGTACCCGTTCGTTGAGACTGTGAAGTCCGGCGCGGATCAGGACGCCGTGGTGGAGCAGATCGACATCGGAGGCCCGTCCATGGTGCGCGCCGCCGCGAAGAACCACCCCTCCGTCGCGATCGTGGTGGACCCTGCCTCGTACGGCGACGTGGTGTCCGCGGCAAAGGCTGGCGGCTTTGATTTGGTCACGCGCCGTCGTCTCGCGAGCCTCGCTTTCGCACACACCGCAGCGTATGACACGGCGGTTGCGAAGTGGACCGCGGCTCAGTTTGGCGATTCCGTAGCGGACGACGACGCAGCTCCCGTCCCAGCCTTCCCTCCGTTCGCGGGGCTTTCTTTGGAGCGCTCCGAAGTTCTTCGTTACGGCGAGAACCCGCACCAGTCCGCTGCCTTGTACGTGGAGACCGGCGCGACGCCAGGCATCGCCCAGGCCGAGCAGCTGCACGGCAAGGCCATGAGCTACAACAACTACGTTGACGCTGACGCCGCCGTTCGCGCAGCCTACGATTTCTCCGAGCCAGCCGTGGCCGTCATCAAGCACGCCAACCCTTGCGGCGTGGCGCTTGGCTCCGCCTCTGCCGCGGACCCGATTGCTGACGCTCACCTCAAGGCGCACGGCACGGATCCAGTGTCCGCGTTCGGTGGCGTGATTGCCGCCAACCGCGTGGTCACCGCCGCCATGGCTGCCAACGTCAAGGACATCTTCACCGAGGTTCTCGTGGCTCCCGGCTTTGAGCCTGAAGCTGTAGAGATCCTGTCCGCGAAGAAGAACATCCGACTCTTGGTGCTTCCGGCTGACTTCCAGCGCGATTCCGTGGAATACCGTCAGGTATCCGGCGGCATGTTGCTGCAGGTGTCCGACGCCGTCGACGCACCGGGGGACACCTCCGCTGGGTGGACGTTGGCCGCTGGTGAAGCCGCTGACGAAACAACGTTGCGAGATCTGGAATTCGCGTGGCGCGCAGTGCGTGCTGCCAAGTCCAACGCCATCCTCTTGGCCTCCGGTGGAGCAGCCGTGGGCGTGGGCATGGGTCAGGTCAACCGCTTGGATTCTTGCAAGCTTGCCGTGGAGCGTGCCAACACATTGGGTGGCGAGGGTGCTGAGCGCGCTCGCGGAGCCGTGGCCGCCTCTGACGCGTTCTTCCCGTTCGCTGACGGACTGCAGATTCTTATCGATGCCGGCGTGAAAGCAGTAGTTCAGCCCGGCGGTTCCGTGCGTGATGAAGAAGTGGTCGCCGCAGCTCAAGCTGCCGGCATCACCATGTACTTCACCGGTACGCGTCACTTCTTCCACTAAATCCGCTTTTCGACGAATTCTGATCCCGGCGGGGTAACTCGATAGACTTGCCCCGCTTGGATCTACCACTGTCCGAACACATGTCCATCAAGGACATACTGTCCATCAGGGAGGCGCCAACACATGGCGAAAATTATCTACACCCACACTGACGAAGCGCCGATGCTGGCAACGTACTCTTTCTTGCCGATGGTTGAAGCGTTTGCCTCCACCGCTGGTGTGGAAGTTGAAACCCGCGACATCTCGCTGTCCGGCCGCATCATCGCCGCCTTCGGTGACTACCTCAAGCCAGAGCAGCAGGCTCCGGACGCTTTGTCCGAATTGGGTGAGTTGGCGAAGACCCCTGAAGCGAACATCATCAAGCTTCCAAACATCTCCGCTTCCATCCCGCAGCTCAAGGCTGTTATTGCCGAGCTTCAGGCTCAGGGCTTCGATGTGCCGGATTACCCGGATGAGCCTGCTGGCGACGAGGACGCAGAAGTCCGCGCTCGCTACGACAAGATCAAGGGCTCCGCTGTGAACCCGGTCCTGCGCGAAGGCAACTCCGACCGCCGTGCGCCGCTGTCCGTCAAGAACTACGCGCGCAAGAACCCACACTCCATGGCTGCTTGGACCTCCGAGTCCAAGACCAACGTTGCAACCATGGCTTCGGATGACTTCCGTTCTAACGAGAAGTCCGTGACCATCACAGCTGATGACACGTTGACCATTCGCCAGGTACGCCCGGACGGATCCGTCAAGGTTCTCAAGAATGACCTCAAGGTCATCGCCGGTGAAGTGGTTGACGGTACCGTTCTGCACGTTGCCGAACTGGACGAATTCTTGGCCGCTCAGGTCAAGCGCGCCAAGGAAGAGAACGTACTGTTCTCCACCCACCTCAAGGCCACCATGATGAAGGTTTCTGACCCGATCATCTTCGGTCACGTGGTGAAGGCCTACTTCTCCGAGCTGTTCGAGACCTACGGCCCACAGCTTGAGGCTGCCGGCCTCTCCGCTAACAACGGTTTGGCTTCGATCCTCGGTGGCCTCGACGAACTTCCTGAGGATGTTCGCGAAGGCGTTGAAGCGCTCATCAAGAAGGGCCTCGAAGAAGGTCCACGTCTTGCCATGGTGGACTCTGACAAGGGCATCACCAACCTCCACGTTCCTTCTGACGTGATTGTTGACGCTTCCATGCCAGCAATGATCCGCCAGGGTGGACACATGTGGGGCCCGAAGGGCGAAGAGGATGACACGCTTGCCGTGCTTCCAGATTCCTCCTACGCAGGCATCTACCAAGTTGTTATCGACGATTGCCGTGTCAACGGTGCGTTCGATCCCGTGACCATGGGCACCGTTCCTAACGTTGGCCTCATGGCGCAGGCAGCCGAAGAATACGGATCCCACAACAAGACCTTCGAGATCGAAGACGGCGGCCACGTGCAGATCGTTGACGGCTCCGGTGCAGTTCTTCTTGAGCACCAGGTCTTCGCCGGGGACATCTGGCGCGCATGCCAGACCAAGGACATCGCTGTTCGCGACTGGGTAAAGCTTGCCGTAACCCGCGCTCGCGCTTCCCAGACCCCAGCTGTGTTCTGGTTGGACAAGAGCCGCGCACACGATGCTCAGCTCATCGGCAAGGTGAACGAGTACCTCAAGGAGCATGACACCGAGGGCTTGACCATCGAGATCATGTCCCCAGTGGAAGCCACCCAGTACACGATCGACCGCATCCGCAAGGGTGAAGACACCATCTCGGTGACCGGTAACGTGCTTCGTGACTACCTCACGGACCTCTTCCCGATCCTTGAACTTGGCACCTCCGCCAAGATGCTGTCGATCGTTCCATTGCTCAACGGTGGCGGACTGTTCGAGACCGGCGCCGGCGGATCTGCTCCAAAGCACGTTCAGCAGCTCGTCAAGGAAAACCACTTGCGTTGGGACAGCCTGGGAGAGTTCATGGCTCTCGCTGCTTCCCTCGAGCACTTGGCCAACACCTCTGACAACCCACGCGCTCAGGTTCTTGCCGATGCACTCGACGCAGCAACCGGAACGTTCTTGCTCGAGAACAAGTCGCCTTCCCGTAAGGTCGGCGAGATCGACAACCGCGGCAGCCACTTCTACCTTGCTCAGTACTGGGCCAAGGAATTGGTAGCTCAGACCGCCGACGCTGAGCTCGCAGCAGCTTTCGGCCCAGTGGCCGAGGCTCTGACCGCCAACGAAGAGCAGATCAACAAGGAACTCCTTGAAGTTCAGGGTCAGCCAGTGGATCTGGGCGGCTACTACCGTCCAGACGTTGCAAAGGTCTCCGCAGCAATGCGCCCATCTGCAACGCTGAACGCTGCCATCGACGCACTGCGTAAGTAGTCCTCGACCTGCACTAGTTCTCTTCGGAGAAGTTCAAAGAGGCGCTCGTCCCGATAAGAGGCGGGCGCCTCTTGCATGTCCAAGCCCATTCGGCGCGGTTTTAGCCGATCTTCCAGGTGTGGACCGGCTGGGACGTCAGCATGTTTTCGTTATAGAGCCGGGTCATCTCGGCGATCGCCGCTTTTCGGTCCAGCCCTCCGGCCTCGAGACGCTCCAACGTGGCGATCTGCCAAGCGGCGCCGGTCTGCTCGGAGGACGCCCGCGCGTAGAGGATGTCGAGGTACCGGTCGGCCACCGCCTGATCTACTCCAAGATCCGAAAGTCCCTCGGCAGCCAACGGCAGCAAGTGTCGGATGATCAGTTCGGTCACCGGAATCTCTCCGAGCCCCGGCCAATACACGTTGGCTTCCAGCCCGTAGCGAGCACAATCCAAAAAGTTATCGGTAGCGGTCTGGAAGGACATCCGGGACCACACCGGCCGGCTCGAAGTCCGAAGCGCGCGCATGAGTCCGAAGAAGAACGCGGCGTTCGCCACGGTATCCACCACGGTCGGCCCGGCCGGAAGCAGCCGGTTCTCGAGACGCAGGTTCGGAAGATCAGCTCCCGGATCGTAGATGGGCCGGTTCCACCGGTAGACCGTTCCGTTATGCAAGCGCAGTTCGTGCAGGGTCGGCGCCCCGGAGGCGGTGGTTTCCGCCCGACGCCGTGATAGCTCCGGCAACAACGCGGGGAAGTAGCGGACGTTTTCCTCGAAGAGGTCCAGGATGCTGGTGATCCATCGTTCGCCGAACCACACGCGTGGCCGTACTCCCTGATTCCGCATTTCGGGAGGCCTCGTGTCAATGGATTGCTTGAACACTTCGATGCGACTTTCGTGCCACAGCACTCGCTCCATGAACAGGGGCGAATTCGCGGCCAACGCCACTTGAGCGCCAGCAATCGCCTGCGCGGAATTCCACACGGGGGCGAACTCTTCGGGCGAGACCTGCAAGTGCAGTTGCACGGAGGTGCACGCGGCTTCGGGCGCGATGTTCGCGGCGTAGAAACTGAGCCGTTCTTGCCCCACAATATCGATCAGCACATCTTCGCCGCGCGCTTGCAGCACGGAGGTATTCAGCGCTGCATAGCGTTTGCCGGGGCTGATCCAGTTCTTGGAATGCACGTAGTCCTGATCGAGCGTGGGCAGAATCCCTACCAGCATGATGTTGACGTCCACGTCTTGCGCCCGGCTCACGGCACGGTCCAGTTCGGTCCGCAACGACTCCTCGAGCGCCAGCAGCCCGCGGCCTTGAATCTGCACGGCGTCGTGGTTGAACTCGATGTTGAACGCGCCGATCTCGGTCTGAAACGCGGGATCGGCAATGGCCTCGAGCACTTCGGTGTTGCGCAGGGCGGGGGAGAAGTCCGGGTTGGCGAGGTTGAGTTCGATTTCCAGGCCAATGCGTCGCACGGGATCGAACTCGCCCGAGCCCAAGTATCGCGCGAACGTTTCCAGATTCACCATGAGCCGTTCGCGGTAGCGCGTGCGTTGCTCGCGGCTAAAACTTTTGGCGTTAACTTCTGCACCCATGACTTGAGCGTAGTGCCCTACCTCACTTCTGCGGTAGAAGGCGGGCCGCGCGTGAAAGGACGACGACGCAGCTTACGTCCCGTACCCCACGTGCGGTGGGTTGTGGGTGACGCGGGGGACGGGCGACCTAGCTTTCGTTCGCGATCCGGTGCTTGGCGATTAGCTGCAAGTAGACGTCGGCGTTGCGCTTGAGACCGGCGACCTCTTCGTCGGAAAGTTCGCGACGCACCTTGGCGGGAACTCCGGCCACGAGGGAACGCGGAGGAATCCGCATGCCTTCAAGCACCAGGGCGCCGGCGGCCACGAGAGACTCTGTTCCCACCACAGCCCCGTTCATGACGGTGGCGCTCATGCCTACCAAGCAGTTGTCTTCGATGGTGCACCCGTGGATCACGGCGGCGTGACCTACGGAGACGTTGTCTCCAACGGTGCAGGGGTAGTCGGTGTCGGCGTGAAGGACAACGTTGTCCTGAAGGTTGCTGCCCGCGCCAACGCGGATGGGGGCGGAGTCGCCGCGCACGGATACTCCGTAGAAAGCTCCGGAGTTCTCGCCGATTTCCACGTCTCCGGACAACGTTGCCGTAGGAGCAATAAAGGCGGACTCCGCAACAGTGGGGGTGATTCCGTCAATAGTGATGATGTGAGCCATATCTCCCACTGTAATAGGAGCCCACGGAATGAAGAGAGCGGGAGGCGAGCTGCGCCGTCGTACTGCCAAAAATGTTTCGCACCCACGTCAAGCTGTGACACCGAACCTGTGGTGCGGACCTCAACGCCTGTAGGCTGAATTCGACCACTATCTAAAACACCCACAGGAGTTTTCATGTCCAATCAGTCTGTGACGAACCGGTCGCTGGCAGAGGTTGATCCCGAGATCGCGGCAGTCCTCAAAGATGAGCTGGGCCGTCAGCGGGACACGCTGGAAATGATCGCTTCTGAGAACTTTGCGCCCCGCGCCGTTCTCGAAGCTCAGGGTTCCGTCCTGACGAACAAGTACGCCGAGGGTTACCCGGGCAAGCGGTACTACGGCGGTTGCGAGTACGTTGACGTCGCTGAGAACTTGGCAATCGAACGCGTCAAGGCTGTTTTTGGATCCAAGTTCGCAAACGTTCAGCCGCACTCCGGCGCTTCCGCAAACGCCGCCGCACTGGCCGCGATGATCAAGCCAGGCGACAAGATGCTGGGCCTTTCATTGGCACACGGTGGACACCTCACCCACGGTATGAAGTTGAACTTCTCCGGCAAGCTCTACGAAGTGGCCGCGTACGAGGTTGAGCCAGAGACCTTCACCGTGGACATGGACAAGCTGCGCGAGCAGGCCAAGCGCGAAAAGCCACAGGTCATTGTTGCCGGCTGGTCCGCTTACCCACGTCAGCTCGATTTCGAAGCGTTCCGCTCGATCGCTGACGAAGTTGGCGCACTCTTGTGGACGGATATGGCTCACTTCGCTGGCCTCGTTGCAGCAGGCTTGCACCCGAACCCAGTTCCGTTCTCCGATGTGGTGACCTCCACGGTCCACAAGACCCTCGCCGGCCCACGTTCGGGCTTGATCCTTTCCAACGATGAAGCCCTCGCCAAGAAGATCAACTCCAACGTGTTCCCAGGCCAGCAGGGCGGCCCACTCATGCACGCGATCGCCGGTAAGGCTGTGGCGTTCAAGATCGCGGGCTCCCCAGAGTTCAAGGAACGCCAAGAGCGCACCTTGCGCGGCGCGAAGATCCTCGCCGAGCGTCTCACGGCAGCTGACGTCACCGAAGCCGGCGTCTCTGTCCTCACGGGCGGCACGGACGTGCACTTGGTGCTCGTGGACTTGCGCCACTCTGAACTTGATGGAAAGCAAGCTGAAGACTTGCTCCACGAGGTTGGCATCACCGTCAACCGCAACGCCGTTCCATTCGACCCTCGTCCGCCGATGGTCACGTCCGGTTTGCGCATTGGTACCCCGGCTCTCGCTACGCGCGGTTTCGGCGACAACGAATTCACTGAGGTTGCGGATATCATCGCCGTGGCGCTCAAGGAAGGCAAGAATGCCGACCTCGAAGCACTCAAGTCGCGCGTTGTGAAGCTCGCTCAGGAATTCCCGCTCTACGAAGGACTCGAAGAATGGTAGAAACTACCGCCCGTATTCTGGACGGCAAGAAGGCCGCCAAGGAGATTAAGGACGAGCTTCGCGAACGCGTTGCCGCGCTGAAGGCCAAGGGCATCACGCCCGGTCTTGGCACCATCTTGGTGGGCGAGGATCCAGGATCTAAGTGGTACGTGGGCGGTAAGCACAAGGACTGCGCCGAGGTAGGAATTGCCTCCATTCGTGTGGATCTTCCTGAAGAGACCACGCAGGATGAGATCCTCGCGAAGATCAAGGAACTCAACGAGGACCCTAACTGCACCGGTTACATTGTGCAGTTGCCGTTGCCGAAGCACGTTGACCAGGATGTCATCCTCGAAGCCATCGATCCTGACAAGGATGCCGATGGCCTTCACCCGATGAACTTGGGCCGCCTTGTAGCAAACGTTAACAATCCCATGACGTCTCCGCTGCCGTGCACCCCGAAGGGCTGTGTAGAGCTGTTGGCTCGCAATGACATTGACCTCAAGGGCAAGAATGTCCTGGTGGTTGGCCGCGGTGTGACGATTGGTCGCCCGATTGGCTTGTTGTTGACCCGCCGTAGGGTGAATGCCACGGTGACGTTGGCTCACACGGGCACCACGGATCTGGCGGATCACTTGTCCCGCGCGGACGTGGTGATTGCGGCTGCAGGTTCGCCGCACATGATCAAGGCTGACCAGCTTAAGCCAGGTGCAATCGTCCTTGACGTGGGCGTGAGCCGCGTTGACGATGGCAACGGCAAGGCTGTTGTTACCGGTGACGTTGATCCTGCTGCGTACGATGTCGCTTCGTGGATCTCTCCGAACCCCGGCGGTGTTGGCCCGATGACTCGAGCCATGCTGTTGGCGAACGTTGTTGAAGCCGCAGAACGCGCGGCCGAGGTTTAGCGTCAACTCTATGGATGCCCTTTTCACGATTCGAGAGATTCGTGGGAGGGGCATTCTTTTTGCCCATCACCCCGACTCCAATAATTTTCCGCTATAGGTTTACTCTGTTACTCAAGAGTCAATAATGGTAAACAGTTAGTTATATCAATTTTTGATGTGCACGGCAGTACCGCGCTAGGAGGCGTCATGACGCAAGAACAAATCATGTGGCTAGTGATTGCAGTAGTAGTTTTGCTGCTTCTCATCTGGTTGATTTCATCCATCGTGAACAAGAAGAAGAAGGCGCAAGCCGAGCGGGATCGGGTGGAGGCTGCGAGATTGCGCGAAGAAGCCCAAGCTCGCGAGATCGACTTGAAGGAAAAGGAAAATGCGGCTCGCCGCGCTGAACTTGAGGCCAGCGAGGCTGAAGTTCAGGCTGCACGACGTCGCCAGGAAGCTGCTGCTTTGAGCAGCGAAGCTGATGATTCTCGCTCCGAGCTGGCTCAGCTGCAGGAGCAGGCGGACACGCTGGATCCTGACGTTGACACTCCTCGCTCGCGCCGCGAATTGCGTGAGGCACGCAAGTCTGCCGCGGGTACCGAAACTGACGCGGGTGTTGCTGGTGCCGCTGGGGTTGCGGGAGTTGCCGGCGTTGCGGCTGCGAATTCTTCCCAGAACGACGACGCAGCCTACGTCGCTAGCGATGAGCCCGTAGCCGAGGAGTCCACTTCCGGACGCTACGTTTCCGAAACCGTTGAACCGTCTGAGCAGGATCCTTTCGAGGACATCAGCACGGACCGTGACGAGTCTGCTTCTGATTCGTCTGACACGAATCCTTTTGTTGAAGAGGATGATGACTGGACTCGCGAGGTGGAATCCAATAGCTACGCAGCGGATGCTTTCCGTGACGACGACCCAGCGTTGGAGACTCCAGCCGAGGCTGAGTCTCGTGAAGAGGTTTCGAACGACGAAGTTTCGCGCGTCGTAGAACCAACGGAATCCACTGTTGTGGTGGACGAGGCTCCTGAAGACGGTCCTGCGACGGCGACCGCTGACCCGGTTGTAGCGTCGCCTGCGTTTGTTGAAGAGGACGATGACTGGACTCGTGACGTGGAATCGAACAGCTACGCAGCTGATGCTTTCCGCGATGACGACCCAGCGTTGGAGACTCCGGCGGAAGCGTCAGCTACCACCTCATCCCTCGAGACGAACTCGGGTGACGTTGACTCGCCTGTTGAGTCTTACCCTGTTGCTGATGAGACGACGGTTGTTGACGATGAAGACCGCGTGATTGGTCGCTACCGCTTTGACGATGCTGACGGCAATGGCATCGATGATGAGTGGGACGATGCCGCTGGCGAAAACCCTGATCAGCCGCGCACGCTGGGCGAACAGCTCGTCGCTGAAGCGGAAGAAGAGCGCACGGTGCTGGAAGAGCACGGCATTGATCCTGATGCTGAGAATGCTCGCGAGCAGCTTCGTCGTGACGAGGAAGGCCGCACCAGCTAGCCAGTAAGCCAGTTAACTAAAGGCTCGGCAACGTTGCGGCAGGAAGCCTCCAAGCCCTAACGAAGAAGGTCCCGTTCCCACAGATGTGGGAACGGGACCTTCTCTTTGATCTAGAGAACTAGACCTTCAGACTAGGCGCCTGCACCGTCAACGGTAGCGTTGCCTTCAGCCTTTGGGTTGTCTGGATCTCCGCCAACAACCGAGTCGCCGCCCTTGGCAAGTGCTTCGGCCTGGATGCGAGCGCCGAGGTCGGCGTCGATGTTCTTCCAGTACTCGAAAGCCTTGGACTGAACAGGCTCTTCAACGGTGGAGAGAGCGCCACCGACGGTCTCAACAACGCCGGCACGGATCTCGTCGGTCCACACCTCGCGAACCAACGTGCCTGCCTGGCCGAAGTCGTCGTCTTCAGCGTGCAACTCGTAGGAGGAACGGACCAGCTCGCCGTCGTTCTCCCAGCCGTTGTCTACAGGGCCGGTCTCGTCGCTCCAGGAGTCACCGAAGGAGTTCGGTGCGTAGACCCGTCGGTCACCCGTGTGCTCGTACCACATGTTGCCTTCGAAGTTGTAGGTGTGAACTTCGTTGATTGGGCGGTTCACTGGCAACTGCTGGAAGTTGGTGCCAATGCGGTAACGCTGAGCGTCGGCGTAAGCGAAGTTACGGCCCAAGAGCATCTTGTCTGGGGAGTTGCCCGTGCCTGGAACCATGTTCGCTGGTGAGAATGCAGCCTGCTCAATCTGAGCGAAGAAGTTCTGCGGGTTCTCGTTCAGGGTGAGCGTTCCAACCTTGATACGTGGGTAGTCCTTCTTGGACCAGATTTTGGTCAAGTCGAACGGGTTGAAGCGGTAGGTCTTGGCATCCTCGTACGGCATGATCTGAACGTGGAGATCCCACTTCGGGAAGTCACCGTTCTTGATGGCGTTGAAGAGGTCGCGGCGGTGGTGTTCGGCGTCAGCGCCGGCGAACTTCTCGGCCTCTTCGTTGGTGAGGTCTGCCTGACCCTGCTGGGAAATGAAGTGGTACTTCACCCAGAACTTCTCGCCAGCTTCGTTGACCCACATGTAGGTGTGCGAGCCGTAGCCGTTCATTTCACGCCAGGTCTTTGGCAAACCGCGGTTACCCATGAGATAGGTGACCTGGTGTGCAGACTCGGGGTTCTGCGTCCAGAAGTCCCACTGCATCGTGTTGTCGCGCAAGCCGGAATCTGGCAAACGCTTCTGGGAGCGGATGAAGTGTGGGAACTTCATAGGGTCGCGGACGAAGAACACCGGGGTGTTGTTGCCCACGAGGTCGAAGTTGCCTTCGGTGGTGTAGAACTTCAAGGCGAAGCCGCGAACGTCGCGCCACGTGTCAGGGGAGCCAAGCTCGCCAGCAACGGTGGAGAAACGAAGGAGCGTGCGGGTGGATACGCCTGGCTGGAAAAGAGCAGCCTTGGTGTACTTCGAAACGTCTTCGGTGGTTTCGAAGACACCGAATGCACCGGATCCCTTTGCGTGCGGACGACGCTCTGGAACGTTCATGCGGTTGAAGTGTGCAAGAGTCTCCACCAAGTGGTGGTCGTGCAAGACGATTGGTCCGTTAGCTCCGACGGTCAGCGAGTTGCGGTCGCTGACGGCTGGGATTCCAGCCTGAGTCGTTGAGCCCGTGGCATGTCCGGCAGTGTTCTCAGTAGTCATCACTGTCTCCTTCATGTTGGGGTTTTTCTGAGTGGGTGTTGTTGCCCCGAGCCGCACATTCAGCGCAAATTCCTCGGAACAAGACGTCGGCCACCAAGATGTTCATCTTGAGACCGTCCGGCGGAGTGAGGCATGGAGCGTGGCCAACGGCGCACGCGACGTCCTCAACGCGTCCACACGAAATGCAGACGGCGTGATGGTGATTGTCGGCTATTTCGGTTTCAAAGCGAGCGGGATGCCCGGGGAGATCTATCCGCCGCAAAAGACCGGAATCCACGAGATCGTTGAGCACCACGTAAGCGGATTGCAACGAAAACTGGGGAAGCTCGGTCAGGGTTTCGCGGTGAATTTCTTCCGCGGTGGCGTGAGGATGCCGACGGGCAGCCTCCAGCACGCATAACCGCTGCTTTGTGACGCGTCGACCCACGTGGCGTAGGGGTTGAGCCCAATCCACGTGCTCCGCAGACTCACCCGCGAGGGGCGATGTCTGAGCAGATTGGTTGACGTAGGTCATATCCCCATACTGCCATATTCTGAATCATTCAGGATAGGAAGGGTTACCTCTCGGAGTAATTTCCCAGCTAATAGTCGAAAAGTTACGACGACTAGGCGAAATGGGGCCCGAGGTGGCTCCCTCTAACCGCGCCGCTGCTTTTCAATTCCGCTGATCACCAAGAACACGGAAGTCATCACAATCGCAGCACCGGGTCCTAGGGGAGCGGCGAAAACACCGGCGAGCAGTGGCAAGGCAACTTGGCCTAGGCGGTTGCCCATGAGCCGCACCGCGAGGGCGGAACCGCGCCACGAAGCTGGCACCGAGGTGGAAATCTCCGTCATGGTGAGCGGTTGTCCCATTCCCAAGAAGATTCCGCCAGTCAGCATGAAAAGGCCGCTGAGCAAGAGCGTGAGTTCTCCGCCTTGAGCCGGTGGGAACGCCGCCAAAAGTAGGGGCGGAATCGCAAGGGAGAAACCGGCGCCGTAGAGGGACCACAGCAGTAGGGTGCTGCGTGCGAAGTGCGCTGAAAGCCACGGCAACAAGACGCGCGACACAATGGACGCGGAGCCGCGCAGCGCCAACAACAGGCCCACGGCCGCAGGGCTAATGCCCGCTTCTTCACCAAGTAACGGCAAGAACGCGGTCAGAATATCCAGCATCCCCAAGAGCGCTAGGGACGCAAACATGTGGGACATGACTCCGCGCGTGCGCAGGATCCGCAAAATCGTTGGCTTCTCGGGAGCAGCTTGGGGCGCCGCGTTCGCGTTATCCGGAGCCTGCGCGCTCGCAGCATCGCGAGTCTCGCTCGATTCGCTAGTGTCGCCGGAGGTGAGGGAGTCGCGGGAGCCGAGCTGCGTCGTCGTACTGTGCCTTGTCTTTGAATCGCGCCGCGAAACGAACAGCGGTGCCGCGGCCAGCGTCATCGCGAAACCGACCCATAGGGCAACGTTGACGTCGTGGAGTCGGGCTGAGGTGCTCACCAGTTCTGATCCCAGGATGGCGCCGGCGATCAGCGGGCCAATCATCTGGCCGACGGAGAATGCCGCCGTGAACCAGCCGAACCCGCGATCCATCTCCGCCGGTGTGGAGCGGCGAGCGATTTCGGCTTGCCCGGCGATCGTAAAGAGCAAATGCCCCAAGCCGAGGACTGCGGACCCGATCGCAATGACCACAAAGCTCGATCCAAGGGCGAGAGCCGCCGTGCCCGCCGCGAGGACCACCGCTCCGAGTGCCACCATGGGGCGAAGGTTGGGGATGCGATCGGACATGCGTCCCAGCCAGACGGCTGTGGCCAGCGGAACGAGCGCGTAGAACGCGGTGACCGCGCCCACGAGGAACGAATCGGCGCCGAGCGCCACGAGTTTGTACGTGGTGACGGGGCGGATGAGGTTGAGTCCGCCTTGCGTGAGAATCGCGGCAGCGATGAGCAAGTACAGCCAACGGCGCGACTCGCGCGCTGCGGTGGTGGTTCGTGCGCTCATGCGTATCTCTCTTCCGTTGCCACTATCAAAGGTAGAGGACGACGACGCCGCTGCCGCAATTTTGCGAAGACACGCTGTCATTTCCGATTGACTTGTGCCAATCGGTTGATCGTTCTAGTCTCTAGGAGTGTCATCCATCACATCGCGTCCCACCGTCATCTCCGCTTCCCACCTTCAGAAGCGCTACGGGGACTTCAACGCCGTCAAGGACATCTCCTTCGATGTGCCCGCGGGGGAGTCCTTCGGATTGCTCGGCCCCAACGGTGCCGGCAAGTCCACCACCATGCGCATGATCGGCGGTGTCTCGCAACGCAGCGGCGGCAACCTGACCATCATGGGCTTAGACCCCGAAGAACACGGGCCGGAAGTGCGCGCCCACCTGGGCGTGGTGCCGCAACAGGACAACCTGGATGAGGAAATCACCGTCCGGGACAACCTGATCATGTACGGGCGCTACTTCGGGCTCACGCGCAGCTACTTGAAGCCCAAGTCCGAGGAGCTGCTCGAGTTTGCGCAACTCGCGGATAAGGCGGACAACCGCGTGAGTGCACTGTCCGGCGGCATGAAGCGACGCTTGACCATTGCACGGTCGCTCGTGAATGACCCCAAAATTCTGTTGCTCGATGAACCCACTACGGGCTTGGATCCGCAAGCGCGGCACATCCTGTGGGACCGCCTGTTCCGCCTCAAAGAGCGCGGTGTGACGCTGATTCTGACCACGCACTACATGGACGAGGCCGAGCAGCTGTGTGATCGCCTCATTGTGGTGGATAAGGGCGAGATTATGGCCGAGGGTTCGCCCTCACAGTTGATCCGCGAGTATTCCACGCGCGAAGTGCTTGAGTTGCGCTTCGGCACGGACCGGAACGCCACCGTGGGGCAAGAGCTACAGGGGATTGGCGATCGCCTTGAAACGTTGCCGGACCGCGTGCTGATCTATGCGGATAACGGTGAAGCGGCGCTCGAGCAAGTGACCGGCCGTGGCCTGAATCCCATCACCTCCTTGGTGCGCCGGTCCTCGCTGGAGGATGTGTTCTTGCGCTTGACGGGACGGTCCCTCGTTGACTGATCACGCCCCTGACCCGAAGGTCACTGACACAAGTTTGAGAATTGATCGCAGCGGCACGGACGCCGCGGTGAAGCTGTTCAACTCCACGCTCAAAGCGCACTCGCCCGAGGTTTCGGCGACGAAGGCCAAGAAGTTCGGCACGCTCTATGTGGCCGAGGGGCACATGCTCGCGATGCGCCGCTACATCGACGTGATCATCGCGTATTCGGTGGGCAACCCGCTCATGTACTTGTTTGCGATGGGGGTTGGCCTTGCCAGCCTCGTGGATGCGAACAGCGCCGGAGCGTTCGGCGTCTCCTACATGACGTTCATTGCGCCAGCACTGTTGGTGTCCGCGGCTGTCATGACGGCTGCCGGCGAGTTCACGTACGTGATCATGGACGGCTTCAAATGGCGCCGGACCTTCTATGGCCCGCTCGCCACCGCCATCACGCCCTACCAAATCAGTCAGGGCTTGCAGCTCGCGGTGACGGGACGAATTCTTGCCCAGTCCATCGTGTACTTGCTCATTGTCATCGCATTCGGCGCTACCGCCAGCCCGTGGGTATGGCTCTCCGTGCTGGTAGCAACGCTCGCCGGTACGGCGTTCGGTTTCCCGCTCATGGCCTACGCGGCCTCGCTTGAAGAGGAACGCGGCCAGTTCCAGCTGGTCAACCGCTTCATTGTGATGCCACTGTTCCTGTTTTCCGGGACGTTCTTCCCATTGACGTCTTTGCCGTGGTTCTTGCAGTGGATCGGCTGGATTTCACCTATCTGGCACGGCACGGAGCTCTCGCGCGTGCTCAGCTACGGCTACGACGAACCGCTCTGGCTCTCCGCCGTTCACGTCATGTACCTGGTGGCGCTCACTATCTTGGGCTGGCACTTCTCCCGCCGCATCTTCGCAAGGAGGCTTGAAGGATGAGTACGTCAGCTCCTTATGTGCAGGACAAGGACCTTGTCCTCACCGGTAGCAAGCGCGCTTTCGCAGCGCTGTATGGCCGGAACGCGAAGTCCGTCATCGAGCGCGGCCTCCTAGCCACAAAGACAAGCAACGCGTCCATCATGGTCTCCGGCTTTGTGGAGCCGGTCCTGTATTTGCTGTCCATGGGCATTGGCCTGGGCTCGATTGTGGGAACCGTAACCGGTCCGGGCGGCACCCCAATGAGCTACGCGGCGTACATCGCGCCCGCGCTCTTGGCGGTCTCTGCCATGAACGGCGCCATCTACGACTCCACCATGAACGTCTTCTTCAAGATGAACTTCGCGAAGCTGTACCAAAACATGCTGTACACCTCGCTGGGGCCACTGGACGTCGCGATTGGCGAGATTTTCCTTGCGCTGCTACGCGGGTTTATGTACGCCACGGGATTCACGATCATCATGTGGTTTATGGGCTTGATTGCTCATCCGGCGGGCTTGCTTATGGTTCCCGCGGCCGTGCTGATTGCGTTCGGTTTCGCGTCCATCGGCATGGGCATTACCAGTTACCTCAAGAAGTTCCAGCAGCTGGATTGGATCAACTTTGTGATGCTGCCGATGTTCTTGTTCTCGGCGACGTTCTACCCGTTGAGCGTGTACCCGGAGTCGGTGCAGTGGTTCATTCAGGCGATGCCGCTGTGGCACGGTGTGGAGCTCATGCGCCAGCTGTCGATCGGCTACTTCACGCCGTCCATGCTGGTTCACGTGGGCTACTTCGTGGTCATGATCCTGGCGGGGGTCACGCTGACCACTAACCGCTTGCGGGCTCTGTTCTTGAAATAGCAATTTCCCGTACGACGACGCAGCTCGCTTCCCGCTTTTAGCCGCGGGCTGGTTGCCGCTTGCGCGCAAAGACGGCCACGTACACCGCGGTCAGTGCCAGCACGAAGAGCGAGACGATTCCGAACGTGGCGGACGGTGAGGTCGCTGCGACGATCGCTCCCGCGATGACCGGACCGGTTCCCATGCCCGCGTCGATGCCTAAGAAGAAGGTGCTTACCGCGAAGCCGATGCGGTGACGTTCCGCTTGTTTGATGGCGAGGGTTTGACCTGCTGAGAGCAGATTTCCTTGGCCTAGGCCCACGAGCGCTGCCGCGATTAATACAGTGGCCACGTTCTGCGCCATGGAGAGCGTGAAGAGTCCAGCGGCGAAAACAACGAAGGCTGGGATCAGGACAATGTTGAATCCTTTGCGATCCATGAGGCGGCCCGTGAATTGCCGGGACGCGATGGTCACCACTGCGTACACCAAGAAGAACCAAGAAACACCCGTTCCAAGGTCGCGTTCGTTCGCGAGACCGTTCAGGTACGTGACGATGGTCGCGTAGCCCAGCGTCCAGGCGGCACCAATAATCGAGATGGGGATGGCTGCTGGCTCCACAAAGCGAGAGATCCAGTTGCCTTTCGGAGAGTCGTCGGATGGTGCTGCTGGCTGTGCCGCGATGGGGGAGCCGGCCAGCTTTAGAAGTGCTATGACCACCGAACCCAAGACTGCGACCATGACGGCAGCCCAAGAAACCGCCTCAAAACCAAAAGTGCGGAACAGCGGCAATCCAACGAGGGGACCGGCCGCAACACCGATTACCGTGGAACTCGCGAACCAGCTGGTTCCTTCAGCCATGCGCATCGCGGGCACACGGTGAAGTGCGAGGGACGCGGTCACGCTCGAACCAATCCCGAATACCACGCCATGCGTGAATCGTTCAACGAGCAACACTTCAAAAGTTCCTGTCATGCGGTACAGGATGGGGAAGACGGCAAAGAGAGCGAACATGCCAAGCGCTAATCCGAGCATCGAAAATCGTGACATTGCCGGTCCAGCGAAGAGACGAGCGATCAGCGCGCCAATGATGAAGAGCCCTGACGCCGCTCCGCCTTGAGCGTCACCCACTGCAAAACGTTGGATTGAATAGGCCGCAACTGTGGACAAGAAAAGATGGACCGTGAAGAACACCAAGGCGTTACCGCTGCAGGCCAAGAGGAACCCGCGCGTCCACAACGGCTCCCTATGGGCAGAGGTACTCATCATGCATTCACGATAAATGACAATTGAACTGTGAAGCGGAATACAACCTGCGCTCGCGGCGAACGTGACACAAGACGTCATGGATGAAGGGGTTGTTCTGGAAGAATAGAAGGTATGCAAAGCTTGGGAAATTCTTCGACGAACGCGTCGGGTCAACGAAAGATCACGGTTGGCGCGAGCACCATCTCACTCGCGGTCATGATGACCATTTTCCTGGTGGCCGTGGTTTTCGCCGCCAACCAGAACGATGTCATCGGTTGGCTAGTTGTCATCATTTCCCTCGGCTGGCTCTTGCTGTCCCTCTTCTTGGTGCTCGGCCTGCGCCGCGGAGCCAAGAAGGTCAACGAAACCATTCAGCGCACCACCGCTGACATGGCGCCCCGCGCTCAAACGGCCCCTTCGCAGACCACGGTCTACGCCGAGGCTGACCGCACGCGCGATCTCAAGCTGGACCACTCGTTCAAAATTGTTCAGGTCCAGGCTGGCGTCATTAAGCAGTACCTCGACGGCGGAACCACGGAATCCCGCGAAATGGTTGATCGTGCCATCGAGACCATCGAAATCACCGCATCCAATGCCCGTGACATGATGAAGAGCTCCGGTTCGGCACCGTCGGGTCGTGGTTCGGCCCAGTCCAACGGTGGATCTGAGCCGCTCTCGGGCGACATCATCAGCTAACGAAAGGCGCGAGTGTGACTACCTCAGCACATGAACCCGCAAGCGAGGCAACTGCGGAAGCTCCGTCGTCGTCCTCAGTAGAAACCGCCGCACCCGTGGTGAGCTATGAAGCGAAGGCTCCGGGCGCGCTGCGTATTGCCTCCGTGAATGTGAACGGTATCCGTGCCGCGTACCGCAAGGGCATGCCCGAGTGGCTCGCCGCGCGCGACGTGGACATCTTGGCGCTGCAAGAGGTGCGCGCCCCTGACGCGATTTTCCACGAGCTGCTGGGCGACGACTGGCACATTCTGCACGCTGAAGCCGAAGCGAAAGGCCGCGCAGGTGTGGCGATTGCCAGCCGCAAAGCGCCGGTAGCGACGCGCGATCACATCGGCGATGACTACTTTGTGACCTCCGGTCGCTGGGTTGAAGCCGACTTCGAACTGCCCAACGGCGAGACCATCACCGTGGTGAGCGCCTACGTGCACTCCGGTGAAGTGGACACCCCCAAGCAGGTTGATAAGTACCGCTTCCTCGACGTCATGGTGGACCGACTGCCCGCACTCAAGCAGGCCGCGGATCACGTGCTGATCATGGGTGACCTCAATGTGGGCCACACGCAGCGCGACATCAAGAACTGGAAAGCCAACCAGAAGAAGGCCGGGTTCTTGCCGGAAGAGCGTGCGTACTTTGACCGTTTCTTCGGGGAAGAGATCGGGTACATGGATGTGCACCGCTCGCTCGCCGGAGACGTCGATGGCCCGTACACCTGGTGGTCCCAGCGCGGAAAAGCGTTTGATACGGACGCTGGCTGGCGCATCGACTACCACATGGCAACTCCTGCCTGGGCCGCAAAAGCCACGAGCGCCGTGGTTGACCGCGCCCCATCCTGGGACACCCGATGGTCCGATCACGCTCCGCTCGTGATCGATTACCAACTCTAAAAAGGATTTTCTGAATCTCATGGCAGATGTAACTTCGAAGACAAAAAACCTGCCCGGCGTGAGCGCTTCTGATCGCATGCGCGTGCTCTCCGGCATGCAGCCCTCCGCCGAGTCACTGCACTTGGGTAACTACCTTGGCGCGCTCGTGAACTGGGTGCGCGAGCAGGACGAATACGACGCATTCTTCTTCATCCCTGACATGCACGCCATCACCGTGCCCCAGGATCCGGCCGAGCTTCGCGAACGCACCCGCAAGACCGCCGCGCAGTACATCGCCGGTGGTATTGATCCGGAGAAGTCCACGTTGTTCGTGCAGTCTCACGTGCCCGAACATGCGCAGCTTGCGTGGGTCATGATGTGCCTGACTGGCTTTGGCGAGGCTAGCCGCATGACGCAGTTCAAGGACAAGTCCGCGAAGCAAGGCGCCGATAACGCCGGCGTTGGCCTGTTCACCTACCCGATGCTCATGGCTGCAGACATCCTGTTGTACCAGCCCAAGGGTGTGCCCGTGGGGGATGACCAGCGTCAGCACGTGGAGCTCGCTCGCGATCTTGCGCAGCGCTTCAACTCACGCTTCGGCGAGACGTTCGTGGTGCCCGAAGCCTTCATTCAGAAGGGCGGCGCGCGCATCTACGATCTGCAGGATCCAACGTCCAAGATGTCCAAGTCCGCGTCTTCACCGAATGGTCTGATCAACATCCTCGATGACCCGAAGGTGATCGCCAAGCGCATCAAGTCTGCCGTGACGGATGATGACACCGTGGTGGCGCATGACCGTGCCTCCAAGCCCGGCGTCACCAACCTCTTGGAAATCCTCTCGGCAGTTACGAACACTCCAGTGGACACTCTCGTGGCGTCCTACGAAGGCAAGATGTATGGCCACTTGAAGGTGGACGTGGCTGAAGCCGTGGTGGCTGCTGTTTCGCCGATCCGCGAGCGTACGGAACAGCTTTTGGCTGATCCTGCCGAGCTGGACCGCTTGCTGGCGCGCGGCGCTGAGAAGGCCCGCGAAGTTTCGCAGCCCGTTCTGGACGCTGTCTACGAGCGCGTTGGCTTCTTGCCGCCGTTCAAGGGCTAATTGCGTCGTCTCTAATTTGTAAGACGCCAAAGGCGCCGGTTCGCAAACCAAAGTTTGGTTGCGGGCCGGCGCCTTTGCTGTGCCAAACGGCGATCAACGTGAACACGCGTTTCAGCTCAACGAATTATCGCGACAACACGTTTTCCGGAGAATCGGTGGCGGCTGAATCTGCTGCGGACGGCAAGCCAACGTAAGCGTTACGGTATTGGGCGGCAGGGTGTGAGTCTGCCACACGCTTGTTTCCTTCACCGGCTACATATTCACGAAGCGTGTTTCCTTCGTACTCGTCCCACACTCGTCCCCGCTTTTGAAGTTCTGGGACAACGAGATCCGTGAATTGTTCGAAAGACCCTGGCGTGATGGCGTAGGCAAGGTTGATGCCATCAAGTCCAGAGTCATCAACCCAGCGTTCGACCTCATCAGCCACAGTTTCGGGCGAGCCAACAAAGACGGGACCGATGCCACCTACGCCCAAATACTCCGCAATGTCTCCGGGAGTCCAACGTTTGTTCGGGTTTGCCACAGTGAAAATGGACAGAGCAGAGCGCGCCGCATTGGTGTCAATGTACGCAAGTTCCTGATCGGTAGCGTATTGGCTCAAGTCCAAGCCCGACCATCCTCCGTAGAAGGTCATTGAGCCCTCTTGAGATGAATAGGACTGATACTCCTTGAAGAGCTTCTCAGCTGCAGCGTCAGAATCGGCGACCACGGTTGTGACGAGAGCAAACATCTTGGCCGCGTCTCTCGGGCGGCCAACAAGCTCTAGTTCATCTCGAAAAGCGTCCGTCTGCTTGCGTGTCACGTCCGTATTGATGGAGTTTAGGAAGACCCCTTCACCGTGCTGCGCGCCGAATCTACGGCCGCGACTGGAAGCACCCGCTTGGAAGATCGCAGGCGTTCGCTGAACGGACGGTTCGGACAGATGAATGCCGGGGACGTTGAAGTGTTCTCCAGCATGATTGATGGGGTGGACCTTAGACGGATCGGTGAAGACGCCGCGCTCGCGGTCTCGAACTACTGCACCGTCTTCCCAAGAACCTTCCCAGAGCTTATAGACAACCTCCATGAACTCGTCCGCTAGGTCATAGCGGGCATCATGATCGAGTTGCTTCTTGTATCCCAAGTTTCGCGCCGCTGACTCAAGGTAGCTCGTGACGACATTCCAACCGATGCGGCCTCGGGTGAGGTGATCGAGAGTGGAGAACTTTCGGGCCAGCGCGTACGGCTGTTCGTAGGTGAGTGCGCTAGTGACCGCGAAAGCGAGGTTTTTTGTAACGGATGCCATCGCTGAAACTTGCATAAATGGGTCATTGAGCGGCACTTGATCTGCGTCGATGAGCGCTGGAGCGCTGGAGTTTTTATAGACGTCATAGATTCCCAGCACATCAGCGAGGAAGAGTGCATCAAATTTTCCGCGTTCAAGGATCTTTGCGAGGTCTGTCCAATACTCGATGGTGTTGTACTCATCCGCTCGATTGTCCGGGTGTCGCCAGAGCCCGGGACTTTGGTGGGAAACGCAGGTCATATCAAAGGCGTTAAGGCTGATGCGCTTGCTCATGAAGAAGCTCCTTCGGGGCTAGTTTTCTTAGTGGTAATCCACCGAGTGAGTTCGAACGTTCGTCCTTCCTGCTTGGCAAGAAGTGCTGCAATCACGAGGATCGCCAGCAAGACGATGCCGCGGCCAAGTCCCTGCCAGAAGAAGGACAAACCAATGAGGTTCATTCCATTGCTCAATAGAGCGAAAATGAGAACGCCGACAAGGGTTCCTGGGACACTGACGCGTCCGAATCGGCTAAGAGTTGCCCCGATGCAGACGGCTCCAATCGCATCCATGAGGTAAGCCTGGCCGCTGCCCGGAACAAAGCTGTTTGTGCGCGATGCAAGAATCACACCGGCAAATCCAGCAATTAGTGAGCAGAGCACATAGCTGCTGGCAATGAGGCGCTTGGTTTTGAGTCCGCTCAATAGTGCTGCGCCTGGCTGTTCGCCTGTGTGAGTAAGCCGGCGTCCAAATCGTGTAACTCCCAAGAGAAGCCCTACGACTACTGCGACAACTAAAAAGTTGATGACAGCTGCATCTATCTCTAGCCAATATCCCCGACCAATGACTGCGAATCCTTCGGGAACGCGTGGTGCAGATAAATAGATCGGGGCTCCGCCGCTCGTGAACAGCTGTTGAACGCTCGTACCGACGAACCAAATGCTCAAGGTGGCGAGGAACGGGGGGATTCTCAAAAGGACAACGAGTCCTGCGTTGATGAGTCCCACAATGAGTGCGGCCAGCAAGCCGCCGACCACGGCAACCCACGCCCGGTAACCGTCGTAGATCAATGCTGCGGAAGCAAGCGCCCCAAGATCCAAAGCTACTCCGATGGAGAGATCGATACCGCCAGCACGAATCACGATCGTGAGTCCCGTTGCTACAAGGGCTAGTAACGCCATCTGGCTGATGACAGAGACCAAGTTTCCGCTAGTGAGAAACGTGGGGGTCATAACGCTGAAGGCGAAGAGAATGACACCAAGCGTGACCGGAGCGATTGCTCGTGTCAGCGTTTGAGCCGTGATCCGCGGGCGCGCCTTCACACTGGAACTGGCCGAAGCGCTCGGTACTTCAGCTATTTCGGCTGACGAACGAGGCATGGACTCTTCGATTTTCTGGTCAATACTCACTTGGCGGATCGCCCCTTCAAAGTTACTGAGGCGAGCACAACAAGGATCAAGAGACCCTTAGCGGCACCAACCCACTGGCTCTCCACGCCTATCAGTGTGAGTCCGTTGCTTAGCGCGGCAACGAAAATTGCGGCTAGAACGGTCCCGGGAACACTAACGAGCAGACGATTCGAGAAAATGATGGACATGTAGCTCACCAGAATGATGTCCAGGAGAATCTGACCGCCAATACCTGGAACAGCCGCGGATAGTCGCGAAATCAGGAGAACACCTGCGACGCCGGCCAATAATGAACTAATGAGGTAACTGGAGAAGCGGTATTTATTGACGGAAATTCCGGCGACGGTTGCAGCCGTGGGGTTTTGGCCCACTGCGTAACTGTTGATTCCCCAAGAGCTACGGCTATAAATTGCCCAGGAAACCGCTCCCACGAGGAGAAGCGTCCAGGCGCTCAGCGGTAGTCCCAAGAAAGTTCCCTCACGAAGGGCAACAAATAGTGAACCTTCGGCGACAACTTTGATGTTGTTGCTGACCACCAATTCCAAAGACGTTGCTATACCCATGGTGGCGAGTGTTGCTAGAAGTGGGCGGAGGCCAAGCAGCACGGAGGCTCCGTTGATCAAACCGATCACCAAGGCGGTTCCGAATCCACCAAGAATGGCAAGAAAAGTATTGGCGCCGCTGACGGTCAACACAGCCGTGACGGCGCCAGAGAGACCGGCCACAGCTCCGCTTGAAAGATCGATACCACCGCTCAAGACGTCGTCACCGCCGCAAATGATGACGATCGCCAACCCCACGCCGGCAACAGCAAAAACCGACGCCTGCGTGAGGATGGTGATGATGTTTCCGTATGTCAGGAAATAGGGGGACCCAAGAGTAAAAATGACGAGTACAGCTGCAAGGGCGATGTACCCAAGCTTTCCGAAGAACTTCCCACTTGTCTTTCCTGGTGCGGACGTCGTGGAACTGGTGGTTGCGGATGCAGTGAGGACGCTCATGCCAACTCCTTTACTCGTTCGTTGGAGCTGGCGTCGCCCGAGGACGCCAACCTTAAGATTTGATCCGTCGTTACGTCATGTCCTGAGAGCTCGGCAACGATGCGGCCGCGATACAGGACGAGGATACGATCCGCGATGCCCACTAGTTCTTCCAGATCAACGGTGACGACAAGTGCACCGGCGCCGGAATCCACGAGGCTGTTTAGTTGTTCGTAGATTTGAGTGCGGCTTCCCACATCAACCCCGGAAGTCGGCTGATCAAGGACCAATACACTCGCTTCACTTGCCAACCACTTACCAAGCACCACCTTCTGCTGGTTACCACCAGAGAGGTTTCCAACCACATATTCGGGGTCCGTTGGACGTACATCGAGCTGGGAGATAAGAGCACGGGAAACAGCCCGTTCCTTCGCCACGTTTGTAAGCCCGAACAACCTACCCAAACGACTCAAGCTGGAGACGACCAGATTTTCACGTACCGTACTCCTCTGGAAAGCGCCGTTAGCGCGGCGGTTAGAAGGGACGATTCCGCCGCCGAAAGATACAAACTCTGCCGGGCTTTGCACCTCGTGTTCACGAACGTGGACAGAACCCGTATGTGATTTGGCTCCGACGACGGCATCCGCAAGATTTTCAATTCCTGAGCCGACGAGTCCCGTTACACCTACGATCTCGCCTGCGTGGACGGTCAGAGAAACATCAGTCAAAGATCCTGAAGAAGTTAAGCCGGACAATCGCAAGACGGCACTGTTTGACTGGGCTTTTCGTGGGATGCGACCGTGATCAAATTCTGTGACGTGTCGACCGACCATCAGCTCAACAATCTGGGCAATGGTTGCACCGTCTTGGAAGCGTACGTCCGCAACTTTGAGACCGTTTCTAAGAACGGTTACTCGGTCAGTGATTTCTTCGAGCTCTTGCAGATAGTGGGAGACGAAAATGATTCCCACACCCTGAGCCTGGAGCCGACGCACTACGTCAAAGAGCTGGCTAACCTCTTTAGAAGCCAGAGGTGCTGTGGGCTCATCCAGGATGAGAACTTTCGGGGAGGAAAGTACTGCCCTTGTTATTTGAATGAGCTGTTGTTGTGCAACCGTGAGCTCCGAAACGAGTGCATGCGGGTCAAGGGACTGACCCGTGACTTCAGTGATCTTTACCGATGCTTCGCGAGCAACCTTTCGAAGATTGCTAAGTGCTCCAGACAGTTGGGGGAGGCCCAAGAATAGTTGTTCGTAGACACGAAGCTGAGGAGCAAAATGTCGCTCTTGGTGGATCACAGCAATGCCCAGCGCCTCGGCGTCAGCCGGGCGATTGATGCTTACGAGTTCGCTGTTCAGGCGGATCGACCCCTCGTCAGCTGCATACAGTCCTGTCAGGACCTTGATGAGGGTGGACTTTCCCGCTCCGTTCTCACCAACGAGACCAAGGACTTCTCCCGAGTGGAGGTCCAATGACACGTCCGAAAGGACCGTTACAGCGCCAAATCTTTTCGTGATGCCGCTTAAGGACAGTAGTGGCTCGAGGTTAGATTCCAAGGTCAGCACGCACCTTCGCAACATTTTCCTTGTCGATGAAGATGGGATCGACGTAGGTGGTTTTCCGAACTTTGTCTTCTTCTCCGCCGAGGAAGCGGGCGATATTTTCCGCAGAACGGACAGCAATGGCATCTGTCGGCTGCCCGACGGTGAACTGGTATGCGCTATTCGGATCTGCGATGAGATCCAAGGCACCAGGTTCGGCGTCCACGCCGTATAGGCCAATTTCCTCTCGGTTCGCCGTGTCGAGGGCCTGCGCCGCACCGATCAGTGGCATATCCCAGCAGGACCAGATGGCGTCTACGGACCCTTCCGGCAGGCGGCGCAACTGATCCGAGATCTGATTCTTTGCGTCTTCGATGGTGTCTTCGTATTTATCTTGAAGTTCCGGTTCGATGATCTTGATCTCTGGATAGTCCTTGAGAACTAACAGCAGACTCTCGTATCTGATGCGGCAGGGCGTGACACCTGGGAACCCATTGAACGCGAGAATCTCGCCATTTCCACCGATATCTTCGGCTAGCGTCCGAGCCAAATGGGTGCCAATGTTCCAGTTATCGCTCGTTACGTTGTTCTTGCTGTAAGGCGTCTGAAAGTCAATGGTGAAAAGCGGAATTCCAGCGGCGTCCACCTTTGCTAACGCAGGTGTCAGAGTTTGAGCATCGCCTAGGATCACTACGATCGCATCTGGCTTTTGAGTGATGAGATTCTCGACATTCGCCACATGTTTGTCATCCTTGGCTTCCGCCTGAGTCGCGATGACCTTACCGCCGAGTTCCTTAATACGTGCTTCTAGCTCCTGATAGACGCCTCGACTGTAATCATGCAAGATGTCTTTGGCCGCAATTCCAATGGTCTTGCCCTCGAGGGATGGAACTTCGGCTAGTTCCACTTCACTTGCTGCTCCTGCCACTGCGCCTACGGGTGCAGAAGCAGGTTGCACGGGTTCTTTGAGCGAGCAGCCGGAAATTCCAACTGCAAGCGCGAGCGCAGACACTGAAAAAAGTGCAGCAAATTTGCGTCCGTTAATCACGGGTTCTCCTTCGTCATTGTGATCCGAAGGAATCTCGAGAATTGCGCACGATTGATCAGAAATGAGCAGCGTTGCGGGCGCCCGAGTTTCCATCGATTCTGGCGTTAGCACTATGACCCCTCGGTCAATTTGCTGCGGCGTCAACGAGCCAGATCTCTCAGCCGCTCTGGATGGGTGCTAATAGACAATCAGAGTCTGAAGAGCAATCCAAAGAATGTTACATCTTCGGGAATATTCGGGTTTCGTGCGAAATAATTTCACTAGCAAACAAAATGTGTAGGATCATTGCCTGAATCTTCTACGCAGGAAGGTGATGCCTCGTCAATCTCCGTTCGTATCGTCGAATGGCTAACTCTTGACGTCCCTTTCAACCTTCGTAAGACTGTGGCCAGAGTGAAAGTTTGGGGGAGTATGCCTGGACTTTTAGGTTGGAACTTAGTCATGGGGATTTCCGTCGTGGCATTGATTGCCGTGATCGCTGTTGTGGCGATGGTGCTGCGGAGGAATTCGCGCTGACTTCAAGAATCTGGAGACGTGGAAAGCGCCGGCTCTCATGACCAAAGTTTGGTTGCGAGCCGGCGCCTTCGTTTTCTCCCTAGATGCCTAGATGAAGGCGATCAAGGTTTAGGTGTAAAGGGAAAGTGGCGGAACTTCTCCGTTGAGGTAATAAGCACCAACCTCGATCTTCTTGTAGTCCACGGGATCGTGAAGCGTGTGCGTGCGTACGTTGCGCCAATAAAGGTCAAGGCCAACGCTGTTCTTGGTGGAGCTAGCGCCGGTGACCTCGTAAATACGGTTGGAAACCTCGATGCCGATTTCGGTCGAAACTACCTTGAGCTCAGCGATCTCATTCGCGTAAGCCCAGCGCTCTTCGGAAGTGAGGGCACCTTGGCGAGCTGCGACGTCGTCGAATTTCTTATTCAGCTTTTCCGCAAGTGCGGCAACCGCGGCGGTGCGCGCCTTCAATTCGCCGAGCGTACGCTGGAAAATCTTGTCCTGCGCGTACGTATCTACACCGGAGAGGAACCAAGAGTTCTTGCGGCCGAGAAGGATCTCGCGGCCACGCGTCAAGGCACCTTCGGCAGACCCAAGGTAGAAGTTGGAGAACGCCAACTGGATGCTAGGAGTCAGGATGGTGGAGATGGGTTCGTCGGTGACTTCGCCGAGAACATCCACGGGATTGATGCGAACATTGGTGTTCCGAACGCTTCCGGAACCCGTAAGGCGCTGGCCGAGGTTGTCCCAGTCATCCACCAACTCGAGGCCTTCACGCGTGGTCTCGAGAACGAACGCGATGATCTTGCCCTGGTTGATTCCGTCAGCGACTAGCGCGTTGAAGACGATGACATCGCCGACGCCGGAACCCGTGGAGAAGTGCTTGAAACCGTTCAGGCGGTAGCCGTCACCATCTGCCGTTAGCGTGAGGTCGGGGTCAACCGGGTTGACCGAGTCGCCCCAGAGCCAGTTACCGTTCAGCGTTGCTTGCCACCACGCTGGTTGCGTTTCAGGAAGCGCGTAGAACGCGATGCCGCTCTGGTTGATGTAGTGGTAAGCAAGCAGCTGACCGATGGAGCCGTCGACGCTAGAGATGATGCGGACAGCGTTGAAAGCCGTTTCCCAGTGTCCGCCGGCGCCACCGAATTCTGCTGGCACCAACAAGTTGAGAAGACCGCTGTCCTTCAGGAGCTGGACTTCTTTGTGTGGCTGCTGGTTGGCGCGATCGCGTTCCAGAACATCCTTCTGAAGCTCGTTGGCGACATTGCGAGCAATGCCGTTCCAGTACGCGAGCTCGTCGGCGGATGCATTTCCCTGATACGGGACACGCGGTAGGGCTTGGATGGCCGTGGTGGTCATTGGTAGATCTCCTTCGTTGATGAGTAACAGAAGGAATCCCGAGAACTGCTCGCCGAGCCTGCCGAAGCATGAATCATTGCCAGCGCCCGAGGTTCCATCGATTCTGGCGTTAGCACTATGACCCGAAGGTCAATTTGCTGCGGCGTCAACGAGCCAGATCTCTCAGCCGCTCTGGATGGGTGTGACTATCAAAGCAGGAAAATGGAGCATATAGCGATTCATTGTGACGCAGATGACGTAAAGGGAGGTATTTCGTCGTAATGCTTGATTTGGTGATCTTTTAGCGTCAAAATTCGCCGATTTGAATGATGCAAGCGTCGATGTGAGGCCAAAATTCATCAACCTCCTTCCTATGCGAGCACGTTTTGCTACAACTTTTTCGAGTTTCGTCGTCGTGAACTGGCCGCACATGGGCGGCGTTGTAGTGAAGTGGCCTCACATGGCGGGGGTCGCGTTGGGAACGCTGGAGGACTCGGGGGAGTGGGAAACGTAAACTCGGCGGGAAACGCAAAGCGCGCCATCCCCGAAGGAGTGACGCGCTTTGTCTGTGCTTAGTGAAGCGCAGCTATTAGAACTGGCGAGCCAGGATAGCCTGCTTGACTTCCGAGATGGCCTTGGTGACCTGGATGCCGCGTGGGCAGGCCTCGGTACAGTTAAAGGTGGTGCGGCAGCGCCACACACCTTCCTTGTCATTGAGGATTTCGAGACGCATGTCGCCGGCTTCGTCACGGGAGTCGAAGATGAAGCGGTGAGCGTTCACGATCGCTGCCGGGCCAAAGTACTGGCCATCGGTCCAGAACACTGGGCACGAAGACGTGCACGCAGCGCAGAGGATGCACTTGGTGGTGTCATCGAAGCGCTCGCGATCCTCAGGGGACTGGTAGCGCTCCTTGGAAGGCTCGTGTCCCTTGGTGATCAAGAACGGCATGATCTCGCGGTAGGACTGGAAGAAAGGTTCCATATCCACGATGAGGTCCTTCTCCACCGGAAGGCCCTTGATGGGCTCAACGGTGATGGGCTTGGAGGTGTCCAAGTCCTTGAGGAGGGTCTTGCACGCAAGGCGGTTGCGGCCGTTGATGCGCATGGCGTCAGAGCCACACACACCGTGAGCGCAAGAGCGGCGGAAGGACAACGAGCCGTCGATCTCCCACTTCACCTTGTGAAGAGCATCAAGCACGCGGTCCGTGCCGTACATCGTGAGCGTATATTCGTCCCACTTTGCTTCTTCAGAGAACTCTGGATCGTAGCGACGCACCTTCAAGGTGATGTCGAACGATGGGATCTCTCCGCTGCCGCCGTCAGTCTTGAGGTCAATCTTGGATGCTGGTTCTACGGTGCTCATTAGTACTTACGCTCCATCGGCTCGTAACGGGTGAAGACCACAGGCTTCGTTTCAACGCGCATACCCTTGACGCCTTCGGTCTCTGCAGACTGGTCCATGTACATCATGGTGTGCTTCATGAAGCGCTCGTCGTTGCGGTCCGGGAAGTCTTCACGGTAGTGACCACCGCGGGACTCTTCACGGTGCAATGCAGACACCGTCATGACTTCAGCCAAGTCGAGCAAGAAGCCCAGCTCAACGGCCTCGAGGAGGTCCAGATTGAAGCGCTTGCCCTTGTCCTGGATCGAGATGTTCTTGTAGCGCTGGCGCAAAGACTCGATGTCGGCCAAGGCCTGAGCAATGGACTCGCCGGTGCGGAACACCTGCATGTTGAGGTCCATGCTGTCCTGAAGTTCCTTACGGAGAACAGCGATCTTCTCGGTGCCGTTGCCGTTGCGGATGGACTCAAGAAGAGCGACGGTGTCGTTCTCAGAGTTCTCAGGTAGCTCAACGAACTCGGCGTTGCGAGCATACTCAGCGGCAGAGATGCCGGAGCGCTTGCCGAACACGTTGATGTCGAGGAGCGAGTTGGTGCCCAAACGGTTGGAACCGTGAACGGACACGCAAGCAACCTCACCAGCGGCATAGAGGCCAGGAATGACGGTGTCATTGTCCTGGAGAACTTCGCCCTTGATGTTGGTTGGGATACCGCCCATGACGTAGTGCGCCGTTGGGAACACTGGAACTGGCTCGGTGTAAGGCTCAACGCCCAAGTACGTGCGAGCGAATTCGGTGATGTCCGGGAGCTTGGCATCGATGTGAGCAGGCTCAAGGTGGGTGAGGTCCAAGAGGACGTAGTCCTTGTTCGGGCCAGCACCGCGGCCTTCGCGAACCTCATTAGCCATAGAGCGGGCAACGATGTCACGAGGAGCCAAGTCCTTGATGGTTGGAGCGTAACGCTCCATGAAGCGCTCACCGTCAGCGTTACGGAGGATGCCACCTTCGCCTCGAGCTGCTTCGGAAAGCAAGATGCCCAAGCCGGCGAGGCCGGTCGGGTGGAACTGCACGAATTCCATGTCCTCGAGTGGGATACCGCGGCGGAACGCGATGCCCATACCGTCACCAGTCAAGGTGTGAGCGTTAGAGGTGGTCTTGAAGACCTTGCCAGCGCCACCGGTGGCGAAGACAACCGACTTGGCCTGGAAGACGTGAAGTTCGCCGGAAGCGAGGTCGTAGGAGACAACGCCTGCAACGCGCTTCTGCTTGTACGGCGTGCCGTCTTCGCGAGTCGCGTCTTCTTCAACGATGAGGAGGTCAAGTACGTAGTACTCGTTGTAGAACTCAACGTTGTGCTTGACGCAGTTTTGGTACAAGGTCTGAAGAATCATGTGACCGGTACGGTCTGCTGCGTAGCACGCACGGCGAACAGGTGCCTTGCCGTGGTCACGGGTGTGGCCACCGAAGCGACGTTGGTCGATCTTGCCTTCCGGCGTACGGTTGAACGGCAAGCCCATCTTCTCGAGGTCAAGCACAGCATCGATGGCTTCTTTAGCCATAACTTCTGCTGCGTCCTGGTCTACGAGGTAGTCGCCACCCTTGATGGTGTCAAAGGTGTGCCATTCCCAGTTGTCCTCTTCCACGTTGGCGAGGGCTGCACACATGCCGCCCTGTGCTGCGCCGGTGTGGGAGCGGGTGGGGTAAAGCTTGGTTAGAACGGCGGTGCGAGCGCGCTGTCCTGATTCGATCGCTGCGCGCATGCCAGCGCCACCGGCGCCGACGATGACAACGTCAAACTTATGTACCTGCATTCTCGATGCTCTTTCTTGTCTCTGATTCTGTGCCGCGTTCGTTACCGATGCTCTCGCCAAGATGCGGAGAGTCGTTCGGCAACGGAATCATCTAGCTAGCGGATTATTTGCAGACTTCCAGTGCGGAGCCAGGGATGCATGGGTCAAACGTGAAGATGACCAGCGTGCCCAGAACCACAATCACGGCGGTTGCAATGTAGAGGACAAGCTTGAGCCAGAAGCGCGTGCCATCCTTCTCTGCGTAGTCGTTGATGATGGTGCGCAGACCGTTGGTGCCGTGCAACATGGCGAGCCACAGCATGGCGAGGTCCCAGAACTGCCATACCGGGTCAGCCCACTTGCCGGCGACGAAGCCGAAGTCGATGCCGCGCACACCTTCGTCAACCAGAAGGTTGGTGAAGAGGTGACCGAAGATCAGGACTACCAAGACGACGCCGGAGAGGCGCATGAACAACCATGCGATCATCTCGAAGCGGCCGCGTCCCGTGGTGGCGCGGTTGTACTTGGAATCAATGCGACCCGTGCGGGGAGCTACAAATTCTGTAGTGCTCATGGCCTAGTGACCTCCAAATGCGAGCGAGAGGTGACGAATAGCAAAGCCGATGAAAGCGACAGCCCAGATGATGAGCACGCCCCACAGCATTTGCTTGTGGTACTTCGGTCCCTGCTTCCAGAAGTCAACCAAGATCAAGCGGAGACCATTGAAAGCGTGGAACATGATGGCTGCTACAAGGCCGAGTTCGCCGAGTGCCATCAGAGGGTTCTTGTACGTGGCGATGACTGCGTCATAAGCGCCGGGGGATACGCGCACAAGTGACGTATCCAGTACGTGAACTAATAGGAAAAAGAAAATAACGACACCAGTAATACGGTGTCCGACCCAGGACCACATGCCTTCACGGCCGCGGTAGAGGGTGCCCGAAGATGCCTTCGACACTGAAATAACCTCCATGCCTCGCAGTGGCGTTCGTGGTTGTCCAACGAGATTCGGCGCCGGTGCGTGAGCCTTGCTCGTTCGATCCTAGCCCCTGAGCGCCAGCTGAGTCCTCAGGGTAGGTAGTGCGTGTGATGATGTTCACGACTGCTCAAGTTTATCCCTTAATGTGACGCGAGATTTCGATAATTACGCAACTCAAAGATGGCCTATTTATCGTCATTAGTGGGACGTCATTCCTAATAATTCCAGAGCGTTGGGCTAACCTTTCCTCATGACTGATGCGGTACTGCAACGCTTTTATTGCGTGATCCCTGCCGGTGGCACCGGAACTCGCTTGTGGCCTCTGTCTCGAGCCAATGCTCCAAAATTCCTTCACGACCTCACTGGCTCGGGGTCCACGCTGATTCGCGCTACCTATGACCGGTTGGCCGAGCTAGCGGATCACCGCGTCATGGTGGTGACCGGAAACGCGCACCGCGATGCAGTCCTAGAACAGCTTCCTGAGCTTGATGACAACAGCCTGGTTCTCGAAAGCGAACCCAAAGATTCCGGCGCAGCCATTGGCCTCGCCGCCGCCATCCTGTACCACCGCGATCCCGAATCCATCATGGGTTCCTTCGCCGCTGACCAAGTGATCGGCCCGGTCCCCGTCTTCCAGGACACCGTTAAAGAAGCCGTCCACGCTGCGGCGACGGGCAAGATCGTCACGATCGGCATCACGCCCACCTACGCCTCCACCGGCTTCGGCTACATTCGCCAAGGCGAAGAGCTGGGCATCGAGAACGCTCCGCACGCAAAGAATGTTGCAGAGTTCGTGGAAAAGCCCAGCGAAGAAGTCGCTAAGAAATACGTCGAATCCGGTCTATACCTCTGGAACGCCGGCATGTTCGTGGCCCCCACCAAGCTCATGTTGCAGCACCTGGAACAGAATGAGCCCGAGCTCTACGCAGGTCTCATCGAAATCGCAGAAGCGTGGGACACCCCGCAGCGTCACGAAACAACCGCGCGCTTCTGGCCCACCCTGAAGAAAATCGCTATTGACTACGCGGTAGCCGAGCCTGCAGCGGCAGCTGGGGACGTCGCCGTCGTACCGGGTCACTTCACGTGGGATGACGTAGGGGACTTCGCCGCCATTGGCCGCCTCAACCCCGCCGCGGAATTGGGCGGGCTTACGGTGCTGGGGGACAAGGCGCGCGTGTATGCGGACCAAGCCAGCGGCGTTGTGGTCAGCGATACCCACCGGGTCATCGCGCTGATCGGAATTGACGACGTGGTGATTGTTGATACGCCTGACGCGCTCTTGGTCACCACTAAAGAACATTCGCAATCTGTTAAGAAAGCCGTTGAAGCACTCAAAGCTCAAGGCGATACTGACGTACTCTAGTTCCCAATGAAAACGGCTAATAACACGGACATTCCTCGCCTGGCTGGGCGCGTTGCAGCGCTCGAGCCGGAATTGATCGCGTTCCGGCGGGATATTCACTCCCACCCGGAGCTGTCCTTCCAAGAGCACCGCACTACCAAGCGGATTCTAGACACCCTAGAGGCTGCCGGTCTTGATCCGGTTCCCCTTGAGGGCACGGGGGCGTACGTGGATATTGGATCGGGAAAGATTCAGTTGGGGTTGCGCGCTGATATAGACGCGCTTCCTGTGCTGGAGGAAACCGGTCTGGCGTACGCGTCTATTCGCGAGGGCGTGGCTCACGCGTGCGGTCACGACATTCACACCACGGTGATGGTGGGCGTGTCCTTGTTGCTGAAGCAGTTGCACGATGAAGGTCAGCTGCATGGTCGTATTCGTGTCATTTTCCAGCCGGCTGAAGAGAAGATGCCAGGCGGCGCACTGCAGGTCATTGAGCAGGGCGTTTTGGATGAGGTTCCGCGTATTTTGGCGTTGCACTGTGAGCCTCGCATTGACGCCGGCACCATCGGCACGCGCATCGGCGCCATTACGTCCGCGAGCGACACCATCAAGATTGAGCTTCTCGGCCGCGGCGGTCACACCTCGCGCCCGCACCTCACTGAGGACTTGGTCTTCGCGCTCGCTGAGATCGCAGTGAACGTTCCCGCGATTCTGAATCGCCGTATTGACGTGCGCTCCGCGGTGTCCGTGGTGTGGGGTCAGATTCACGCAGGCTCCGCTCCGAACGCGATTCCCGCGACCGGTTACATGGCTGGAACCATGCGTTGCCTCGACGGCGAAGCGTGGGCTGACGCGGCGGATTTGCTAGATGAAGTGGTCAACCAGGTGGCTCAGCCGTACGGCGTTGAGGTCAAGCTTGAACACACGCGCGGCGTGCCTCCCGTGGTGAACACGGAAGAGGAAACGGACCTCATTGAAGAGGCCGCGCGCAATGAAATTGGTTCGCACGCAATCGTGCTGACGCCGCAGTCCATGGGTGGCGAGGATTTTGCGTGGATGACGCACCGGATTCCGGGCGCAATGTTACGTTTGGGCACCCGTACGCCGGGCGGCGAGACCTACGACTTGCATCGCGGCGACTACATTCCGGACGAGCGCGCCATCGCTACGGGAGTGCGCGTCATGGCTTCGGCTGCGCTGCACGCGATTGCGTACCCGCGGCAAACCCTGCAGGTGATTCCGCAGGACGCTGAGCCTACTGACTAGGGATTTCCTAGGGAGTACGACGACGCAGCTCGGCTAAGCAGGTTGACTACCGTAAGGTAACAATTGCGTGTCAATTCTGATTCAGGGGCGGTGTGAGGCTAGTCTCGCGGGCCGCTTTTCGGTATTGTTTGACAAGCTCTGTTCGTTAACAGCTTCTTGCCAGTTTGGCGAAATGTTTCGGATGTAGCTCTCAGGAAACATCCTGTCTCTCCATTCTTGTCCGGTTCCAGGAGGAATCACATGACCGTAAAGAGCACCGCCAAGCGCTCCTTCACTCTCACCGCTGCCGCACTCAGCGTTGCAGCAATGACCCTCGCCGGTTGTGGCGCAGCTCCAACTGCTTCGAGCAGCAGCTCTGCAGCTTCCGGAAGCGCCAGCGCAACCGCTACTGATTTCACGGGCTGCATCGTCTCTGACGAAGGCGGCTTCGATGACGAGTCTTTCAACCAGGCTTCTTATGACGGCCTCCAGAAGGCAAAGACTGACCTTGGAATTGAGACTAAGCAGGCTGAGTCCAAGGCTGCGACTGATTACGGTCCAAACCTTTCTTCCATGGTTCGCGGTGGCTGCAACTTGACCGTCACGGTTGGCTTCAACCTCGGTGACGCAACTAAGGCTGCTGCTAAGGCAAACCCTGACGCTCACTTCGCAATCGTTGACTACAACGATCCTGAGTTCACGGACAACGTCAAGCCAATCGTTTACAACACCCACGAAGCTGCCTTCTTGGCTGGCTACTTGGCTGCTGGCATGACCAAGACCGGCAAGGTTGCTACCTACGGCGGCATGCAGATCCCAACCGTCACCATCTTCATGGACGGTTTCGTTGACGGCGTTGCTTACTACAACGAGCAAAAGGGCAAGTCCGTCAAGGCTCTTGGCTGGGACAAGGCGAAGAAGACCGGTACGTTCACGGGTGACTTCTCCAACAAGGAAAAGGGCAAGACCAACACCATCAACTTCGTCAACGAAGGCGCTGACATTGTCATGCCAGTTGCCGGCCCCGTTGGCGCTGGCACCATCGACGCTGCTAAGGAATTGAAGAGCGCCGGTAAGGAAGCCAGCGTGATCTGGGTTGACCTTGATGGCTACGAGTCCCTGTCCTCCGGCAAGGAATTCATCCTTTCTTCTGTCGTGAAGGAAATGGGCAAGTCCGTTGAAGACGTTATCAAGGCTGACATCGAAGGAAACTTCGACAGCGAAGCTTACGTTGGAAACTTGGAGAACGAAGGCGTGTCTTTGGCACCGTTCCACGATTTCGATTCCAAGGTTCCTGCGGAACTCAAGACTGAACTTGAAACCTTGAAGGCGGATATCATTTCCGGCAAGGTCAAGGTTGAGTCTCCATCCGCTAACAACTAATTGAAAGCGGCCTGCACAGGCTAACCGTTTGCACAGTGCGCCGCCCGTTTTGACCTGTTGGTCAGGGCGGGCGGCGCACTCGTGTCGCCGATCGTTTTCGCCACCGAGCACGGGAAGAGCAAAGGCAAAGCATGAAGCTGGAACTGAGGGGAATCACCAAGAAGTTTGGTAGTTTCACCGCAAATGACAACATCAACCTCTTGGTGGAACCAGGGCAGGTGCACTCTCTTTTGGGAGAAAACGGCGCCGGCAAGTCCACCCTGATGAACGTGCTGTTCGGGTTGTACGAAGCAACAAGCGGCGAAGTTCTGCTTGATGACAAGAAAGTCAGCTTCTCGGGACCCCGTGAGGCTATGGCCGCAGGCATTGGCATGGTGCACCAGCACTTCATGTTGATCCCCGTGTTCACAGTGGCGGAGAACGTGGCGCTCGGCTCCGAATACACCGGCGTGGCAGGAAAGCTGGATCTCGAGAAGACCCGAGCGAAGATTCGTGAGATCTCGGATCGCTATGGTTTTGACGTTGACCCGGATGCGCTGGTTGAAGAACTCCCGGTGGGTGTTCAGCAGCGCGTTGAAATTATCAAGGCCCTGGTGCGTGACGCCGAGGTCCTCATCTTGGACGAGCCCACCGCAGTGCTCACCCCCCAAGAAACGGACGAGTTGCTGGAGATCATCAACCAGCTCAAAGCTTCCGGCAAATCAATTGTTTTCATTTCCCACAAACTTCGCGAGGTCAAGGCGATCTCTGACAAGATCACCATCATCCGCCGCGGCAAGGTAGTCGGCACGGCAGAACCAAGCGCACCAGCCACGGAGCTCGCGTCCCTCATGGTGGGCCGCAGCGTTGATCTGCACCAGGAAAAGAACCCGCCCAAGCTCGGTGCGGAGTCCTTCGTGGTCAAGAACCTCACCGTCCTGGACCACAACGGAACCAGTGTGGTGGATGACGTGTCCTTCTCCGTCTTTGAAGGCGAAATCCTTGCCGTGGCCGGTGTTCAAGGTAACGGCCAGACAGAGTTGACCGAAGCCATTATGGGCCTGCAGCCCCACACGCGTGGCTCCGTCCAGCTCAACGGCCGCGAACTCGTGGGCCGGTCCGTCAAGGACATCATCGAGGCGGGCGTCGGATTCGTTCCTGAAGACCGCAGCACCGATGGTCTCATTGGCGAATTTACGGTGGCTGAGAACCTGGTGCTGAACCAGTACGATCGCAAGCCTTTCGCTCGTGGTCTAGCCATGCGCCCTAGCGCCGTGGACAAGAACGCGTTCAAGTTGGTTCAAGAGTTTGATGTGCGCACGCAGTCTCCACAGAGCGCGGTGGGAACGCTCTCCGGCGGTAACCAGCAAAAGGTTGCCATGGCTCGTGAGCTGTCCCGTTCGCTCGAGCTGTTCATCGCCTCCCAGCCCACGCGAGGCGTGGACGTGGGATCCATCGAGTTCTTGCACAATCGCATCGTGAAAGAGCGCGACGCCGGAACGCCCGTGATCATCGTGTCCACCGAACTTGATGAAGTCATCGAGCTCGCGGACCGCATCGCCGTGCTCTACAAGGGCAAGCTCATGGGCGTCGTCGCAGGCGACACGGACCGAGACACCTTGGGCCTGATGATGGCAGGCATGTCAGCCGAAGAAGCAGACGCTACGAGCGCCGAAACGCCAGCCACTTTGACCTCCACTGACGAAGATTCAACCGCAGGAGAAACGCGATGAGCGAGACCCCGCTCCCAGCGCCGGCAACCGGGCCGGACAACAACCAGCCGGATATCGACCAGTTAGGCAAGGCGGGCGAACAGCGCCCGGCTGCGGCTGCTGTTGCAACACCGTCCACGCCAAGCGGCTCTGACTTCAACGAGCCAAAGGATTCCGTCTGGTCCCGCATTGTAAGCGCTTCCGGACTCGTCTCGATCCTCGCGATCGTGGCATCGCTGATCTTTGGCGCGATTCTTATCATTCTGACGGACCCCAAGGTGTCGGCAGCGTCGTCGTATTTCTTTGCGCAACCGGGGGACACCCTCACCGCAGCCTGGAAAGCGGTCTCTAACGCCTACGGAGCGCTTTTTGAATCCGCGTTCTTCAATCCGCAGGGCCGCAACTTTGGGGACATGATCTACCCCTTCACGGAAACTCTCACGGTTTCCACGCCGCTGATCCTCGCGGGTCTTGGCGTGATGATTGCGTTCCGTGCCGGCATGTTCAACATTGGTGCGCAAGGTCAGATCGTCATGGGCGCCGCACTTGCCGCGTATGTAGGGTTCTCTTGGAACCTTCCAGTGGGTATTCACCTGATCGTGGTGATTCTCGCGGGCATTGTCGGTGGCGGCATCTGGGCCGGTATTGCCGGCTTCTTGAAGGCCAAGACCGGTGCGCACGAAGTGATCGTGACCATCATGCTCAACTACATCGCGTTGAACCTCGTGGCGTACTTCTTGACGTTGCCGTCCTGGTTGCGACCTGGATCTAACAACCCCATCTCGCCGATCGTGCCGGAGTCCGCTCAGCTACCACTGTTGCTCGGCGAAAACTTCCGCTTGCACTGGGGCTTCATCATCGCGCTGCTCGCTACCGCGTTCTGCTGGTGGCTGCTCAACCGCTCCACCGTGGGCTTCGAGATGCGCGCAGTCGGCGCCAACCCAGCCGCGGCCCGCACTGCAGGCATGAGCGTTTCCAAGGGCTACATTGTGGCCATGGTGATCGCTGGTGCGCTTGCTGGTTTGGCCGGCGTCGCTCAGATCTCCGGTACCGAGCACTCCCTCACGGTGGGCATCGCAGCATCGTTCGGCTTTGACGCCATCACGGTGGCGCTCTTGGGCCGTTCCAAGCCCATCGGCACCATGTTCGCTGGTCTGCTCTTCGGCGCTCTTCGCGCTGGTGGTGTGGGCATGCAGACCGAAACTGGTGTGCCGATCGACATTGTGCTGGTGGTCCAGTCCTTCATTGTTCTTTTCATTGCGGCACCGCCGCTGGTTCGCGCTATGTTTGGCCTCAACGCTGGGGCTAAGCGCGCGAAGAAGCGTGCCGCCAAAGCCGCCGCTGGAGGTGCAGCATGAGCGCAGTAACTCTTGAACCCACAGTTTCAACGCACAAGGCCGTCATCCGCAACTGGGGTGCTCCCATTGCCATGGCCGTTCTCGCGCTGATTGCACTTCTTGTCTTTGGCATCCGCAACCCGGGAACCACGGCGAGCTTCGGCATTTCCAATGCCAACGACGCCATCCAGCTTCCCGCGCTCAACGTCAACACGGCTTTGTGGGGCTGGATCTTCTCTATCATCCTGGTGGCCCTCGCGGCCTACGCCCTCTACACGACGGCAAAGAAGGGCATCATCTCTTCGTGGGTGGGCTGGGGCTTCGCGTTTGTGTTCGTGGCCGCCTTCTTGGTGTGGGTCATCGGCTCCGCAAACACCACGAGCGTGTTCTTGACCGGTCTGATCGCCGGCTCCTTCACCCTCGCAGTTCCCCTGATTTTCGGTAGCCTCTCCGGCGTGCTCGGTGAGCGCGCGGGCATCGTCAACATTGCGATTGAAGGACAGCTCCTCGCGGGTGCCTTCGCAGCCGCCGTGGGCTCCTCCATCACGGGCAGCCCGTGGGTTGGCCTGATCTGCGCTATGGCCGCGGGCCTCTTGGTGGGCCTTGTGCTTGCCGTCTTCGCCATCAAGTACGTGGTGGATCAGATCATCGTGGGCGTGGTGCTGAACGTGCTGGTCACTGGTTTGACGAGCTTCTTGTTCTCGCAGGTCCTCGCGGATAACGCCGAAACGTTCAACAGCCCGGTTCACTTCGAGACCATCCGTATCCCGGTGCTGGCCGATATTCCGATCTTCGGCAACATCCTCTTTAACCAGACCATCGTTGGCTACCTCATGTACGTGGCCGTCATTGGTATTTGGTACGCACTGTTCAAGACTAAGTGGGGCTTGCGCGTGCGTGCCGTGGGCGAGCACCCCACCGCCGCTGACACCGTGGGCATCAACGTGAACCGCACTCGCTACCTCAACACCATGTACGGTGGCGCGGTGGCAGGCCTCGGCGGCGCGTTCTTCACACTGGTGTCCTCCGGGTCCTTCTCGAAGGAAATGACTGCCGGTCAGGGCTTCATCGCGCTCGCCGCGTTGATCTTCGGCCGCTGGAACCCGATCGGCGCATTCTTCGCCGCTTTGCTCTTCGGCTTCGCCACCAACCTGCAGTTCGTGCTCTCCATTTTGGGCACGCCGGTTCCGAGCCAGTTCCTCATCATGCTTCCGTACGTGGTCACCATCGTGGCTGTGGCCGGCTTGGTGGGCAAGTCCCGCGGTCCTGCCGCCGCTGGTGTGGCCTACGTCAAGGGTTAAGGATTTTTTGATGACGACGACGCAGCTCGCCGACGCTGATTGGCAGCGGCTTAAAGAGGCGGCTAGTTCCGCGATGACCCACGCGTACGCCCCGTATTCGGGCTACGCCGTGGGCGCCGCGGCGCTCACGAGCGATGGCCGCGTAGTGTCCGGATGCAACATCGAGAACGCAGCCTACGGCGTGGTCTTGTGTGCTGAATGCACCATGGTGGGCGAGCTGCACATGGGTGGTGGCGGAAAGCTGCGGGCGTTCTATTGCGTCAACGGCGAAGAAGACATCATCATGCCGTGTGGCAGGTGCCGCCAGCTCTTGTTTGAGCACAGCGCCGAGGACTTCGAAATCATGACCCCGCACGGGGTGCGGGACATGGACTACTTGCTGCCCGACGCCTTCGGCCCCCGCAACCTCGGCCTCTAATCACAAGGCCCCTCTGGTTGAGGGACCAGCTTCAGATACCTAGCTTCAGGAGATTTAGTGAGCACCGCAGAAAACTTTGACGCTGTTGACATCATCCGCGTCAAGAGGGACAAGGGCATCTTGTCTCCCGAACAGATCGACTGGACCATCGACGCTTACACGCGCGGCATCATCGCTGATGAGCAGATGTCGGCGCTGAACATGGCCATCCTGCTCAACGGCATGAACCGCGAAGAAATCAGCCGCTGGACGGCGGCCATGATCGCCTCGGGCGAGCGCATGGATTTCTCCGCCCTGCGCACTCCAACCGGTGGCGTTAAAGCAACGGCGGATAAGCACTCCACCGGCGGCGTGGGGGACAAGATCACCTTGCCACTCGCCCCACTGGTGGCCGTGTTTGGTGTAGCTGTTCCGCAGCTCTCCGGCCGCGGTTTGGGCCACACGGGTGGCACGTTGGACAAGCTGGAATCCATCCCGGGATGGCGTGCAGCCCTGTCCAACGAAGAGATGATGGCGCAGCTTCAGGACGTGGGCGCTGTCATCTGTGCGGCCGGTTCCGGCTTGGCGCCAGCGGACAAGAAGCTCTACGCGCTACGCGATGTGACCGGCACGGTTGAAGCCATCCCACTCATCGCTTCCTCCATCATGAGCAAGAAGATTGCCGAAGGCACCGGAGCACTGGTTCTGGACGTCAAGGTGGGCTCCGGCGCTTTCATGAAGAACCTCGAGGATGCCCGCGAGCTGGCACGCACCATGGTGGACCTGGGAACGGACGCTGGCGTGAACACCGTGGCGCTCGTGACCAACATGGACACCCCGCTGGGCCTGACGGCCGGAAACGCTATCGAGGTGGAGGAATCCATCGAGGTACTCGCCGGTGGTGGACCAGCTGACGTGGTGGAACTGACGGTCAAGCTCGCCGAAGAAATGCTCGCGGCAGCAGGCGTCACGGACGCCGATCCTGCAGCGGCGCTCAAGGACGGCCGTGCCATGGACGCATGGAACCGCATGATTGAAGCTCAAGGCGGAGACCCTCGTGCCACCTTGCCAGTGGCCAAGGAGTCCGAGGTCATCGTGGCGCCGGAAGATGGCGTGCTCACCAAGCTCGACGCCATGAGCGTGGGCGTTGCCGCCTGGCGTCTCGGCGCTGGCCGCGCCCGCAAGGAAGACGCTGTTCAGGCCGGAGCAGGCGTGCGCATGCACGCGAAGCCGGGGGAGACCGTGAAGAAGGGCCAACCTCTCTTCACGTTGTTGACGGACACTCCGGAGAAGTTTGTTCGCGCCCACGAGGCCCTCGAGGGAAGCTTCGAGATCTCGGCTTCAGGAAATTATCAGCCAACCGCACTAATCTTGGACAGAATTTCACGCTGACCTCACAGATTTAGGGGCTCATGGAAGCCGTCAACGAAGCGATCATCATGGCATCAGCCGCTTGGTGGGTGTTGCCAGCACTTTTTGTGTTCTGCGTCGTTGACGGCTTCTTTCCTGTTGTCCCCAGCGAATCGCTGATCGTGGCGTTGGCCTCTGTGGCCGTCACCTCCGGTTCCCCAAACTTCTGGCTACTAGTTCCAGTGGGGGCGCTGGGAGCGTTCTACGGCGACCAAGTGGCGTACCGCCTAGGGCGCGCCGTCGGAACCGAACGATGGCGGTGGATGCGCACACCTCGTGCGCGCAAAGCCTTCACGTTTGCACACCACGAACTCATGCGCCGCGGGGCGCTGTTGCTATTCACCGCCCGCTACATTCCGGTGGGCCGCGTCGCCGTGAACTTCACCGCCGGAGCCACCCGTTTCCCGCCCAAACGCTTTGCGCTCCTCGACGCTTTTGGATGCCTCACCTGGTCCGCGTACTCGAGCGCCGTGGGTGCCATTGCGGGCCAATGGATGGAACACAACAAGCTGCTGGGCATTGTGATTTCCGTGGTGGTCGCCATGATCTTGGGCTTCCTCTTGGACAAACTCGTGAACTTCATCCTGAAGAAGCTCGGCCGGAATATCGAAGTGGATGTCTCGGGAATTGATGTGCTCCGCGACGAACGAAACGGTGCGGCGTCGTCGTCCTCAAAACCCGGTCTGGAACGCTAGCCGCACGCGATAACCGGCCCTGAGCGAAACTCACGCACCACGGCCCTGAATTGGTGCGCGCGGGCAGTAAAACCCACTAGGCTGAAAGCGTGACTGACGAAACGATTCTCACGGCCTATTCCCCCGAATTCGACTTCCGCGATCTCCCTAAGGTTTCCCTCCACGATCACTTGGACGGCGGACTTCGTCCGGCCACCATCATTGATCTTGCGAAGGAAGTAGGGCACGAGCTTCCGGCTAACACGCCAGAAGAACTCGAGGAATGGTTCCTAGAGTCCGCTGACTCCGGCTCGCTTGAGCGTTACCTAGAAACTTTTGACCACACCATTGCAGTGATGCAGACCAAGGACGCCTTGGTTCGTATTGCTCGCGAGTTCGTTGAGGACCTCGCCGATGACGGCGTGATCTACGGCGAAGTACGCTGGGCTCCTGAACAGCACACCAAGAACGGCCTGACCATGTCAGATGCCATCGAAGCAGTGCAGCAGGGCCTCGACGAAGGCGTGGACGCTGTGCTCGACGCCGGCGGACGCATCCAGGTGGGACAGATCATCACCGCCATGCGCCACGCTGACAACGGTGTTGAGGTAGCAAAGCTTGCCCTCAAGTACCGCGATTCCGGCGTTTGCGGCTTTGACATTGCAGGAGCCGAGGATGGCTTCCCACCGTCAAAGCACAAGGAAGCGTTCGATCTTCTCGCTGAAAACTTCTTCCCCACCACGGTTCACGCCGGTGAAGCCGCAGGCCTCGACTCCATCAAGGACGCTCTCCTTGTAGGCCGCGCTTTGCGCTTGGGCCACGGCGTGCGCATCGCTGAGGACATCACGGTTGAGTTCGGCGGCACGGATGACGACGGCGAAGACGTGGATGAGAACACCGGACTGGTTAGCCTCGGAACCGTGGCTGAATGGGTTCGCGACCGTGGCATCGCCTTGGAAGTGTGCCCATCCTCCAACCTGCAGACCGGCGCTGTAGAGCAGTTCGGCGAGGGCATCGAGTCCCACCCGATCGACTTGCTGTACCAGACCGGCTTCAACGTCACGATCTCCCCAGACAACCGCCTCATGAGCGGCACCACCATCTCTGACGAGTTCGAGCTCTTGGTTGAAGCTTTCGACTACGACCTCGACGATCTCTTGGACCTCACGCTCAACGCTGCAGAAGCTGCCTTCTTGCCGCTTGAAGAGCGCGAAGCCCTCGTGGAGTACATCAACGAAGCCTACGAAGAACTCGACGAGTCCTTCGATGACGACGATGATGACGACGACGAAGAGTGGGACGAAGACGACTTCGACGAGGACTTCGACGAAGACGATGAAGACGAAGATGATGAGGACGATTCCGAGTCCTCAGAGAAGGAATCCAAGTAGTTTTGGGAGCCCTCTAAACATTGAGTAGCGAAATGGATCGTCTCCTGACGATCATCGACGAGTTGCGCGAGCACTGCGTGTGGACGAAAGCCCTCACGCACGCGCAGCTCGTCGAATTTCTTATTGAAGAGTCCTACGAGCTCGTCGAGACCATCGAAGAAGGCCACGGCGATTCTGAGCTCAAGGGCGAACTAGGTGATCTGTTGCTACAGCTGGTCCTCCATTCGGCCATCGCCGAAGAGCGCGGCTCCTTCAAATTCGACGATGTCGCGGGAGCCCTCGCTGACAAAATGATTCGCCGCAACGTTCACATCTATAAGCCGGACGGGACGTTCCAAGACTCGTTCCCCACCACCAGCGAAGAAGTAATCGCACAGTGGGACGCGGCCAAACGTGCCGAGAAACCAGAGCGAACCCACCCGTTCGCTGGACTTCCTTCCTCCTTACCCGCACTGATGTATGCCGAGAAGGCCATCGCCCGCACGCAACGATGGGAAGCCGGAACCGGTCAAAAGATTCCGGCTCCAGTCAACGAAACTCATGAAGTATCGGGGGAGTGGACCGAGGAATCGCTCGGCGAACACTTGTTGGCCCTTGCTCTCGAAGCCCACCGCGACGGAGTGGATCCGGAACGCGCTCTGCGCAGCGCGGTGAATCGCTGGAGAGACAGCATTGGCACTTCTCAAGAGTAAAAAGTTTGGAAATAGTGCTGCACGGTTTATTTCTGGAAGTTTCGCCGCGCTAGTCTGATAAGTGGCACCCAATAGGCATCACTGGGCCAAGGGCCGGACTGCCACAACAAAGGAGTTATTTCATGGCTTACATCGACGCCATCCACGCTCGTGAAATTCTTGATTCCCGCGGAAACCCCACCGTTGAGGTGGAGGTTCTTCTTTCCGACGGATCGATGGGACGCGCCGCTGTTCCTTCTGGCGCATCGACGGGTGAATTCGAGGCTGTCGAAAAGCGTGACGGCGATGCTGCCCGCTACCAGGGCAAGGGCGTACTGGCAGCCGTCGACGCTGTCATCGACGAGATCGGTGCAGCACTCGAAGGCGTTGACGCTACCGAACAGCGCCTCGTTGACCAGATCATGATTGATCTTGACGGCACCCCGAACAAGTCCAACCTCGGCGCTAACGCCATCTTGGGCGTCTCCCTCGCCGTAGCAAGCGCCGCCGCAGAATCTGCTGGCCTCCCGCTCTACAAGTACTTGGGCGGACCAAACGCTTACTTGCTTCCCGTCCCACTCATGAACATCCTCAACGGTGGATCCCACGCGGACTCTGACGTTGACATCCAGGAATTCATGATCGCCCCTATCGGTGCAGCGACCTTCTCCGAAGGCTTGCGCTGGGGCGTTGAGGTTTACCACAACCTGAAGTCCGTCCTCAAGGAAAAGGGCCTCTCCACCGGTCTTGGAGACGAGGGTGGCTTCGCGCCAAACCTGCCAAGCAACCGTGCAGCCCTTGAGCTCATCACCGAAGCCATCGAGAAGGCTGGCTACAAGCCGGGCGAACAGATCGCTCTTGCCCTTGACGTAGCTTCCTCCGAGTTCTTCGAGAACGGTTCTTACACGTTCGAAGGCCAGCAGAAGTCCGCTCAGGAAATGAGCGATTACTACGCACAGCTCGTCAACGACTTCCCACTGGTCTCCATCGAGGATCCTCTCGACGAGAACGACTGGGACGGCTGGAAGGTCCTCACGGACGCTATCGGCGACAAGGTCCAGTTGGTGGGCGATGACCTCTTCGTGACCAACCCTGAGCGCCTTCAAGAAGGCATCGACAAGGGCACCGCAAACTCCTTGCTGGTGAAGGTCAACCAGATTGGTTCCCTCACGGAAACCCTGGACGCCGTGCAGTTGGCTCAGCGCAACATGTACACCACCATCACGTCCCACCGTTCGGGCGAAACCGAAGACACCACCATTGCTGACATCTGCGTGGCAACCAACGCAGGTCAGATCAAGACCGGTGCACCAGCTCGCTCCGAGCGCGTAGCGAAGTACAACCAGCTTCTTCGCATTGAAGAAGAACTGGGAGATGCCGCTGTATACGCTGGAAAGAGCGTCTTCCCGCGTTTCAAAGGCTAGATTGACCTAAAACCCGAGTAACCTCTGAGGGGAGCTGCCACGCTGGCGGTTCCCCTCAGTCGTCCCCGGAAGGAGCATCATGGCGTATCGCAAACCGCAAAAGCCGCGCACGTACTTGAGTCCTTCCGGCAACTCATCCTCCGGCACGTCTTCTCACCACCAATCGGAGACGGATCCGGCAACTGACGCCATTCCCGTGGTTTCGGCTAAGGATTCGCGGAATACGCGCACCAACGTGTCCTCTCGTGACATGGCATCCGCCGTCCATGACTCCGAGACAAGTGAGATTCCTCGCGTTTCCGGAAGGCGACCCACTGCGGCCGCAACGAAAATTACGGATCGCGCGGCGGCGTCGTCGTCCTCTAAAAAATCTGAAAAGGCCGGACCTAAAACCGCGCCCGCCAAGAGTAACCAGCCCCATAAGCCGGCCTCGAAGCAGCATCGTCGCGCGCAAACTCGCGCACAACTCTCCGGCGCCGTCAAGGCCCCGCGAATCTCTGGTCATTCCAAGGAAATCGCGGACGCTAATGCCGCAAAAAAGCATGAGGCTGTTGGCGAGCCGGTACCCGCGAAGACGTTCTCCGGCAAGCTCGTGGTGTGGGCCGTCGTGGGCATTGCGCTCTTGGCATTCCTGTTTCCGACGGTGGGAACATTCGTGAAGCAGCGCGCCGAAATTAGCGCTCTTGAAGAGTCGATCGCCACGAAAACGGCTGAACAAGAAGAGCTCAAGCAAGAGATCGCGCGCTGGAGTGATCCTGAATACATCAAACAGCAAGCCCGTGACCGGATAAACTTGGTGATGCCCGGCGAACGGAAATACATGGTTATTGGGGCTACCGGTGAAGACACGAGCGTCCCCGAGAACCAATCACCCAATGAAGTTCGCACAGATTTGCCGTGGGCTGACGCCTTGTGGGACACCGTCAAGCGCGCTGCCACTGACTAATCGGCGTCGACCGCCAGAGTCTTCGCGGAAACCGTAGCCACAATGGCAGTGAGTTACGCGTTTTGTGCGGTTCACGGACCTCCAATCGCCAGGCAACGCCAGCAAGCCGAGTGCTTGCCCGTACTGAAGGAGTTGTGTGGTGACGGAAACCAAAACCCCCAGCCAACATGATCTTGACACGATCGCGCGCCAGCTTGGCCGCCCCGCTCGAGACATTGTGGAGGTGGGCGCCCGCTGTGTCTGTGGAAACCCGCTGGTAGCTACCACGGCGCCACGGCTATCCTCCGGGATCCCGTTCCCCACCACGTTCTACCTCACCCACCCCACGCTGACGAGCGCCGTGTCGCGCCTCGAAGCCGGGGGACTCATGAATGCCATGAACGAGCGCCTCACCGAGGACGCCGAACTCGCAGCCGCCTACCGCCAAGCTCACGAACATTACTTGGCTGAGCGGGATCGAATCGGTGAACTCAGCGGCGTGGGCGAAGTCCCTGAGATCAAGGGAATTAGCGCCGGCGGTATGCCTGAGCGCGTGAAATGCCTGCATGTTTTGGTGGGTCATTCTCTGTCCGCCGGTCCTGACGTCAACCCGCTGGGCGATGAAGCGATCGCCGGAATCGCTGAATGGTGGACCGCTGACGTGTGCTCTTGCGCGGGTGCTTGGGACAACGAAGCGCCGCTGCCCAACAAGGATTTGAGCCGTCACGTGAAGACCCAGGAGCTCGCGGACGCGGAGGAGAAGAAGCGCTTGCGCCGCCTCAAAGCAGAGGCGGAAGCGAACGCTGACGCAAACACCGGCGCGAACGCAGAAATGGCCGAGCAGAACTCCGAAGGGGGTGCACTGTAATGCGCGTTGCAGCCATTGACTGCGGCACCAATTCCATCCGATTGCTCATCGCCGACGCAATCTCCATGGATGCCGACCGCACCTCCGCCACCTACCTGAACGATGTGGTGCGCGAAATGCGCATTGTCCGTTTGGGTGAAGGTGTCGATGAGACCCACGCGTTCTCCGACGAAGCGCTCGCTCGCACCTTTGATGCGGCCGACGAATACGCGGACATCATTCGCCGTCACGGCGCCGAAGGCATCCGCTTTGTCGCGACCTCGGCAACGCGGGACGCCACCAACAGCGAGCTGCTGAAGCGCGGCATCCACTCTCGTTTGGGCGTTGAGCCTGACGTGATTTCTGGCGAAGAGGAAGCACAGTTGAGCTTCGCTGGTGCGCTGAGCGCCGTAGACGTCGCCGAAGATGACACCGTCCTGGTGGTTGATTTGGGTGGCGGCTCCACGGAGTTCGTGATCGGCACGCGCAGCGGCGTTGAGAGGGCCATTTCCGTGAACATGGGATGCGTGCGCTTCACGGAGCGCTACCTGACCACGGATCCGCCGCGGCTCGACGATGTCACGGCCGCTCGCGCCGAGATTCGCGCGATGCTCAAGAGCGTCGCCGAGGTGATTCCTTTTGAGAAGGTCACCAAGGTTATTGGCGTGGCCGGCTCCGTCACCACCATCACGGCCCACGGTTTGATGCTGGATCACTACGAGTCCGAACGCATCAACGGCGCCGAGCTGACCGTGGAACGTTACGCTGCCGCGACGCAGTCTTTGCTCACCATGACGCGTGAAAAGCGCGCTGAGCTGGGCTTCATGCACCCGGGTCGCGTGGACGTCATTGGTGCTGGCGCTCTCATTTGGCAAGAAATTTTGATGCGCGTGCGCGAAGACTCCCACGGCCGCGTCACTCACGCCTCGGCAAGTGAACACGATATCCTCGACGGAATCGCACTTTCACTTGCTTCACGCGTGACTCTATGACTCATACTTTTCTGCTTTCGAACACGTCCACTGATTCCTTTCCCGTACGACGACGCCGCTGGGGTTCCCGAGCGCGTTCTTTAGTGAGTGCCGGATTGGTTGCCGCTATTTTCGGGGCAGGCGTGTTTGCGCCAGCTGCCAGCGCCGATGAAGCGCGGGAGCAGCAGTACTGGATCAAGGACTACGGGATTGACCAAGCGTGGAAAGTCACGCGAGGCGCCGGTGTGACCGTTGCCGTGATCGACTCCGGCGTGGACACGTCCCACCAAGACCTTTCCGGTGCCATGGCTGGCGGCTACGACGCCTCGGGCGCGGGAGCTAAGAACGGTTCGAAACCGCTTGGATCCCTCCCCGAACACGGCACGCTGGTGGCCACCATGTTGGCCGGTCGCGGAAACAACTCGGAGCTCATCGGCAAGCTTCGTGCTCAACGCGAGAAAGCTCAAGAGAGCGCGGCAGCTTCAGCGAAGGCTTCAGCTTCTGCGCAAGCATCTTCCTCGGCATCATCGAGCGCATCTTCCAGCGCAACGAAAGCTGCGGCGTCGTCGTCCTCTGCAAAACCCTCACCCCTGCCCAAGCCGGGACCGGGGGACTCCGGAATCATCGGGGTAGCGCCGGAATCGAAGCTGCTCTCGGTGTCCCTCCTTATGGGTAAGGACAATCCGGGCGGTCCGGACGTGGACGCGCAAGTAGCGGACGCCGTGAAGTGGAGCGTGGACAACGGCGCCAAGGTCATCAACATTTCTCTAGGCTCCACGGGTCAGGACTGGCCCGAATCGTGGGATGACGCGTTCCTCTACGCCGAGCAAAAAGACGTCCTGATTGTGGCGGCGGCCGGAAACCGATCCGGCGGCATGCTGCAAGTAGGCGCTCCCGCAACGATCCCCGGCGTCCTGGTGGTCGCCGGCGTAGACCGGGACAACAAAGCCAGCTGGGACTCCTCAACTCAGGGAATCTCCATCGGCGTGGCCGCGCCAGCGGTTGATCTGGTGGGCGGCATTCCCGGAGGCGGCTACACCACGTGGTCCGGCACCTCAGGCGCAGCCCCCATCGTGGCTGGAGTCGCGGCACTGATCCGCGCGAAGTACCCGGAGCTTTCCGCGGCCGAAGTGCGGCACCGCATCGAAGCCACCGCGAAAGACGCCGGACCGGACGGTTTTGATAACCAGTACGGGTTCGGACTGATTGACGCCAATGCGGCCCTGACGGCCGAACTTCCCGCGTGGGAACCGGACGCCTCGGACACCATCGCCGATTGGATTCGCGTGCACCGCCGGGCAGCTGCTCCTACGCAGAGCGCAGCGGCGCCGTCGGCCACGGAAACCGATCTCCCCTCGACGCACGCAGCACCTAAACCGGTAGCCCCGAGCACGGGAACCAACCTTCCTGCGCTCTTGGTGATAGGAACGGGACTGCTCATCCTCGGGACCGGGGCGGCCGCCGTCGTGCTTTTTGTGCAACGCCGCAAGAACTCCTAACCACAGCGCTCCGGACTTTGACTTCGTGAACGTTTTCACAAAGTTTGCATTCGTGGGTAGGATGGGGATATGCCTACTTCTGTTGAGCTTTCAGAGCGCCCTCGTATCCTCGTTGTTGGCGGCGGTTACGTCGGGCTTTATGTTGCACTTGGTCTTCAAAAAAAGGTCAAGGTTCATGGGGGAATCGTTACCCTGGTTGACCCCAATCCGTACATGACGTACCAGCCATTCCTTCCTGAGGTTGCAGGCGGCCAGATCGAGGCTCGTCACGCGGTTGTTTCTCACCGCCGTCACCTCAAGGACACCGAACTGATCAACGGCAAGGTCATCAATGTTGACCACGCTCGCCGCGTTGCTACGGTGCAGCCTGAGTCGGGCGAATCTTTCGAGATTCCTTACCGCGACGTTGTGATGGCAGCTGGCGCTGTAACCCGCACGTTCCCAATCCCAGGTCTTGCGGAAGCCGGTATTGGCCTCAAGACCATCGAAGAAGCTGTAGCAATTCGTGACTCCGTGCTGGAGCGCGTTGAAGCTGGCTCCCTCATGACGGACGCCGCAGCTCGCGCTCGTGCGCTGACTTTCGTGGTTGTGGGTGGCGGCTTCGCCGGCATCGAGACCATCGCCGAACTCGAAGACATGGTTCGCGAAGCAGTCAAGCAGAACGACCGCGTCAAGCAGAGCGAAATCCGCTTCGTCATGGTTGAAGCCATGGGCCGCATCATGCCGGAAGTTACCGAAGAGCAGGCTCTTTGGGTTGTTGAGCACTTGCGCTCCCGCGGCGTTGAGGTTCTCTTGAACACCTCCCTCGCCGATGCAACGGACGGCAAGCTCAAGCTCATCAACATGCCGGACAAGACCCCAGCAGACGAGTTCGAGACGGACACCCTCGTGTGGACCGCTGGCGTTCAGGCCAACCCCATGGTCCGCAACTCCGACTTCCCGATCGAAGAGCGCGGACGCATCCGCACCGGTGCCGACTTGCGCATCACGGGCGACGAAGGACCAATCGAAGGCGCATGGGCCGCTGGCGACAACGCCGCTGTTCCTGATCTCACCGGCAACGGTGTAGGTGGCATGTGCGTTCCTAACGCTCAGCACGCTATCCGCCAGGCCAAGCGCCTCGTCAAGAACCTCTACGCAACCCGCTACGGCGTTGGCACCGTTGAGGACTACAAGCACGAGTCCCTCGGCGCTGTTGCAGGCTTCGGTTCTTGGAAGGGTGTTGCAAACATCAAGGGTCTCCCTGTTGTAGGCACTATCGGACTCAAGGGCCCCCTCGCATGGTTGGCACACCGCGGCTACCACGGCATGGCCATGCCAACCGTCGAGCGCAAGCTCCGCGTTGCTGGCGACTGGTTCGGTTCTTTGTTCTTGCATCGCGATATCTCGCAGCTCGAGAACATGGATGACCCACGCTCGGCATTCGTTGAAGCCGCTTCACCAAAGAAGTAGTTCTTGCTTCTGAGTAGTTTTTAGCAAGGCGCGATGCCCCTGAATTCGGGGACATCGCGCCTTGTGCTTTAAGCTGTTAAACGCGCTAGTTCGTGTACTCGGTAAGCGCACCGCCCCCATAGCCCAATGGCAGAGGCAATCGACTTAAAATCGATTCAGTCTGGGTTCGAGTCCCAGTGGGGGCACCATTAGTGCACCAAGACTGTCTTCCCAACCGTCGTTCCGTCCCGGAGTGCGCCAAGTAGGTATGTTGCCTCAGCTGAGTTCTCAACTCTCGAGGCGTGAGTCCGCAGTACTCGCAACGTCCGCGGTGCTTGCCGCCCACGAGGCCAGCATCTTGAGCGCATCGCTCGACGGAGAATTCTCGGCCGCGGTGTACACGTTGAGCTGGAGCCCGGGATCGGCTGGCAGCAGGAGTGCCTCATAGTCCAACTCCAGGGCGCCGACCACCGGGTGATGGAACGTCTTGGTTCCGGAGCGGTGGTGGCGAACATCGTGATTCGCCCACAACCCACGGAAATCCTCGCTGCGCGTGGAGAGCTCGCCCACCAGATCCGTCAGCGACTTGTCATAGGGGTTTTGCCCCGCTTGCGCTCGCAGGATCGCCACCGAGTCATGCATGATCCGGTCCGACTGATCGCCCCAATACGCGGCGGCGGCTTCTGGATCCAGGAATTGAAAGCGCGCCGAGTTCACCACGGAGCTACCGGTGCGGGCTGCGAAATCATAGAGCGGGGAGTACAGCGCGCGACCCAACGCGTTCGCGCCCACCACATCCAATCGACCATTCCGCACAAACGCGGGAACCGATTCCATCGAATCCAGCATCCGCTGAAGTACCGGACGCAAAACACTATTGGAACGTCGCGGTGCACGAGCTCGCGCGGCGCCACCTGCATTGGCGGCCCGGGAGAGATCGAAGAGGTGACTGCGCTCGGCGTCGTCTAGCTGGAGAGCCTCCGCGAGCGCGTACAAAACCTCGTCCGAGACGCCGCGGAGATTGCCGCGCTCGAGCCGCGTGTAATAGTCAACGCTGACTCCGGCAAGCATCGCCACTTCTTCGCGACGCAGCCCCGGCACACGCCGATTGCCGCCGTACGCGGGCAGCCCGGCCTTATCCGGGGTGATGCGAGCGCGGCGAGTGGCAAGGAATTCGCGGGTGTCGGCTTTCAAATCCATTCCTCTACGCTACGTCCTTTTCCGCTGGTGAGGCAGGTACTGCCTGTACCCCTTTTTGCGTCCGGCTTTTGATGACGACGACGCAGCTTGCGTCCGTGGGCGTGGTGAAGGACACGGTGGTGAAGGGGGTACCAACAGACCCTGCCCAAGCGTTGGCAAGTTCCCTAGCGTTGTAAACATGACAACTCATTCAATTCCAACTTTGACCTTCAACAACGGCGTGACCATTCCAGCCCTTGGCTTTGGTGTGTTCCAGTCCTCGCCCGAGGAAACGACTTCTTCGGTGACGGCCGCGCTTGAAGCCGGCTACCGTCACATCGATACGGCCGCCGCCTACGGCAACGAGCGCCAAGTGGGAGAAGCAATTGCCTCCTCCGGTCTGGACCGCTCCGAGGTTTTCATTGAGACCAAAATTTGGATCAGCGACTACGGGTTCGACGCCACTCTTCACGCCTTTGACAAGGCCGTGGGCAAACTCGGCGTCCAGCAGATCGACCTTCTGATCCTTCACCAGGCGTTGCCAAGCCGCTTTGAGCTGACGATTGAGGCTTACAAGGCGCTTGAGAAGCTGTTGGCTGACGGCAAGGTGCGCGCGATCGGCGTTAGCAACTTCATGCCCGAACACCTCAACCGTTTGCTCGCGGAAACCACCGTTGTTCCAGCCGTGAACCAGATTGAAGTACACCCGTACTTCCAGCAGAAAGAGCTTCAGGCTCTGCACACTGAGCATGGCATCATCACTCAAGCGTGGTCACCGATCGGTGGCATCACGTTCTACCGTGGCGAAAGCGGCGAGCAGCGCAGCACCCTTCAGGATCCAGTGCTGCTGGCCATCGGCGAAAAGTACGGCAAGTCCGCCGCCCAGGTCATGTTGCGTTGGCACCTTCAGGAAGGCCGTTCGGCTATCCCGAAGTCGGTGACGCCAAGCCGTATCCAGCAGAACTTCGATGTCTTTGACTTCGAACTCACTTCTGAGGATCTAGCTGCTATTGATGCATTGGACACTGGCGTGCGAGGCGGTCCAGAGCCTGAGTTCATCACCCTAGACAACTTCGGCATGCCAATTCCTGAGGCTTAAGCCCGTGGTCTAGTCCTCACTGATAGGCAGGCGATCTGGCCGTCCAGACGCCTGGCTTCAATCTCTTATTTCATTCTCAGATTTTTTGAAAGGCATATTTTTTATGCGCGCAACTTACATGTTCGGTGCCGGTGACGTCCGTGTCATCGACGTTCCAGCTCCTACTTTGCAGGCTCCCACGGATGCGATTGTTCGCGTCACAATGGCTTGCGTTTGTGGTTCAGACCTTCACGGCTACCACTCGATGCCCACCTCCGATGAGCCGCGACCCATGGGCCACGAGTTCATCGGAATCATCGAGGAGCTCGGCTCCGAGGTTACCGGTTTGTCCGTTGGCGATCTTGTCATTTCACCCTTCGCGTTCTCGGATAACACGTGCTCCTTCTGCCAAGAGGGCTTCCACACGGCCTGCAAACACGGTGGATGGTATGGCAATGTGGAGGTCGGTGGTGCTCAGGCTGAGCTCATGCGCGTGCCTCAGGCTGCCGGCACTCTCGTGAAGATTCCCAACGATGTTGACGAGAAGTTTTTGCCTTCGCTGCTCACCCTTTCCGACGTCTACTTGACCGGCTACCACGCGGCTCACATGGGTCGGGTTGAACCGGGCAAGACCGTGACCGTGATCGGTGATGGTGCTGTTGGCCTGTCCGCTGTTTTGGCTGCCAAGCAGCTCGGTGCTGAGAAGATCATCCTGATGGGGCGCCACACTTCGCGTACGGATCTGGGCCGCAAATTCGGTGCGACCCACGTAGTTGCTGAGCGCGGCGATGAGGGAATCGCAAAGGTCATGGAACTGACCGATGGCGAAGGCTCGCACGTTGTTCTCGAAGCGGTTGGACTGATGCCAGCCTACGAACAGGCATACGGCATTGTTCGTCCCGGCGGCATCATTTCTCGCGTGGGTGTTCCGCAGTACGAAGAAGCGCCGATCGGCTTCGGCTCCCTCTTTGGAAAGAACGCCATGCTCGCTGGTGGTCCAGCCCCAGTTCGCGCGTACATTGAGGCTGCGATTCCTCAGGTACTCAACGGGGAAATCGACCCCGGCCAGGTCTTCGACGCCGACCTTCCGCTCAGCGAAGTCGCCGAGGCTTACCGCCTCATGAACGATCGCGAAGCCCTTAAGGTCATCGTCCGCCCATAACTCCTCGGAGATCCACCACTTTTGGCCTCACATCAGGGCGTCGCGGTCTAACGAGCCGCCATACGCCTCGATGTGAGGCCATTTCACTACAACCACCCCTCCATGTGAGGCCACTTCGCTACAACTCCGCCCATGTGCGGACGACTTTCTACAGCTTCTTCGCGAAAAGTTGTCGCAAATTGGCCGCGCATCGGGGGTAGTCCGGGGTAGCCGAGGTATCCGGGGTGGCTGGATAGCCGAAAAGATGGTTGCCAGCACCTGGTAGTACTCGCGACCGTCTTTTAGATCTCGCTATCTCGGCTACTTTTGTGAGAGCTTCCGGCGGCTGGAAACGGCCGCCGGAACAATCAACACGAAGGCCACCACCAAGGACAGCACTATGAACAGGCTGCCCGTGGACAGTGCGACGCTAGATTCCAGCGCAAGCCGAGCGGCGTCGTCGTCCTCCGAAGTAGCTACAGGGGTCGCCACCGCAACCACCACCGCGAGACCCAGCGACATTCCCACTTGGTGGAACGTGTTGACCAGGCCGGACGCGGCACCGGCGTCCTCAACCGCGACGCCCGCAATGCCAGCCGAAGTCAGCGGCGCAAACGCAAGACCCTGACCTGCGCCGATCAGCAGCATGGGAAGCGCGAGGTCCGTGAGGTAGTTGGTGTTCACGTGCACATGGCTGAGCCAGAGCACTCCAGCGCAGGCGATTGCTATTCCGACGACGATGGGTAGCGTCGTGCCAAACCGGCGCGTGATAGCGGGGCTTGAGAGGGCAACGGCGAAGTTCACGATGGTCATCGGTAGGAACCCTGCGCCCGCTTGAAGCGGGGTGAAACCCAGAACGCCTTGCATGAACTGGCTGCTGAAATAGAAGAAACCGATCATTGCGCCCAAGAACAAGAGCCGCACGATATACGCGCCGGTGCGCTCGCGGCTTGCGAAGAGGCGTAGCGGCATGATGGGTTGCGCGGCTCGTCGTTCGTTGAAGACCAGCGCTGCCAACAGAATGACGCCGATGGCCAACGAGCTGAGCGTCGTCAGAGAGTTCCACCCTTGCTCCACTGACTCGATGACTCCGAAGACCACAGCGCCCACGCCGAAGGTCGCGAGGAGCGCGCCGGGAAGATCGAACTTCCCGCGTTGACGTTCACTTTCCGGAAGGTACTTCGGCGCTAGCGCGATCATGGCGATGCCGATCGGGACGTTGACGAAGAATCCGGCCCGCCACGAAATCCAGGACGTGAGCGCGCCGCCGAGAACGAGTCCAAGACTCGCACCGATGCCGACCGTCGCCCCGTACCACGAGATGGCGCGTGAGCGTTCGTTGCCCTCGGCGAAGCTCGAGGTGAGAAGGGATAACGTGGCGGGGGCGACGATGGCGGCGCCGATGCCTTGAAGCGCGCGGGACGCGATGATCCACCAACCTGCTGGGGCGATTCCAATGAGGAACGATGCCAAGGTGAAGATGGCGAGGCCGGCGATAAATACGCGGCGACGGCCTAGGAGATCGCCCGCTCGGGCGCCTAGGAGCAGGAATCCGCCGAACACCAGCGTGTAAATGTCCTGAACCCAGGACAGCTCGCCGGGCGTGAGATCCAGATCCGCTTGGAGGCTCGGCAGCGCCGTGAAGATCACGGAGTTATCGAGGAGCACCATGAAGTAGCTCAACAAGATGATGGTGAGGATCGCGGTCTGTTGAGAGACGCGTCCGGTAGATGGGCCTTCGGGCGAGGTGTTCGCCGTGGCGGGGGCGGACATTCGGGTTCCTGTCGTCATTCGTTGCGAGGTCATTTCACTACAACTCCCGCTCGAGGTGAGAACACTTCACTACAACTTTTTCGAAAAAAGCTGTATCAAAACGGCCTCGCATGGAGGTGGATGGTAGCCACTTTCCATACAACCGCGCTTTGAGCGGCCGGAGGAGTCCCTGTTGTTCCGGGTACTGGCATTACCCCCATGACGGACGGCCGGAAGACGGAGCACTGGCGCTGGAATAGTCCCGGGCATAGCAAAGCGGGCGGGTCGTATGGATTACGACGACGCCCGCTTGCGTTTTGCAGTCAAGCTTCCGAGATACTAACTGCTTCCGGGAACTGACCCCAGGAATTAGATGTTGGCTTCGGCCAGCCAGTCCTTCGCGATGGTCGCGGCAGGCAACTCTTCGTTGACGCTGCGCGAGTTCATGGCGATGAGTTCCTCAGGGGACATGGCGGCGCTGATCTTGTTGATGACCTCAGCGGCGGCGTCGTCCACGTTCTCGCTAGCGAGTGGGACTACGTGCGAAGCCAAGAACAGGCCCTTGGTGTCTTCGAGGGACACGAGGTCGTTTTCCTGGATGGAAGGATCGGCCGTGTAGATGATGGCGAGCTGGATGTCATCATCCTTGAGCGCCTTCACGGTCAAAGGTCCGCCACCGTCTTCAATCGGGGTGAAGGAGACGTCAACACTGTAGGTGCTCTTGAGGCCCTTTGGTCCGTTTGGACGGTTTTCGCCTTCGGAGTTACCGCCGAGGGTGAGTGGGGTGGTGACCTTTGCAAGGTCCTCAATGGTCTTGAGGTCCCACTTTTCAGCGAATGCCTTGGTGACTACGTAGGAGTCCTGGTCCGATGCTTCTGACTGGTCCAGAACGCGCAACCCGGACGGAGTAGCTTCCTTGAGGGCCGCGTAGACGTCATCGCTCAAGCGGGCCTTGGTGTCAGGTTCCCAGACCTGAAGCAATGGGCCGGAGTACTCGGGGAAGAGGTCGATTTTTCCGGATTCGATTTCCGGAATGTACACCTCGCGCTGTCCAATACGGAACTGGCGGTCAACGGTGTAGCCGGCGGCCTCGAGAGCCTGCGAGTAGATTTCGGCGATGATCTCGTTGGAGTAGTAATCCTGGGATCCCACTACAACGGTCTTTCCGGCGGCGGAGCTGCTGGCAGCGCTGCTGGAGGTGGCAAGAGGATCGGAGCTTCCACATCCGGCAAGTCCGAGGGCGCCAATCAGGGCGATGCCTCCGAATCCAGCGGTGAGTGTTCTGCGGGAGATAGTGCGAGTCATGATGGGTCCTTTCAACGGTGAGGTCATGAGACGAAATTTTTGGGTGGCTTAGACGGGACGGGGGCTGGTCGCGCGAGTCTTCGCGCGGTGAGGGGAAGCTTTGGCGGCTGCTCGGCGCTGGACCGCGGCAAGGAGGACTTCAAGAACAATGGCGAGAAGCACCACCAGCACGGAACCGGCGAGCATCTGTGGGTAATCACGGGATTTCAGACCGGCGAAGAGATAACGCCCCAGCCCGGTATCGGAGGTATAGGCAGCAAGGGTCGCGGTCGCCACCACTTGCAGGGTCGCAGCACGCAGACCACCGATCAGCACCGGCATCGCAAGCGGCAGCTCCACCTTGAAAATCACTTGTGACGGGCTCATACCAATGGCCCGAGCCGCCGCCACAGTGGACACATCCACGGACTGCACACCCGCATACGCGCCAGCCAGCAGGGACGGGATAGCCAGCACAATGAGCGCCAGGATCGGCGCCTCCAACCCAATACCCAGAGCCAAACCAAAGAGTGTGAGCAAACCCAGGGTCGGAATGGCTCGGGCAGCGCCAGTCAGCGCGCCCACGAACCCGGCTCCGCGTCGCGTGTGGCCAATCCACACGCCGATGGGCAGCGCGATGATCGCAGCGACCACCACGCAGATCACGGTCACCAGCAGGTGCTCTAGCAAGCGCGTGGGGATGCCGCTGCTCCCACTCCAGTGGGTAGGGTCAGCGAGCCAGGCGAAAGTTTCAGCGAAAAGATTCATGACGACGCCGCCGCTCGGGTTTGCTTGCCAGCTTTACGTGTGCGGGTCCACGGGGTGAGCGCCCTGCCGAGGAGAAGCAGAAGTGCGTCGAGCACGATGGCGAGCAGCGCCGTCGTAATAACTCCCGTGAGCACTTCGGCAGTGATGCCGCGTTGGAAACCGTCCGTGAGCAGCGTTCCCAGGCTTTGTACGCCAATGAGCGCGCCGATCGTCACCAAGCCAATGGTGGACACGGTGACTACTCGGATGCCGGAGAGCATGATGGGGAACGCGAGCGGCAGTTCCACGGTCCAGAAGATGCGCCGGGGTGAATAGCCAATCGCGAGGGCAGCGGCTTTAGCGTTGGGATCCACCGCCGAGAAAGCATCCGCTACGGTGCGCACCAACAAGGCAACACCGTAGAGACTGAGCGCCACGATCATGGTGGCGGCCGAGCGCAGCGGCGTTCCGAGGATCGCCGGAATGATGATCAAGAGCGGCAAGGCCGGGATGGCGTAGAGCAAGCTTGCGGCAACCAAGAGCGGTCCGCCAAGATTCGGAATGCGGTAGGCAAGGCGTCCGATCGGGATAGCAAGAAGCACGCTGATGAGGACGGCTGGAATTGTCAGCAACAGGTGTTCTCGAGAGAGCTCCACCACTTGCTCCCAATTCAGACTCAGCCAATTCATGAGCGGAAAACTCCCACCGGCTTCCCGTTGCCATCCACGGCAATGTCCTGACCGCCAACGTTCTTGATGCTCAGTGTGCGTTGGGCTTGGTCGGCGCCAATGAAATCGCGCACGAAGTCGTCCGCCGGGTGAGCCAAAATTTCCTCGGGCGTACCCTGCTGGGCGATGCGCCCGTGTTCGCGCAGCACCACCACTTGATCGCCGAGCAAAAACGCTTCGTCAATGTCATGCGTGACGAACAGGATGGTTTTGCCCAAGTCAGCTTGGAGTCGCAATAGTTCGTCTTGAAGCTCGCGGCGCACAATGGGGTCCACTGCGCCGAAGGGCTCGTCCATGAGCAAGATGTTGGGGTCAGAGGCTAGCGCCCGGGCCACGCCTACGCGCTGTTGCTGACCGCCCGAAAGCTCGGCGGGGTAACGCTTCGCGAGAGATTCAGAGAGACCCACTCGCTCCAGCAAGCCGAGCGCATCCGTTCGCGCCTTCGCGCGCGAGACACCGTTGAGCACGGGAACCGTGGCGATGTTATCGAGCACTGTGCGGTGGGGGAGTAGCCCACCCTGCTGCAGGACGTAGCCGATGGATCGGCGCAAAAGTACGGGGTTTGCGTCCCGGACGTCGAGATCGTCGATGAGCACGCGGCCGCTCGTGGGATCCACCATGCGGTTCACCATGCGCAAGAGGGTGGTCTTGCCGGAACCGGATGAACCCACCAAAACAACGGAGCGGCGTGATGGAATTTCAAGAGAGAAGCCGGATACCGCCGCAGATTCTCCAGGGTAAGTCTTGGACACGTCCTCGAAGCGAATCACTCGTGGACTCCTTCCCTTGTCTGCCGCAGCTTAGTGCACCAGAACAGCCGTCTGACTCTTGATGCTACTTTCTAAAACAGAAGCAACGCGAATCCCATTCCACTTATTTAGATTTCATATAACAGGAGAGATGCAGTGAATCAAAGGATGCGCGCCGTCGTACTGGACGCCCCGGGCCCCGTAACCAACCTCCGCCTACAAGAAATTCCGGTTCCCGAACCGCGCCCAGGCTGGGTCCGTATCAAAGTGAAGGCGTTCGGGTTGAACCGATCCGAACTGCACACCCGCTTAGGTTTCGCCGGCGACGCCGTGACGTTCCCGCGCGTCTTGGGCATCGAGGCCACGGGCGTAGTTGACCTCGATCCATCCGGAACGTTTGAACTGGGCCAACAAGTCATGACGATGATGGGCGGCATGGGCCGTTCCTTCGACGGCGGCTACGCCGAGTACACCGTGGTCCCGCGCTCGCAGGTCATTCCATTCCGCTCGGACCTGGACTGGGCGACCCTCGGTGCTGTGCCGGAGATGCTGAGGACCGCATACGGTTCCCTCACAGTGGGCCTGGATATGCAGCCGGGCCAGAGCATCCTGATCCGCGGCGGCACCTCCTCGGTGGGTATGGCTGCGGCGATCCTTGCCAAGCGCCACGGCCTCACGGTCCTGTCCACCACGCGCAATCCGGCGAAGGCGGAGGCGCTCACGGCCATTGGGGTTGATCACGTTGTAGTGGACGACGGCGCAGTCTCGCCCAAGGTGCGCGAGCTCATTCCCAGCGGGGTGGATTGCGCGCTGGAGCTCGTGGGCACGCCGACGTTGCAGGATACGTTGCGTGCTGTGCGGGTGCACGGTGTCACGTGTTTCACCGGGATGCTGTCCAACGAGTGGACCGTCAAGGACTTTTACCCCATCGACTACTTGCCCCGCGGTGTGCGTTTGACGGCGTACTCGGGTAACTCCGAGGATCTGCCAGCCGATGTGCTGCAGGGTTTCCTCGACGATGTGGCCGCCGGTAAGGCTCAGGTTCCCGTGGACTCGACGTTTGATATCGCCGATATTCAAGAAGCGCATGCGCGCATGGAAGAAGGGCATGCTCGCGGAAAGATGGTGGGCTTGACGGGGATGTAATCGGCTCCTCGCCGGAAGCGGCTAATCCAGAATCAAGTTGATGGACGGGTGATCTGCGAAGATCTCCAGAATGATCTCGAAGTAGGTGGGACCTGTGCCCGCACGGAGGTCATCTAGCTGCTTTTGAAGACTGCCCATGTTGAACCGGCCTTGGCTCTCGAGCTTCTCCAGGAACCACCGCTCCGTGGCGGCGAAACCGAGCGCCTCGCGGGAGTGCTCGTGGTCATGCCAGTGCACTGTGGCGGAAGCGTCGGCGGTGGGTTTATCGCTGTCGCCCTGATCCTCCGGCACTTCGTACAAGGCGTCGTTGAGCGCGTCCAAGCTGGGCCCGATGTTCCACGTCTTCTCGCGTTCTAGCATCAGGTTGATCTGATCATAGAACGTGGGGATGGAGTGAATGAGGGATCCGTTGAGATGCAGTGTCTTCATGGGTGCTCCCGCTGATTCGTCCGTTTTGTACGGAGTGACCCAAAAGAATGGGCCCAGTCGCGGTTGATTCCGCTACTGGGCCCATCTTCGCATGTGTTGATGCGTTGAGCTTTTAGTGCTCGGAGATGTGCTCTCCGGAGCGCTCGTCAGCAAGGATGCCTTCGGTCTTCTGAGGCTTGCGCTTGGCCAAGTTCTTGCGAACGAGAGGCCAGAACAAGACCAGAACAGCGGTGGCGATGAGGCTGGTCCACACCTGGGTGCGACCGGACTCGGTGGTCAGCATGACAATGATGATGAAGGCGATAGCCGCGAACAGCACAATGTTCAGCCACGGGTGCAGCCAGACCTTGAGCTTGAGGTTGGCAACCTCTTCCTTGGTCATCTTCTGGCGGATACGCATCTGGGTCAGCGCAATGAAAGCGTAGACGAACAGTGCAACGAGACCAGCCGAGTTCATGATGAAGTCGAAGACGCCCGAATCAGGAGCCGCGAAGTTCACGATGGTTGCCACGACGGCGCCAATGGTGGAAGCGAGCAATGCGAAGATCGGCACACCATTCTTGGAGCGCTTGGAGATGATCTTCGGCGCGAAGCCCTGATCTGCAAGGGCGGCGAACATACGCGATGCCGAGTACAAACCGGAGTTCAGCACAGAGATCACGGCGGTGAAGATGATCAGCTGCATGATGACAGCAGCACCCGGCAAGCCGAGCATGCTGAACACCAAAGTGAACGGCGCATTGGTGACGTCCGTTGGCTTCGGCAGTTCGTCCCAAGGGATCACCATGGTGATCACCAAGATGGCGCCTACGAAGAAGAGCAGGATGCGCCAGATGATGGTGGTGGAAGCCTGACGGATGCCCTTGGCAGGGTTCTCAGATTCAGCTGCTGCCATCACGGCGATTTCTGTACCGAAGTAGGAGAAGATCACGAGTGCCACGCCGGTGAACGCTACGGTGTAGCCGTTCGGGGCGAAGCCGCCATGAGCCCACAGGTTGGAAACGCTAATGGTGGAGTCTGGCCAGAGGCCAAGTGAGAAGAGCGTGCCAGCCACGAGGAACACCACAATGGCGATGACCTTGATGCTGGCGAGCCAGAATTCCACTTCACCGAAGGTGCGGACAGAGACAGCGTTGGTGCCAATGAAGATCAGGATGAGGATCAGCGACCAAGCCCAGGCCGGCAAGAACGTGAACCATGCGTGCATGGTTTCGCCGCCCAAGACTGCTTCGTAGGCGAGAACGCCCACCCAGAAGTACCAGTACAGCCAGCCCACCAGGTAGGCGGCCCAGTTGCCGAGTCCCACGCGGGCGTATTCCATGAAGGAACCAATCGCGGGGCGTGCGGCGGCCATTTCGCCAAGCATGCGCATAGCCAAGAACACCAAGAGTCCACCGATGAGGTAGGACACCACTGCGGCCGGGCCAACGGCGCGGATCACGTTTCCGGAGCCCACAAAGAGGCTCGCGCCGATGATTCCACCGAGGGTAATCATGGTGACGTGGCGCGGCTTGAGTTTCTTGTGCCCAGCGGCGGGAACTACTACACCGGCTGTGGTTTCGGGTGACACCGGCCGGTTATAGGCGGACTCTCGTGAAGAATCTGAAGGGATCACGAAGTGCACGTCCTTTCGAAGGTCCCTTTGACGCGAGTGATGAGACTGAAGGCGCCTAGAGGGATGTAAGAGGGAGTCGAGTGCGGCGATCTGAAAAAGGCTCGATGCACAACACCATTACTGATGATGGATACACAATAGAGCTCGTGATAGCACGCACAATATTTTTGATCGTTTTGGTCTTGTTCCGTGTTGTCATGCAGGTGTTTTATTTCGTGACCTTTTCGGCCGTGCGTCAGTTCTAAATGTCATATCTCTATATATAGAGTTACGTCAAAGACTTCACCATACTTTTTGGAGACAACGTCGTGACCCCTAATACCTCTGAAGCGCAGCGCGCTGAAGTTCATAAGACCATTTGGCGCATCGCCAATGACCTTCGCGGTTCCGTGGATGGGTGGGACTTCAAGACCTACGTTTTGGGGATTTTGTTCTACCGATTTATTTCGGAGAATCTCACGGCTTACATCAATAAGGGAGAGCACGACGCCGGAGATTCGGCTTTCGATTACACCCTTCTGTCAGATGACAATGCGGAATTCGCGCGCGAGCAGGTGGTGGAGGATAAGGGTTTCTACATTCTTCCGTCGGAGCTGTTCCAGAATGTGAGGAGGGCAGCTGCTCAGGATGAAAACCTGAACGAGACCCTCGAGCGCGTCTTCAGGAACATTGAAGGCTCTGCCATCGGCACGGACAGTGAAGCCGATATCAAGGGCTTGTTCGACGACCTCGACGTCAACAGCTCGAAGCTCGGCAACACCGTGGCCAAGCGCAACGAGAAGCTCGTGAAGCTCTTGGACGCTATCGGGGATCTGCCGCTGGGCAAGTTTGGCGACAACTCTATTGACCTCTTCGGTGATGCCTATGAGTACCTCATGCAAATGTATGCATCCCAAGCCGGCAAGTCTGGAGGTGAGTACTACACGCCTCAAGAAGTGTCCGAAGTTCTCGCGCGCATCACTGTGCATGGCAAGACCAGCGTCAATAAGGTCTACGATCCTGCCGCCGGTTCTGGTTCTCTGTTGCTGAAGTTCGCCAAGGTCCTGGGCCCAGAGAACGTGGGTGGTTTCTTCGGTCAAGAGATCAACCTGACCACCTACAACCTGGCTCGCATCAACATGTTCTTGCATGACGTGGGGTTCGAGAAGTTCAGCATCGCCCACGGCGATACGTTGCTAGATCCATTCCACTGGGACGACGAACCCTTTGAGGCGATCGTCTCCAATCCGCCGTATTCCATCAAATGGGACGGCGACGCCAACCCGGTGCTCATCAACGATCCACGCTTCTCACCGGCGGGTGTTCTGGCACCGAAGTCCAAGGCGGACCTCGCGTTCACCATGCACATTCTGAGCTGGCTCTCTGTCGACGGAACTGCTGCGATCGTCGAGTTCCCCGGTGTGCTCTACCGAGGTGGGGCCGAACGCAAGATCCGCAAGTACTTGATTGACAACAACTACGTCGATGCCGTCATCCAGTTACCTGCCGATCTGTTCTTCGGAACAACTATCGGCACCTGCATCATCGTGTTGAAGAAGTCCAAGAAGGATAACTCTGTGCTGTTCTTGGACGCTTCGGCCGAATTCAAGCGTGTGGGCAACAAGAACAAGCTGCTCCCGGACAATCAGGACCACATCGTCGATACGCTCGCCTCGCGAACCGATGTAGAGCATGTTGCGAAGCTTGTCTCCAACGAGGACATTGAAGCCAACGACTACAACATCGCTGTGTCCTCCTACGTGGAAAAGAAGGATGAGCGCGAAGAAGTCGACATCACCGCGCTCAACGCCGAAATCGCTCGTATCGTCGCTCGCCAGCAAGAACTCCGCGTCTCCATCGACGCCATCGTCGCTAATCTGGAGGGCGCCAAGTGAGCCGGATCCATGAACTGATTGAGTCGCTTTGCCCGGACGGTGTTCAACGAGTTTCGCTTGGAAATGTGACGACCAACTTCGACAGCAAGCGTCGTCCAGTGACGAAGAGCGACCGGAAAATCGGCGCTTATCCATACTACGGTGCAAACGGGATTCAAGACTGGGTAGACGATTACTTGTTCGATGGCATTTTCCTGCTGGTTGGTGAAGACGGAAGCGTACAGACGCCAGACGGGAAGCCTGTATTGAACTGGGCGGAAGGGAAGATCTGGGTAAACAATCATGCGCATGTGCTGCAATCGTCAACGGACAACTTGGACCTCCGGTTTCTTTTCTTCGTCCTTCAAACTATTGAAATTCGATCTCTTGTAACCGGTGGAACTCAGCCGAAACTCAATCAGAAGAACCTAAATTCGATTCAAGTTCCGCTCCCACCTCTCGAGGTGCAGCAGGAAATCGTGAGAATATTGGACCAGTTCACTCAGCTGGAGGCGGAGCTGGAGGCGGAGCTGGAGGCTCGACGTGCCCAGCAGTCTCACATTCACCGTCTGGTGGTGAAGACTTTGGAAAGCAGCAAAGTTCCTCTGGTTCCTTTGGGTGATACCGGTACTTGGTTCGGCGGAGGGACACCTTCTAAGTCGGTGTCTGACTTCTGGTCGAACGGAACGATTCCGTGGATCTCGCCGAAGGACATGGGACAACCTGTCGTTCATTCGACAGAAGATCACATTACGGAGCGGGCGATTGCTGCTTCGGCTACCAAGCTAATTCCTGAGGGATCTGTAGCTATAGTGACGCGGTCCAGTATCTTAGACCACACACTTCCGATCGCTTTTGTCCCCCAAGAAGCGACGCTAAATCAGGATGTAAAAGCGGTAAGGAGCCACGCGGGAATTGAACCGGAGTATTTGTTTCACATTCTTCGGACGATGAGACCGACGCTACTGAGATTCGCTCGTCGTGAGGGTGGCTCTGTTGCATCTCTGGAAACCAAAAAACTAATGAGTTTTAGGATCCCAGTCCCAGACTTGAACGAACAAAAGCGCATTATTGATTTGCTCGAGAATTTTGAAATGCTCGTCAGTGATCTGACGTCTGGATTACCCGCTGAGCTAGCAGCCCGTCGAAAACAGTACGAGTACTACCGTGACAAGCTTCTGACCTTCAAGGAACTAGCGGCATGAGTGAGATTCGGGTTCCTAGCATTGCGCCTATTGCGGTGTCTGATGAAAGCACAGTGGTTGCGGAGTTTGTTGCGGAAGACCATGCGGAGACTGCCTATCAGTCGGAGTCTGCTCTTGAGCGTGAGCTCATCAAGCTTTTGCAGTCTCAGGCGTACGAGTACTTGCCGATTACCTCGGAATCGCAGCTCGTCGACAATTTGCGGACGCAGCTTGAGAAGCTCAATCGAGTGCAGTTCACGGAATCCGAATGGAAGAGCTTCTTCGGAAACCAGATCGCCGGCAAGAATGACGGTATCCAGGAAAAGACTGTCCGCATTCAGGATGATCACGTGCTGAACCTTCAGCGAGAAGACGGTTCCACCAAGAACATCTCGCTGATCGACAAGAACAATATTCACAACAACTTCCTGCAAGTCATTAACCAGTACGAACTCGATCAGGGAGAAGGCGGAGCTCGCTACGCCAACCGGTATGACGTGACCATTTTGGTCAATGGTCTGCCGATGGTTCATATTGAGCTCAAGCGTCGCGGCGTGGACATTCGCGAGGCTTTCAACCAGATCAACCGCTACCAGCGGGACAGCTTTTGGGCAGGGTCCGGACTCTTTGAGTACGTGCAGCTTTTTGTGATCTCCAACGGAACGCTCACCAAGTACTACTCCAACACCACCCGGAATCAACACCTCAAAGAGGAAAAGAACCAGGCTAAGACCAAGAAGTCATCGAACTCCTTTGAGTTCACGTCCTGGTGGGCTGACGCCAAGAACAAGCCGATTCAGGATCTGACGTCCTTCACCAAGACGTTCTTTGCCAAGCACACGCTGCTGAACATCCTCACTAAGTACTGTGTGTTGACGGTGGACCGATCGCTCATGGTGATGCGTCCGTACCAGATTGTGGCGACGGAGCGGATCCTCAAACGCATCGAAATCGCCATCAACTACAAGGACCTGGGAACGGTCAAAGGTGGCGGCTACATTTGGCACACCACGGGTTCGGGCAAAACGCTCACGAGCTTTAAGACCGCGCAGCTCGCCAAGAAGATCCCAAGCGTCAAAAAGGTGCTCTTTGTGGTGGACCGCAAGGATCTGGATTACCAGACCATGCGCGAGTACGACCGCTTCGAGAAAGGCTCGGCCAACTCCAATACATCGACGGCCGTGCTGAAGCGTCAGCTCGAAGATCCGAGCGCGCAAATCATCATCACCACCATCCAGAAGCTCTCCAACTTCATCAAGACCAACAAGGGTCACACCATTACCAACGAGCATGTGGTGATCATTTTCGATGAGTGCCATCGCTCCCAGTTCGGTGACATGCACCGAGACATTACGAAGGCGTTCAAGAACTACAACCTGTTTGGATTCACTGGAACGCCGATCTTCTCAGACAGCAACGTGGTGGCTAAGAACCCCAAGTTCTCCACCACGGAACAGGTCTTCGGCGACTTGCTGCACACGTACACGATCGTCAACGCGATTGTGGACAAGAACGTGCTGCCGTTCCGCATCGACTACATCAACACCATCAAAACCGGCTACATCGAGGACAAACAGGTCTCCGCAATTGATACCGAAAGCGCGCTGCTGGCGCCTCAACGTATCTCCGAGATCGTCTACTACACGCTGGAACACTTCGACCAAAAAACCAAGCGTTCCTCCAGCTACGAACACTCGATCATCGCGAACGTCCCCGAGTCCACCCGCATCCGCAATGCTGCCGAAGCCATCCGTGTGCGCAAGCGCTCGCGCGGCTTCAACGCGATCTTCGCGACCGCATCCATCCCCGCTGCTCGCGCGTACTACGCTCACTTCCAACGCGCTCAAAAGGATTTGCGCCCGGACGAGCGCCTCAAGATTGGGTTGATCTACTCTTACGGAGTCAATGACGACGACGATGCCAGCACCCTGGACGAAGAAGAATTTGATACAGCCGGAATGAGCGGGGACGACCGCACCTTCTTAGAAGGCGCTATCTCCGACTACAACAAGATGTTCGGAACCAGCTACGACACCACGTCGGACAGCTTCCAGAATTACTACAAAGACTTATCCCAGCGCATGAAGAACCGTGAGCTGGACATGGTCATTGTGGTCAACATGTTCCTCACTGGGTTCGATGCCACTACGCTCAACACCTTGTTCGTGGACAAGAACCTGCGCATGCACGGCCTGATTCAGGCGTTCTCGCGCACCAACCGCATCCTGAACTCGGTCAAGACCTACGGCAACATCGTGTGCTTTAGGAATTTGGAGGACGCCACCAACGACGCTCTGGAAAGGTACGGCAACGAGCAAGCAGGCGGCGTCGTACTCATGAAACCCTTCACCGAGTATTACGACAGCTACCAAGCGAAGACGCAAGAGCTGCTCACCCTGTACCCGCTGGGAACGCCGATCATCGGCGAAACCGCGCAAAAGGAATTCATCAAGCTCTTCGGTGAGATCCTGCGAGTGCTCAACATCCTGACCGCCTTCGACGAGTTTACGGGCAAAGAGCTCATGAGCGATCGTCAAGTGCAGGACTACCGCAGCCTGTACTTGGACTTCTACCGCGATTTCCGTGGCCAGAAGGATGGTGAGAAGGAAGCCATCAACGATGACGTGGTCTTCGAGATCGAACTCATCAAGCAAGTCGAAATCAATGTTGACTACATCCTGCTGCTCGTGGAGAAGTACCGTTCCGCACACGGTGAGGGTGAGGACAAGGAAGTGCGAGCGGAGATTTCCCGCGCCATCGACGGCAGCCCGTCACTGCGGAATAAGAAGGACCTCATCGAAGCTTTCGTTGACTCGGTGACTGTTGCCGGGCCGATTGACGTGGTGTGGGAATCCTTCGTGGATGACAAGCGTGAAGAGGAACTGCAGCGCATCATCGAGGAAGAGAACCTCAAAGACTCTGAGACCCGCTCCTTCGTGGAGCGAGCTTTCCGCGACGGCGAACTGCGGACTACCGGCACTGCCATCACTCAAGTGATGAAGCCGGTCTCGCGCTTCGCTCCACAAGGCGGACTCGGCGAGAAAAAGAAGAGCGTGGTGTCCCGTCTAGGGGACTTCTTTGACCGGTTCTTCGGGCTGAGTGGGGCTGGGCGGAGTAACTAATGACGGCCACTGTCTAACCGACAGAAGCCTCACTATGCCGTTGGTGCCTCGGCCATAACCATGAAGTAGCGGGAATGCGTTTTCTTTATGGTTTCCAACGAGTCGCTATTCAAAGAGACGTATTCGATGTTTGAATCGTGTCGGCCCTTTTCAAGCTTGAGTCTTTGAACGAGCGCAAGACGAGGGCCGCCAGATCCTTTGAACTCGCGAATCTTGCTACGGCCGGTTTTTCGGTTGTATTCGATGAGAAATCCAGACATTACCCCTCCTCTCGTGCGATCTGCCGTTGGATGAATAGGTCTCTCAGTGTAGCGCAGAAATCAAATATCTCACGCTGCATCGCGACAATTTCCTGATCCAAACCGGCCGCAAAACTCTCTATCGCTTTAGATCGATCAACATCAAATGTGGCCCAATCTTTGGGTAATATCTCAGTCTTGCGCCTGGACGGACTCTGGCCAATTCTTGCCTCTTCAAGAAAGCCGATCTGCTGCGAGAGCCCGTGGAGGCTTCGAACGATCTGAGCTCGATCTTCGTCCAAAGGGATCCAGCCGTACCGAATGTCACGGCCGAAATAGTCCGCGGCAGCCTCGTACATATTTGCCCACTCGCCTTGAAGGTGAGTTCTGATCTGAACCTCAACGTGAACCGGCCTGGGTTTCGTAGAGAGCCGTGTTACGCAGCAGCGGGCTCGCTGCTGTCCCGTGGTTCATCGTAATACAACGCTTCGTACTCCACCGGCGGCAGGTCCCCGATACTCGAATGCAGTCTCTGAGTGTTGAACCAGCTCACCCACGCAGCGGTAGCCTGCTCGACCTGCTGCCAGGACTCCCAGAGCTTTTGTTCGTGCCAAATCACCTCGGCTTTGAACAGTCCGATCGTGGACTCCATCAACGCGTTATCCAGCGCATCACCGATCGTGCCGATCGAACCGGTGATGCCCGCCGCGGCCAGTTGCTCGGTGAATGCCAGAGCTGTGTACTGGCTGCCGGCGTCACTGTGATGCAAAAGCCCCTGCGTGGTGAACTCGCTGTTGGTCCTACGCCGGATGAATAACGATTGTTCCAAGGCCGATTGCACCAAAAGGCTGGTCTTGGTTCTCATCACCGGCCACCCGAGAATCCGACGCGAGAAGACATCGGTAATAAAGCTGACATAGCAAAAACCCTGGGGTGTCCACACATAGGTGAAGTCCGCCACCCACCATTGATCCGGTCGCGTGGGCCAGTTCCATCGGCGTTGGACGTGGTCCGGATGCCGCAGGCCCTGCGGATCCTGGCGGGTCGTGACCGTGGTGCGTTTCCCACGCCGGATCCCGGTGATGCCCAGCAGCTTCATCAGCCGTTCGACCTGATCCCGGCCTGCCTCGATACCGGCACGCAGCGCTGCTTTCCACAGCTTCCTGCGCCCATACAGACGGCGGTTAGCCGCCCAGAGGTCGTAGATGCTGTTGGCCAGGTACGCGTCGGTCAGGTCGTGGTCGCTGGGACCGAATCCGCGGGCCTGATGGGCATAGAAAGTGGACGGGGCAATCGTGATGCCCTGCTCGCGCAGGGCATCACAGATCGGCTCGACCCCGAACCGGTGCTGGTACTCGCGAATGTAGGCGATTACTGTCCGAGTTTGCGGTCGAGCTCCGCTGCCGCGAAAAAAGCTGACGCGGTCTTCAGGATCTCGTTCGCCCGCCGCAGTTGAGCGTTCTCGCGCCGCAAGCGCGCCACTTCTTCGTTGGCCGGCTCTTGACTGGCTGACGCCGCAGGGGTGAGGCCCTCGCCTTGCTCTCGACGGATCCAGTTGCGCAAGGTGCCGGGATTAATACCCAGCAACTCACCGATCTCTTGGCGCGCCCGGGTCTGTGCGATGTTTCCCTGCTCCAGGCGTTCTTGGTAGAGGCGGACCGCTCGGGCCTGGGACTCGGCGTCGTATTTGCGTGGTGCTGGCATGATTCCTATTCTCCGTGTTAGATCATGCTCTCCCGCAAACCCAGGCCGGTTCAAACTACTTCGGGAAACCTTTTGTTCTCTCTACACCCGGAGGCGACCCGGTGGCCTTGACCCCCGGATTCAGCTTCGACATGCTGGGGGGTGTAACTCGCGATCCTGCCAGACCCGGGTTACGCTTAAATTGAATTATCTCAAAGATAACGATGCCCGAGACCTGCCAGTCTCGGGCATCACTTTTTAACCCACGCTGACCTGCACCTATCACAACTGCCCGGAAAATAAGGGCAAGCGCCGAATCGAAAGCGAAGAAAATTCGATTTTGCTTTGGGCGTGTCGCTCATTGAGGTGCTGCCTGTGCAAGCGCCATTTCCGGTGTAGGCACTCTTTTCGCTGTGCTTGGCTGTAATTGTTTATGGTGCTATGAGACAAGTCATGTTTTCAAAATCCAGCTAAACATCTTTGTCACCTCTAGATTAGATAGATCTCTTGTGGGTATATTTAATGATGTCAGCCTCGATCAGAGTAAAAATTCTATAAACTATTTACTTTATCGAGGGGTCTGCACTTCACGTCTTATCTGAGAGGCTTGAGAATGAAGCTAACTAAACTTTTGGTGATTGCAGCGATGGCTGTGGGTCTATTAGTTCCTACAGCAGCAAATGCCGCCCCGGCGGCTCTTGCAGCGCCCGCTGTTGTTTCAAACCAGGTTGCAACGCCTGCAGCTGGTGGCAGGTTCTGCAGTCCCAACCACTTTGGTTTTTCCAACTGGAACGGACTTCAAACTTGGCTGAACAAAAAATATCCATATCGCGCTAAAACTCAGGTATGGCAGGCACCGAACGACACTTCTGTCTGGAACACATACTGCGTCTTGACTTCAAGTAAGGCCTACACCGTAAATGACACTGTCTACCCTCAGAGCATTACCCAAAAAGATGGGACTAGGATCAGTCTTCGGCTAGGAAGTAAAAGCGGTGGGTACACGATTGACATCAAACGTCCTGGTGTCTCAAAACTGTACAAAGTTCATGTAGCTAAGTAGCTGCTAGATCGTGAGACGGCTTAGTGATGTTGAATTAGAGATCATCGAAAACGGCGAGGACGACTGGGTACTCTTCGCTCATGTCATGGGGATTGTGGCAGATTCCAGTCGAACTACTCTAAGCGAACCTGAAGTACTGGAGATTGCATCATCAGTTTGTCTTGACTTGTGTGAGTCAGGTTTCGCGAAATTAGGCAGGTACACAGATAAAGAAGCTTTTGTCGCCTGGCCTGAAAGCGGCGCCGAACTTCGCCGGAGATTGCGAAACGAAATCGATCATCCACCTCGGGGAATCGATAGGGAGCTAAACCTCATGCGGATCATGGTGGATATCCTTCCGGAAGGCTTACGAGCTTGGAAACAGGAACCATAAAATTGTTTTGGTCAGCAGGGTAATCGGAAGCAGTACTTCTTTTAGAAGTACTGCTTCCTTTGTTCCTAAGAGAAGTTGTTCATTGTTCAGTTCGGAGCCCAGTGCAGCGCCCCCAGGAAGTGGGGTTGGAACGAGCCGTCGGAGACGGCCAGGCCCGTCAAGCCATTTAGGGCACCTAAATGTATAGCTTGCTCCGTCGCAATGCTGCACGGTCGCTATTCCTCCGACGTCCTGCGCGGCTTTCTAAGGCGTTGGAACGTGACCACATGCAGTTGAGTTCTCTGGAACCTGTTCGAGGAGCTCTGAGCCGGTGAGAAAGCCGCCCAGGCACACACGTAAGCACGCTTACCTCATGATCCGTCCGGATCAGTATCCAGCCCGTTGAGCTGGCACCCAGCCGTTGTTGTGTGGACCGAACTTAGCCGGCTGTTTTTGATCGGTGGTTCGCCGGCCTATTTCGGTCACACTGAACCGTCCCGGGAATCATGCCGCTTGTTTGTTGGCGGCGTCGTCGGGTAACGAGCTGGTTTGTAGATCATAATATGTCTGCTCGTATTCCTCTGGCGTTTGGTGGTCCAGGGCGGAATGCAGGCGTTCGTTGTTGTACCAGTGGACCCACTCGAAGACGATTTCCATGACGTCGGTTTCGGTCTTCAACGCCCCGCTGCGGAACGGTGAATCCTTCGCAACGGCCTCGTTCTTGAACAACCCCATCACGGTCTCGGCTGCTGCGTTGTCATAGGCGTCACCAACGCTGCCAATGGACGGTTGTAGGCCCTCCAAGGCCAGGGTGTCGGTGTACCGGATCGAGGTGTACTGGCTTCCGGCATCGCTGTGGTGAATTAGTCCCGTCGGTGCCGGGCGGCCGGTGTGTTCGCGCCGCCACAAGGCCATCCGCAGGCAGTGTTCGACAAACGCGGTGTCCTTGACGGTTGAAGTTTCCCAGCCGAGGATCGCCCGGGAATACAGGTCGATGACCAGGGCAACGTAGACGAATCCGGAGTAGACCGGGACGTACGTAAAATCAGTGACCCAGATCTGGTTCGGAGCCGCGGCGGTGAAGTCCCGGTTCACCAGGTCCCCGGCACGGCGGCCGTCCTTGCCGGGGATGGTGGTGCGGGTCTTGCGGCCTCTGACGAGCCCGTTCATGCCTTCTTCGCGCATGAGCCGGTCCACGGTGTGTTTGGAGGCTTCCGGGAAGCCGTTACGGCGCAGCCACTGTGTCATTTTCCGCCGTCCGTAGATGATCTCGGGACGGGGGCGTCCCTTCGCGTCGGGGACTTTCACAGCACGAAGTGCATCGGTGAGGCGGGCGTCTTCGATGGTGCGCAGGGCTGGAAGGCGTTTCTTCCACGCCCGGTAGGTTCGTGCGGCGACCCGCACGCCCTGCTCCCGCAGGACGGCACAGATCGACTCGACCGCGTAACCTTCAGCGCGCATTTCGTCGATGAATCGACAGATCAACGGCGGCGAGGGTCGAGCTCCCTCGCGAAGAAAATCGAGGCCTGTTTCAGGATCTCGTTAGACTCTTTCAAGTCCCGCACCTCAGCCCGGAGCCGCTTGATTTCCTCCAACTCATCAGTGCTTGGTCCGGTCTTCTCACCGGCATCGATTTGAGCCTGGACAACCCAGCGCCGGAGCGATTCAGGGCCCACCCCGAGCTTCGGGGCCAGTGCCTTGCAGGCAGCATAGACAGACGGGTATTCGGACAACCGATCCATGGTCATGCGCACTGCACGGTCACGAACTTCGGGCGGGAACTGCTTGGGCATAGTCACTATCTTTCTCACAGAAGATAGCGGCATCAAACCCGGGACGGTTCAGCCACGATGTTGAGTCATACGAATGTCATGTACTTCTGTGGAAGTTTTTTGGAAAGTATTGGTTGTACTAGTGTTTAGTTCTTGCGGATATAAGCGCGTCAATCGTTTCAGAGTGGTTAGTTAGTCGGGTGGCCCTGAGGCATTTGCGAACACGGAATGGAGCAACAGCAAATTGAAGTCGGACTACATCTCAATTGACCAACTAGATCCGTTTGGGTCGAACCCGCCAATTACTCTCGTTCACAGCGCACCTGAAGATACAATTGGTGCGCTTTCTCTGCCGTTAGACTCGGCGCTTCGACTCCGCGATGAGCTACTCCCAGAAATATTCCTGGATGCGCTTCTAGTACGCAAGGATAGCGATGTTCTGATTGTGGGTTTCCACGGGGCACTGAATCAGGAGAAGACCAATTTGCCTCGATTCGAGCGGCTATCCACAGTCTTGAAGTATCCAGTCAGCAGCATATTCTTTGGGGATCCCGCCCTCTGGAAATCACGCGATCTCCAGCTGGCTTGGTATACAGGGTGGAACGGGTTAGACCTGCAAAGAGTCATTGCAGATTGGGCATTGGCTGCGGCAAAGTTGGTCGGAGCGAAGAAACTGGTATTCACAGGCTCATCCGGGGGCGGGTTTGCGGCGCTTCAGATTTCAGCTTTGATTCCCAACAGCTATGCCTTGGTTTTCAACGCGCAAACGGATATAGCTAACTATCGAATCAACGGCACAGGATTTGGCGCGCAACGCACCTTTGTAAATGTCGTGTGGCCAGAAATTGCGGCGGACTTTAAGCATCACTCGGATATAGAGTCGCCCGCTTGGGCGGACATCTTGGGATCTAGGTCTTCAGCCGTTGAAAGATACGCGCAGCCTACTGCAAATCACGTTTTCATAGTTCAGAACGTAGAGGAGTTTCATTTTGAAGACCACTTTCTTCCATTCCTCGACGCGGCAAAAAAGGGCGGCAATATATCCCGCGTCAAAATGAAAACTTACTTGGATGGCCCAGTTCATGCTCAACCGAAGGCTGATGAATTCATAGAAGCTTTCGAAGAAGCCCTCCATTGGATCGAGGGCCTGCCTCTTACGTTATTGGACTAATTAGGAGGAAGGCGTTTGAGCCAACAAGCACAAATCTATCTTCGGGGCGATAATTCTGGATATCGCTATACGTTTGATTCATCTTTGGCAGGGCTAAGGCATGAACCTGCTAAACGTGCTTCCGCCTCTTCCCATAAATTTCCAAGTCTAATCGCTTCTTTCTCACTCATAAGCTTGCGGTTTTTATAATAGAAAGTCCCAGGAAAGAGCGTTATTTCGCCGAGATAGACATGCTTTCCTGAGGTATACATGTCAACTCTGCAAAATGCTGAGGGGACTGCTATTGAGACCCGCCGGGCCACTGCGAGTATTTCAGAGGCATTATCTGGGGCAGCTCGTTCAACGATTTCCTCAAGATGCAATGCCTTATCAGCGATACCAAATCTTTCGTGAACATCGAGCATTGGCGTGAAATCACCGTTGAAGTACGAAGCTCGGGTTCTCTCTCGCATGTGGTCCTCTATCAGAATAAAACCACAAGTGCCCTGAAACATATAGGCGCGAATATCGGCCGGCGGAACATCTCCGCTGTCGTCCCTGAGTAACTCTTCCACAAGATATTGGCCACGTTGAGAGTCAGAGTAGTAATTTTCAGCCAATTCTTCGTAACTCATTCTGAGTGTTTCGATCGTCATTTGCTCCGATGAAACGAGGCTCTGGAAATCAGTACCACGCTTGGCGAGGAGATATACGCCTTTCGAGGTGGAAAGATACTCTGGCTTTACAACAAATTCTTCTGGGAAATCGAACTCCAATAACGCTGACAGGCTCCCTTGAAATAGGAGCGCTGGTGTTCGTACACCGATGGAATCCGCAAAAGGACGTATGAATGCTTTCTCGCCAAGTCTTTCAGGCAGTCCCTCCTCGAATCTATTGATTCGTCGACTCATGCGCTCGAAATAGTCCATCTAACTGCCTTCAGACGATGAAATTGAGATACGTTGCGAAACAAAAATGAGAGGAGCGCCGGATACAGTCCAAATCCTTGGTCGCCTGCGCTCCTCTCGTATGGCCTTATTGTTCAGTCTGAATTACTTGCGCCAGACGTACGACGGCACCGCTTGGTACTCGATGCAGGAGTCCGGACGACTCGAAAAGATCCCATACGGGAAGATCTGAAACGGCGGCTCGAAGTCCGCAGGACGTGGCTTCTGCAACTGCATACCCAAAGGATTCGTTTAGGGATGTTGAAACCAACCATCCCTTCGCGTCCCTGACCGAACGATATGCATTCGCCATAGTTTTTGGCGAAAGATTAAGGTATATGCGAACTCTACTGAGAACTCCCATAGCAGCGCACTCGCTAAGGAACTTATTAGCTCTTGTTGGATCGTCTTCGAGGCTGACGACAACATGACCGACATAATTATCTGGCAGACTTCCCAATAATCTGGCGAAATGCGCAAATGCCTTACCGCTGTCAAAGCGCCCGATCCAGAGTAGAGGGATCTTTCCGGAATCGTCGAAGCCAGAATTTTCGAAGAAGCTTGCTGGACCGTCCACCGTAAAGTTTGTCGTGTCAACCAGGTTCGGCAGAACCGTCAATCGTTTCCAAGTTCTTCGAGGCAACAAGTCACGGATTTTATCCAGCATCACTTGCGACGGGGCATGAATTGCGGCGAGTCTATCAAGTTCAAGAATCTTGATTTCATTCTCGATAATTCCCATATCCGACGAGTGAAATTCATAGTGGACGGCGTTCTGTTCCAGAGCAGACAATTCATTTGCGATTTCTGGCGCGCTTAAAACGGAGATTTCGTCGTATTGCACCTGATTCGACAAGAAATTGGCGTAGTTCTTTGCTCGTGAGCTGGTTACAACAACAGTTTCCACATTATGTAGGTCGACAAAGCTGTCTGCGCCACCCTTGTCGTTGAAAAAGAGTGTGTCAAATGTGTTCTGGGGCTCGGCGGTAGCTCTTCCGCGAATTACTGCGCTAACGCCACCTTTGGAAAGGTTGGGGTAAACAATGAGTTTACGCATTTAGGGACTCCTTAACAACGATTCCGTAGTAGTCGAGGCATTGACGAGCGCGACTATCCCAGTCGCTGTTCTGAACCATCACTTCTAGCGCTTTAATCTCTTCAGCTGTGTATGGTTCAGTGAGGGCTGCTTGCAATTGCAGAACTAGTTGCTCCGCACCTCGATAGACATAGGTGGAGGGGTATTCCTCGACGCTGCCCATGGGGGCGGTCACGCATCGCAGTCCCCAAGCGAAATACTCGTAGATTTTGTTCGGGTCCACTGATCGAGTCAATGGAATGTCGAGGAACGGGATCAAGCCGACTTTCCAGGTTGGAACGATGGAGGCAAGCTCTTCATGGGTCTTTGGGCCAAGAATAACTACGTTGCTTGGAAGATCAAGGTTTGCAGGAGCGCCATGGCCAATGATCTCAAACTGAACATGAGGGAGCATACGAGCTGCTGACAGGACGGCTGGCCAGTCGAACCATGCGGGAGTGAGGTGTCCAACGTATCCGACAACGAGACTGTTTGCTCGTTGGTCAAACTGGTCTTGAGTTCTCAAATCAGCCGAAGCGTCGATCACAGAGCGGTTAACGGCATTTGGAACCACAACGTGATCACTCAGTTTTGGCCACATAGAGACTAATTTTTCATCGAGCCCAATACTAACGCTGACAACCTTGTCCGCAATGGTGAGCATCTGCCGTTCCAAGGAAGGTGCGTACCACTTTGAGTATCCGACTCGGTTGAATTCTTCCATGTCATCCCTAGCCTCGTAGATGACCTGCCAGCCCTCGGTTTTTAGTCTCGTTGCCAAAGTTACCGAAGCTAGACTCGGGAAAGAGCTGGAAATGAACGTAGATTCGTTTGGCATTCCCCGCTTTATCAGAGTCTCAACCAGCCGTCCGTACTCACTTCGTGGGACCTGCAAAATATGATCCGAGAAGCGCGGTTCGAATTCCTGGATGGAAGAGAATGGCAAGAAAATTACCCACGCACCCAAACGAGCAAATGCCTTAGCCAGATTGTTCGGTCGAAGAGCACGAGTGTCGTCCCCCATAGGTGGTGCCGTAGTGTCGATAACGATGAGGGGTTCGCCCTCTGGGATATCAGACAGGAACCCATCAATATCTACAAAGTCAGACGTGATTGGCGTCACGTCGAGTGGTCCATTGATAGTTACTTCCGGATCCCCCCATTCAACGCCCTTGATTTCTATTGAGGAGACGTTTGGTCGAGGAACTACATTGAATTCGAACTCCACGACGCCAGCATCACCCTTGATCTGGAAAAATGGCCCGTGTACTGGATTCTGCGGAAGATGACCAGGGGGCAACATCTTCCGTCCTTCCCGATCAACAAACGCAACAGTTAGCAACGCAGTGCTCTTGGAACTTGGCAGGGAAGCTTGCCCTGAAATTGTGACGCTCTTCATCGAATCCGCAATTTCGAGAGACTGCGAGAAATCGCGAATATGAATAGGTAGCGTGCTGCCACTGGGAAGTTGAACGGGGTAGGGGTCAATTCCTTGTCGAACGACGATCACGTCTTCCAAGATCCAAGTGTTGACGTTGGAACGCCACTTGACCCCCTGAATTACGAACATTGCGGAACGAGCCGGCGCCTCAACTCCAAATGTTGTCACGCCGATTTCGTCGGCATTGACTAAGTACTGGTAGGTTCCAGCCTTTTCCGAAGAGCTTTTCCAGCCGGGAATTTCGAGCTCGACGCCATCTTCATCCAAGAACCGGAGTGCAAAGAGAGCGGAACGTGGCGAAGGATCATCCGAGACAGACTCGGAGAATACTGTAATCTCAGTCCCCGCTGAGACTTCGATTACTTTTGTCACATCATCAATGGGTGTCATTGAAATTGTGCGGTCGGAAAGCTCATAGCCGTCCTTGGATATCATCGTTGCTCCCTTGTGACTGAAGACTTGGGGCAACCAGCCCAGCTTCTATTCTCACTGATTTGCGTCGGTCGTCTTGCAAACACTTCATGATTGTTACTGCGATTGGAAATCATCCGACAGTTTCCTTTTATGCCTACCATAAACAAATTTTGAAACACTGTCTTCTTTCCAGAATCCCGCTATTTTCCCTCGAGTCTAAGTAGTGATGCGCACTCAGTGGGATCTTGCTATCCAAATCCGGAATCGTAATTATTGACGAAATGCCGCTTCTAAGCGAATGAAAGGGTCTGTTAGATCTTCTTCGGCCGATTGCGCCAGATGCAACTTTCATCATTTATTCGCACTTACAGGAGGGCTATCAGATGAGAATTCCCCATTCAACGGTGCCATAGAGTGGAGGATACTTTCGTTAGGATTCAAGAAAGCGCCAACCGTCGCCGGTTTGCAAGAGAGCGATACATGGAGCGAAGTAATGCAAAGGTCTGGTAATTAGTGACAGATCGGGCTGAAAATGATTATGAATCGTGGCAAGTGCCCATTTATGAGCATGAGGAATTGGCGGAATTTGAGAGATTGTCGGTCCTTGCATGTGGCATCCACCGAATTCGATTTAATGACGGGCCCTCACTCGACGTTTTAATCGAGGGTCTTGAAAAACTTGATGGGTGGAAGAGAGTGCCCGTCTTCTTCAATGGTGCCGTCGGCAATCGTTCTGACAAGCAGGGCCCATTCTTTTCAGGTCGAGGTCTAGCAAGTAGCGCAGGTTATGGCTTTGTCGCCATCTCGGATCCTTCGACGACTCTTAGTAAAAACCTTGGTCTCGCTTGGTATGCAGGAAATCAGTTCTCCACTCTTGAAGAGCCTGTATTACGTGTTCTGAAAACCGTTCAACGTCTGCTGGGGCTTCAACTCTTGCTAATTGGAGGGTCCGGCGGCGGATTTGCAGCCTTAAAATTTGCGAGCTTAGTCGGGGAGACAGCTACAGCTCTTGCCTGGAACCCGCAAAGCGACATCCTGAAGTACAACGAAGATGCGGTCAAAAAGTATCTCGTGGCGGCGTTCCCAGCTGAATCAGTGAGTTTCGTCGACGAGGAAAATTGGTCGGATGGCGCATCGGATTTCCTGAAGAGAAACAACATACGGCATGAACTATTGACTCTTCCGGCGCGCCCAGGAAATACCGTGTTGCTCCAGAACGCCTCGGATTGGCACGTGAGCGCGCACCTTTCCCCCTTAGCTAGAGCATGGGAGATTAGGGAGGTCTTACATGGGATACATACGGATGGTAAGGGAACCTTTGTCCTCATTTCGGACTTTGGGGATGGTCATGCGTCCCCTCCCGCCGGATCATTGCAGGCCGCCATCGTTTCGCTTGCCAAGCTCGGCAGCTCCGCAAACGAAACTGTTCTTGAGCTGAAAATTCGGCCAGAACTCTCTAAAGGAGAACCGCGGTTACTGCCGACTGATCTATCTGCAAGAAGAAAAGAAATCCTTGACGCGACGCGCCTATCGGTGGCGCGCGATACATCCCATGAAGCTATCGTCGCAGTAGAACATGATGGATTTATCCATAATTACGGCGGCATTCGATATTCATTCTTTGTTACCACTGCGGATGGCAGCGAGCGGACAGTGGCATTCATGCCGGCCTCAAACAGACGACTAGAAATCAATGAAGGAGACGTCTCGGTTGGTGTGAGGTTGCGAGATGGATTTGGAACTGAGATATGCGAGATTGTGCACTCTTTAGATCCAGAACAGCAGTAATTCCCAAGGTTCTTCCATTTCGCTGATCGGTTTACGCCAATGGCCGAACGCGTCGCCACACGAATGGGGGAGTAGGGACGTATTCTTAAGCGAGCCCTAAACCAGCGGCAGAAATTGAGGTTGTTCGTCCAATGCAAAAGGTACTCACCATCCGAGGTGGCAAGCCACTAGAAGGCACCGTTCACGTTCGCGGAGCCAAGAACCTTGTTCCCAAGGCGATGGTGGCCGCACTGCTCGGCGATGGTCCGTCCGTGCTTCGCAACGTTCCCGAGATCAAAGACGTCGAGGTTGTCACGTCACTGTTGACCCTGCACGGCGTTGAAGTCACTAAGGATCCAGTAACTGGTGATCTGACGTTGGATCCGAGCGGCGCGAAGACCGCATCTGCTCGTGAGATCGACGCATACGCTGGCGATTCCCGCATCCCGATCCTCTTGTGTGGTCCGCTGATGCACACCATCGGTGAAGCGTTCATTCCTGATCTTGGCGGCTGCCGTATCGGCGACCGCCCCATTGATTACCACCTTGATGCCTTGCGCCAGTTCGGTGCCATAGTGGACAAAGTCGATGGCGGTATCTCCATCTCGGCCCGTAAGGGTTTGCGCGGAACCAAGCTGGAGCTTGATTACCCATCCGTGGGCGCTACCGAGCAGGTTCTGTTGACCGCAGTTAAAGCAGACGGCATCACCGAACTTAAGAACGCCGCCGTAGAGCCTGAAATCCTGGACCTAATTGCCATCCTCCAGAAGATGGGTGCGCTCATCACGGTGCAGACGGATCGCGTGATCCGCATCGAAGGTGTGAAGCGTTTGGGCGGCTACAACCACCGTGCGCTTCCTGACCGCAACGAAGGTGCCAGCTGGGCCTCTGCTGCTTTGGCTACTAAGGGTGACATTTACGTTCAGGGCGCAGATCAGCAGGACCTCACCTCTTTCCTCAATACCTACCGCAAGATCGGTGGCGACTTCGAGGTTGATGACAACGGCATTCGCTTCTTCCACCCCGGTGGAAAGCTGAATCCCTTGGTCGTTGAAACTGACGTCCACCCAGGCTTCATGACGGACTGGCAGCAGCCGCTCGTCGTTGCACTGACTCAGGCTGAAGGTGTCTCGATCGTTCACGAAACCGTGTATGAGAACCGCTTCGGCTTCACGGACGCCTTGATCCGCATGGGGGCAACCATCCAGCTTCACCGCGAATGCTTGGGCGCCGTTCCGTGCCGCTTTGGCCAGCGTAACTTCTTGCACTCCGCTGTGATCACCGGTCCGTCCAAGCTTCGCGGCGTGGACTTTGTGATTCCGGATCTTCGTGGTGGTTTCTCCCACATCATTGCAGCGCTTGCCGCTGAAGGTGTCTCCAACGCTTCCGGCATCGACATCATCAGCCGCGGCTACGAGCACTTCATGGACAAGTTGCAAGGCCTAGGCGCAGACGTCACCCTGTCCTAAGCGAAGGAGCATCATGGCAGAGTCGCTAAAAACCCGTGCAGTCTTCGGAACCCTCGCTTCGATTGTGCGTCCAGCAATGGCCGCAATCATGGCGCAGAAGTGGACTGGATTTAAAGATCTTCCTCAGGGCGGATTTATTGCATGCCCCAACCACACCTCTGAGATCGATCCATTGGTGGTTGCTGTTCCGTTGTATGTAAACGGGTATTTGCCGCGCTTCTTGGCGAAGGATTCGCTCTTTCGCGTCCCTGTCTTGGGAACCTTCCTGCGGGCTACGGGTCAGATTCCCGTGGAACGAACAGGTCTGAGCGCTAACCGTTCCCTCAAGGCCGCTCGTTCGGTTATTGACAACAGTGGCGCCATCCTGATTTACACGGAGGGAACGCTCACGCGTGATCCGGACTTGTGGCCTATGCGTGGAAAGACGGGTGCTGCGCGGCTGGCGCTTCAAACCGGAGCGCCCGTAGTGCCGATCGTTCACTGGGGCACCAATGAGGTCATGCCTCGTTATGCCAAGAAACTTAACGTGTTCCCACGCAAGACCGTTCGGGTTCACGCGGGTGCGCCCGTGGATCTGTCCGATTTGCGCGACCGTCCACGCACCAGGGAAATCCTGGAAGAGGCGACGTCACGTATTACCAATGCGCTGACAAGAGAACTTGCACAGCTTCGCGGGGAAGAACCACCGGCTGTTCCTTGGGATCCTGAAAAGCACGGCCAGGCTGCCACGGGACGCGGCAGTTTCGAATCCGCTGGGACTGTGACTTCTGGAGCCGAAGCCGCTGCTGTAATGGAGTCGCGTCAGTGATGGAGCCCTCGCACCGAATTGCGGTGCTGGGAGCTGGCAGCTGGGGAACTACATTCGCCAAGCTGGTAGCTGACGCTAACGCTGCTGCCGAGGTCATCCTCTGGGCACGTCGCGACGAAGTAGTCCAAGAGATTAATGAGCTCAACACCAACTCCCAGTATCTGGGTGACATTGTGCTTCCCTCAAATATCTCTGCCACCAGTGACATCGCTGAAGCCCTCGTGGGAACTCCGTTGGTGGTGCTGGCTGTTCCGGCTCAGTCATTGCGCGCGCAACTCGAGGCCGTCAAAGGACACCTTGAGCCGGACGTTTCCATCATTAGCCTCATGAAGGGCCTCGAGCGCGGCACGGACCTTCGGATGTCCCAAGTGATTTCTGAGGTCCTTGAGCTGACCATGGACCAGATTGCTGTGCTTTCTGGCCCCAACTTGGCCATGGAGATTGCACGGAAGGAACCCACCGCGTCGGTCGTGGCGTGTTCGAATTCGGAGCGCGCCGCGTGGATTGCGTCCTCGCTTGTCACGGACTACTTCCGTCCTTACACGAACAATGACGTCATTGGTGTGGAAATCGGCGGCATCGTCAAGAACGTGATCGCTTTGGCCGTTGGCATTTGTGACGGCAAGGGCATGGGGGACAACACCAAGGCATCTGTCATCACGCGCGGTTTGGCTGAGACCACCCGTTTGGCAATGGCGCTCGGTGGGCAACAAGAAACTCTGTCCGGTCTTGCTGGGCTGGGTGACCTTGTGGCGACGTGCGCCTCGCCGCTGTCCCGAAACCGCACGGCTGGCCGTTTGCTCGGGCAAGGGCACGCCGTTCAAGATTTAGCGCAGCACATGACCCAGACGGCGGAAGGCACAAAGTCCGCTGCCGCGGTCTTGCATCTTGCGCGAGAAAATAAAGTAGACATGCCGATCACCGAAGCAGTCGTTGCCGTCCTGGACGGTACTCTCACGGTGGACTCAATGGCTAACAAGCTCTTGGGACGGCAATTGAAATCGGAAGGTATCCCCTCATGACCACAGCGAGCACCCGCGTCCTTCTCTTGTTCGGCGGCCGCTCGTCTGAGCATTCGGTCAGTTGCGTGACGGCAGCCGGCGTTCTCAGGGCTATTGACCGGAAGCGATTTGACGTCATCCCCGTGGGAATTACTCCCGACGGCGAATGGACCCGAGTTAAGTCGAACCCGGACGAGTGGTCCTTGCGCGGCACTTCGCTTCCTGTGGTTCCACACAGCGGCGAAAGCATTCGTCTGTCCAAGGTGGGGGAGCACTTCGAGGTGCTCTCGGATCAGCTTGATGCGGATCATGAGACGGTTTTGAGTACGACGACGCTGGGTACCGTTGACGTCGTCTTCCCTCTGTTGCACGGTCCTTACGGAGAAGACGGAACGCTGCAGGGCCAGTTGGAATTGTTGGATATTCCGTACGTGGGTTCTGGTGTTGCGGCCAGCGCGATCGGCATGGATAAGCACTTCATGAAGGTTGCTTTCGAAGCTGCCGGCCTCGAGGTTGGTCCTTACGAAGTCATCACCAATAAGCAGTGGCTGCGTTCGCCCGAGGAAGCGATTGCGCGCCTTGAATCGCTCGAGTACCCGCTCTTCGTCAAGCCTTCACGTGCAGGCTCCTCCGTGGGTATCACCCGCGTTGAAGACGCTGACTGTCTCCGCGAAGCCATTGAAGAAGCTCGACGCTTTGATCCCAAGGTCGTTGTAGAACAGGGAATTCTGGGACGTGAAATTGAATGCGGTGTGCTCGAAGGCCGCGGGAGCGACCATGCCCGAGCATCCCTTCCAGGTGAAATCGTGGTGGAAGCCGGAGCACACACCTTCTACGATTTCGAAGCCAAGTACGTAGACGGATCCGCGGCGAAGCTCAGCTGTCCTGCCGAGCTTCCGGAAGATGCCATCAAGTCCCTCCAAGAACTCGCAGTCGTAGCATTCGATGCAGTGGACGGCGAAGGTCTTGGTCGAGTCGACTTCTTCTACACTCCAGACGGGCGCTGGGTGATCAACGAGATCAACACCATGCCCGGCTTCACACCTATCAGCATGTACCCGCAAATGTGGGACAAGACCGGCTTGAACTACAAGGACCTCATCACGGAACTGATTGATCTTGCCTTGGGCCGCAAGCTCGGCTTGCGCTAAGGCAGTGTTACATCCTGATCCACGCTGAGACAGCGCGATACCTGTGGGAGCTGACTAGCCGCCGTCGTCAGGGAAACCAGGGCGGAACTGGAGGGAACCTCATCCGGATCCAACAGCACTTCCACGGCAGGCGAGCGGCCATACGTGGTGAGCGTCCACGCTGGGTCGCCCTCTTGAGTGAGCCAATCCACGCCGTTGACGGTGGCGCACGGATCCGTCGACGGCGGGGGAGATGCCACACCGCAACGAATAATGACCGCTGCTGGATCACCGTACGCGGCTGTTGCCTGGCTCGTGGTGTCGCGACGCTCAAAGCCGGCCAACTCTTGAGGCAAAAGAACCATGAATTCTGCGCACTCAGGATTGTTGGCGTCATCGGCCGCATCTACGCTGACGGCGCTTGCACACCCAGCCAAGAGCGTGGAAGTTGCCAAGGTCAGAGAAATTGCTGCGAGTTTTCGGCGGCGCGTCACTATCATCCGAATACTCTACCCAGCCTCGGTAGACTGAAGCAGGCCGTACGCGCCAACCCTCGGAACCAACGTGAAAGTGCATCATGACACCAACTGAAGATACGTCGAGAATGATTCCGGACTCCGGAGACGGTTCGTCGTACGGTTCGGTCCCAGAGCGGCGCAAGAAGAAAAACAAGACCGGACGCAACGTCCTCTTGATCTTTGGTTCCCTGGTAGTGATCGCAGCACTGGTGGCTGGCGGATTCGTTTTCAACCTGATCAACAGCTTTGACAACAAGTCAGGCAAGATCGCCGACGCGTTCCCGGTGGAGTCTTCCCGCCCAACCAAGAGTGCTGCGGCTGAAGACGCCGTCAACATCCTGTTGCTCGGTGCTGACTCCGGTGGCGGAAGCGGCGAAACGGAAAACCTGCCCAACGTGCCGAATGCTGGACGTTCGGACACCATGATGCTGGTGCACATTCCGGGGGACCGCAAGCAAGTTTTCGTCACTTCCATCATGCGCGACACCTGGGTGGATATCCCCGGGTACGGAACCCATAAGATCAACGCCGCGTTCTCCTACGGCGGCGTCCCTCTTGCGGTGCAGACCATTGAGTCCCTGCTTGGCACGCGTATTGACCACGTCGCCTCCATTGACCTTGCAGGATTCAAAGGTCTGACGGACGCAGTCGGTGGCGTAGACGTCAACGTGCCGCTGACTTTCACGTCCTCGCACGCTTCCGGTTACGTCTTTGAAAAGGGTGTGCAGCACCTCGATGGTGAGCACGCATTGCTCTTCGTTCGCGAACGCTACGCCTTCAGCGACGGCGACTACCAGCGTGTGCGCAACCAGCAGACGTATATGAAGGCGCTCATTGACAAGCTGCTTTCCCGTGACGTCCTCTCCAACCCCACGGCTATCACCAATTCGGTCAACGAACTTTCCCCGTACATTCAGCGCGACGACAGCCTCAATGCGGTTGCTTTGGGGCAGCTGGGGCTCTCGCTCGCTGGACTGAATAAGAGCGACATGAACTTCTTCACGCTGCCCACCAGCGGCGTGGGTCGTTCAGCAGACGGCCAGTCCATCGTCCTCCCGGACGAAGCTGCCATCGCCGATCTGGGCGAAGCGTTGCAACAGGACACCGTCGGCGAATTCGTTGAGCAGCGCGGTCTCTAAATCCCAGCTATGAATAAGCAAAAGATTTTCACCGGACCAGTCGCCGTCGTCTCGTGGCTCAAAAAAGCCGTCCAAGAGCTCGGCAATCACTCGGACCGGTTGGACGCCATCAACATTTACCCCGTGGCGGACGGTGACACAGGCTCCAACATGTTCAACACCGCTCGAGCCATGCTGGGTGCGGTCAAGGACATCCCTGAAGCCGAGCTCACCGGAATGGATCTTGGCGCGCTCCTGAAGATCGCCAGCCGGGCCGGCATGGAACAAGCCCACGGAAACTCCGGCACGCTCCTAGCAGTCTTTTTGTCCGGGTTCGCCGAACCTCTCACCGGTCACCCTCGCCTGACGGGACCGGCGCTTGCGGACGCCCTGGAATCGGGCAGCGTGAGGGCCTGGTCGGCGCTGTCCGAACCTGTGCCAGGAACCATGCTCTCGGTCATTCAGGCTGCTGCGAAGTCAGCCAAGAAGAGCTTGCGCGAAACCGAGACCGATCCTTCCAGCCGCGCCTGCCTTCTGCACGTGATGGGCGCTATCTATGAGGACGTGCTCGCGGCCGTCCTAGCCACAGAAACACAGTTGCCGGAGCTCAACGACGCAAACGTCGTGGACGCCGGAGCGGTAGGCATGATGCTGGTGTTGGATTCCCTCTCTGCGGTGGTAGTGGGCGAACACGTTGTGGAATCGCGCTATCAGCCCCTTCATGGCTATGGCGTCCAGGACCCGCACATTCATGCGGAAGCCATTCACGAAGAAGGCTTCGAAGTCATGAGCACCATTGAACTGGGTGCTTTGGAAGCTGCAACCCTTCGCGCCAAACTGGACTCGATCGGCACCTCAGTGATTATGAGCCCCATGAGCTCGCCGTCGGTCGGTCAAGAGCTGTACCGGTGGCGAGTCCACGTGCACGTCACTGTAGCCGAGACTGCCATTGAATGCATGCGCTCCGTGGGTGAACCCACCGCGATTACCGTGACCGAACTGTCCTCGGTGCGCCACGACTAATGTCAGAAACCTTTGCCGGACTGACCCCGCTGTTCCCGCTCTCGCGAGCACTGGGGGACAAGCGCGGAACCTTTGAGAAGGCTTTTGGTTACACCACCGTGGAGGATCTTCTCTACCATTTTCCTCGCCGGTACCTCGATGTCGCTGAGATTTCGCCGATCGGAAGCTTAGAGATTGGCGAGGACGCATCCGTCTACGCGCGCGTAGAGCGGGTGAGCGAACGCAAGATGAACTCCCGTAAAGGCTTCATTCTTGAGGTCATCGTGACGGATCTCCAAGAACCGGCAGAAGAGAGTTTTGACTTCGCCGATGAGCTGTCGCTGACGTTCTTCAACGGCTACCAAGCGCGCAAAGATCTGGTTCCGGGCGTCGTCGGAGTGTTCTCCGGAGTGCTTTCCACCTACCGCCAGGAACGGGTCCTCACTCAACCCGAATACACGCTGCTCGCAGATCAAGAAGAAGCTGCAGCCCGGCCGTTCCCGATCTACAGCCGCAAGCAAAACATGGCACAAGAGCGAATCCGCACAGCCATCGGCACACTGCTGGATCAAGTGGATACTGAGTCTTTCCCAGATCCCATCCCCGCGGAAGTGCTCCGCAAACACCACTACCCGGATCTCGTCACCGCTCTTGAGGCGGTCCACCGGCCGGAAAACGTCAAGGATGCCTACCGGGCGCGGCGCCGGTTTGCCTTCCAAGAGGCGTTCTTCTTGCAACTTGCCTTGGCGGAACGCCGCGCGGCTCAAAGCGCCGAACGCGCCGTGGCCCGCCCGAGCATCAGCGACGGCATTCTCGCCGATTTCGATGCCTCACTCCCGTACCAGTTGACGCCCGGACAGAGCAGCGTGGGCCAAGTGCTCGCGGCGGACATTGAAGCGACCCGACCCATGAACCGCTTGTTACAAGGCGAAGTGGGCTCAGGCAAAACTCTGGTGGCGTTGCGAGCCATGCTTCAAGTCATCGACGCTGGCGGCCAAGCCGCGCTGGTAGCCCCCACCGAAGTGCTCGCCCAACAGCACGCACAATCCATCAGCGCCATGTTTGGTCCTCTCGGCCGCGCAGGTCAGTTGGGTGGAGCGGAGAAGGCCACCCGTGTGGAACTGCTGACCGGTTCCATGGGAACGGCCGCCAAACGGCAAGCACTCCTGAACATTGCCACCGGGGACGCCGGCATCGTCATTGGCACCCACGCACTCTTTAGCGACAACGTGAGCTTCTTTGATCTGGGCCTCGTGGTGGTGGATGAACAGCACCGTTTCGGCGTAGAGCAGCGGGACACCCTGAGGAATCGGGCGGAGATCACCCCGCACATGTTGGTCATGACGGCGACACCCATCCCGCGCACAGTGGCCATGACGGTCTTCGGCGATCTTGAACCACTGGTTCTCGAGGGCCTCCCGTCCGGTCGAAAGCCGGTCAAGAGCTTTGTGGTTCCCACCTGGAACAAGAAATGGCTGGATCGCATGATTCAGCGCATGAGCGAAGAAGTCGCCGCCGGCCATCAGGTTTTTGTGGTGTGTCCGCGAATTTCGGAAACTGATTCGGCCCCGAAGAACGGCGAGGCCGCCACTGCCCAACGCACCACGGTGGATCAGATGGTGGCGTTCCTCTCCCAACGCCCAGAGCTCAAGACAGCGCGTATTGATGCGCTGCACGGCCAGCTCCACAGCGAGGTCAAGACGGACACCATGGATCGGTTCGCGAGGCACCAATCGGACATCCTGGTCTCCACGACGGTCATCGAAGTGGGGGTCGACATTCCGAACGCCACCATCATGGCCATCATTGACGCCGAAAACTTCGGAACGGCACAGATCCACCAGTTGCGGGGTCGCATTGGCCGTGGTGGGCTAGAGGGCACGTGCTTCTTGGTCTCCAGTTTGGAGAAGGACCACGCGAGCCTCGAACGCCTCGAGCGAATTGCCCAGATTAGCGACGGCTTCGTACTCGCGGAAGAGGACCTCAAGGTTCGGCGCGAAGGAAACGTTCTGGGAACCGAACAGGCGGGCGCCCGCTCTACGTTGCGTGAGCTGCGGGTGATGCGTGATGCCGCGCTCATCGGACAAGCCCGCGAGGACGCCGAAGAATTGGTGGCACAGGGTAGTCTCGATCGGTACCCGGGTCTGCGGGCGGCCATTGATCGATGGTTTGACGCGGACACGCAGGAATACTTGGAACGAGGCTAGAGGAGGCCACCATGGGACGCATAATTGCCGGAGTAGCTGGCGGACTGTCGCTCGCTTCCGTCCCCGGAACGGCCACTCGGCCTACGACCGACCGCGTCAAAGAGGCGCTGTTCTCACGACTTGAAGCGTGGGACGTGCTCGCTGAAGCGCGCGTCCTTGACCTTTTTGCGGGTTCCGGCGGTTTAGGAATTGAAGCCGCCAGCCGGGGAGCGCGATCGGTGGTGTTGGTGGATCAAGCCGAAGCCGCCGTGAAGGTCTGCCGCGCGAACGCAAAAACCGCGAATCAAGCGATCGGCAAGGACGTGGTCTCCGTGCACCGCGCCAACGCGAAAACCGTCCTCGAGTCCACCACCATCGGATCCAGCTTCACTCTGGTTTTCCTTGACCCGCCGTACCTCATGACCGAGGACGAACTGGGGGAGATCCTCGAACGCCTTGCACCGCGCTTGGAGCCTGAAGCAACCATTGTGGTGGAACGCTCGCGGCGTTCCCCGGAACCGCAATGGGCGGCAGGGATGGAATTGCTGACGGAAAAGAAATACGGCGAGGCTCGGGTCTGGTTCGCAGGTTACGACGACGCAGCTCGCTAACGCGCGCACCCCTCAGGACACGAAAACGCAGACACGAACACTGCTGCAGAGTTAGCTGAGAAAATCCAACTCGGCGCCCGATAGCAATACGCCCGGATGCGGACCCCGCTGTCGGGCACTCTGCAACGAGTCTGACGACCATGACTTATCCGTGGCCATGAGAATCATGTTTCCTGGATAACGTTTGGTCAGCATGTCTTGAGACGTCGAAAGATACACGTGCTCAAACAGCTCATCCAAGTACTTCACTTGGGTGGCGGCGAACGTCAACGGCGGGTCATCGCCCACGTTGAGCAGCAGAATCCCGTCGGGGGCAAGGTGATCCTTGACTTGCTTGTAGAACTCCGCCGTAGCCAAATGTGCCGGCGAGTCCCATCCTGTGAAGATGTCTACGAAGACGACGTCGAAGACCTCGTCGGCGAGATCCTGAGCTAGCGCATCGGCGGCATCATTGATCACTACGCGAACCGGCGCCGCGGCCGGAAGCGGAAGCTCCTCAAAAACGAAGTCCATGAGCTCGCGTTCGATCTCCACGGCCACCTGAACGGATCCCGGTCGCTTCACGCCGACATAGCGGGCTAACGTCAAGGCGCCAGCCCCAATGTGAGCTACCGACAGCGGCTGCCCTGGACGGAATTCATCCAATAAGTTCGCCACGCGCGCCAAGTACTCGTATGCGATCTGCGTAGGATCGGCGAGATTGATGTGGGATTGCTCGTAACCACCCATGGACAGGATCTTTGCGCCGGGACGGAACGGATCATCGTAGATCTCCGCATGTAAACCGCCGTGTGACAACCACCGGTGTACGCCCGGGTGTGCAGACTGGCTCATGCGTTATCACCGGCGGCGGCTGCCGCTTTCAGCACTGCAGCGGTACGGGGCAATCCGTCCTTGAGGCGAGCTACGGCGTCGTGCAGGACTTCTGGACGTTTGCAGAACGCAAAACGAATCCACGAAGAGAACTCAGATTGATGCTCGGGGATCGCGAAAACTTCCACCGGAATGCCTGCGACGCCTGCGTGCTCGGGGAGAAGCCGTGCCAAATCGGCGGCGCTCGTAACGCCCAGGGAAGAGACATCGGCGATGACAAAGTAGGTTCCTTCTGGCTCAATGACGCGAAGTCCCGCCTCCCGCAGGCCGTTCACCAAAATGTCCCGGCCCTCCCGCAGATCCGTCCGCAGGGACTCGAACCACTTTTCGCCGTGATCCAATCCGTGCGCAACGGCCGGCTGAAAAGCAGGTCCAGAGCTGTAGCTCAAGAACTGCTTCACGGACTTCACCGCTGCAATCAGGGGAGCCGGACCTGAAGCCCAACCCACTTTCCAGCCGGTCATCGAGAACGCCTTGCCGGCAGAGGAGATGGTGACGGTGCGCTCGAAAGCACCCTCCAAGGTGGCGATGGGGATGTGTGGCGAACCGAAGGTGAGGTGTTCGTAGACCTCATCGGAAATGATGATGCAATCATGCGCGGCGGCTGCATCAGCGATGACGCGGAGCTCATCCTGGGTGAAGACCACGCCGCACGGATTGTGCGGGGAGTTCAAGAGAATGACGCGCGTCTTCTCAGTGACGGCCTGAGCGAATCGTTCGAGATCCGGGCGGGCGCCCGCGTCAGAGAGCGTCAACGGCACCGGCACTAGAGTCGCGTTGGTGAGCGCCGTGACCGCCGCGTAGGAATCATAGAACGGCTCGAAAGTCACCACCTCGTCGCCGGGGGAGAGGAACGCCATCAAGGACGCCGCCAGTGCTTCGGTAGCTCCCGTGGACACCAGAATCTCGGTCTCTGGATTCAGTTCGAGACCGTAGTGACGGTGCTGGTGGCGCGCGATAGCCTCGCGCAACGGAAGAATCCCGGAGCCGGGGGCGTACTGATTGCGACGAGCTGCGGCGTCGTCATTACTAATCAGCGCTGCCGCTATTTCCGCCAGCTCCGCGGGCCCATCCGTATCCGGGAAACCCTGGCCCAAGTTGATGGCGTCGAAGCGCTGCGCAAGCCCCGTCATCTCCTCAAAAATCGTAGGCCGCAAGCCACCCTCAGAATCCACCAAGTTGGCGGCAGCGGAGGTACGGAACCACGGAGAGCTCAGGGAGGAAGAAAGCGTGGGAGACATGGTGCCCAGTGTAGTGTCCGGGGAAAGGCTGTGCGGTAGGGTCACAGTATGCGACGCGCCGTATGCCCCGGATCTTTCGACCCTGTCCACAAAGGCCATATTGAAATCATCGCCCGAGCAGCCAACCTCTTTGACGAGGTGATTGTGGCGGTATCAACGAACTACTCCAAAAAGCATCTCTTCACTGAAGACGAGCGCGTGGACATCATCGCCGAATGCGTGGGCGGACTGCGCGGAGTCAGCGTGGAGCCAATGGGCCAAGGACTGCTCGCCGAATTCTGCCGGGAGCGCGGTGCCGAGTCCATCGTCAAGGGACTGCGCTCGCTTACGGATTATCAGTACGAAGTCCCGATGGCCACCATGAACCGCCACCTGACAGGCGTCGAAACGGTATTCTTGCAAGGCGATCAGTCTTATGCCCACGTGTCCTCGTCCCTGATCAAAGAAGTGCACCAACTTGGCGGGGATATCTCAGATTTTGTGCCATCAGCCGTTTTGAAGAGGCTCGAAGCTCGCCGATAACGGCACTTTGAGTAGCAAGTGTGATCAATGCCGCAACGCGCCGACAGCGCGCATTTGGGGCGAGGCGTGATCACCAGCTAAGATAGTTAGTCGGTCAACGTTCTATTAGGTGGTCTCATGAGTGGCAAGAATTCGGGCGCTGTGTCTCGTGGCATGGTGGACCGGAAGTCCCCTCTAGTTTTTCAGGTGAGGGATTTGCTTCTGAACCCGGGAACCATGAGAGAGCTCAAGGAGCGCGTCGCCGCCCCAGCTGAGCTGGGAACGGTGATGATCGGCGTACAGGAGAATTCAGATCTCGATTTGGACCTGCGCCTGGAGGCTGTGCACGAAGGAATCTTGGTATCCGGTACCGTATTTGCAGAACTTACTGGCGAATGCGGCCGATGCCTGAACCCCATCGCGGACGACCTCGAAGTTGACCTTCAAGAACTGTTCTACAAGGACGCATCCGAAATTGAGGGTGCGGACGAGGAAGAGATCTTTGAGGTAGTCGATGACTTTATCGACCTGGAACCGATTATTCGGGACGCCGTTGTCACGGCACTCCCGTTCCAACCGGTCTGTCGGGAAGATTGCGCTGGATTGTGTTCTGAGTGTGGCATTCGTCTTGACGACGAGCCCGGACACCATCACGAAGTAGTTGACCCTCGCTGGCAGGCTCTCGCAGGCCTAGTCAGCACGCCGGATTCTGGTGATCACACCGAGGATGCGGCTGTACCCCTAAACGACGAGAGAGAAAAGAGTTAGCCGTGGCTGTTCCAAAGCGGAAGATGTCTCGCGCCAATACCCGCGCACGCCGTGCCCAGTGGAAGGCTACCGTGCCTACCTTGGTGAAGACCATTGAAAACGGCAAGGTTGTTTACAGCCTTCCGCACCAGGCAAAGGTTGTTACCGACTCTGCAGGTACCGCATTGTTCCTTGAATACAAGGGTCGCAAGGTAGCAGACGCCTAAGTCGTCCTATGCCTCAAACTGAAGAGCTTTTGAAGCGTCTCGGGGTCACTATTGATCCCGAGACGCTTCGTCTTGCACTCACACACCGTTCCTTCGCATATGAGAACGGCGGTATCCCTACCAACGAGCGCCTCGAGTTCCTCGGCGACTCCGTGCTGGGTTTCACCGTCACTGATTACTTGTACGCGAATTACCCGGATCTTCCGGAAGGGGACCTCGCGAAGCGACGTTCCGCCGTGGTGTCTACTCGTGCGCTCGCGCGCCTAGCTCGCGAACACCAAGTGGGGCCGCACATCCTTTTGGGTCAGGGTGAGATTCTCACTGATGGGCAAAACAAGTCCTCCATTCTGGCGGACACTATGGAAGCGCTCATCGGCGCCACCTACCGCTCTAACGGGCTGCGTGTTGCGCAGGACCTGGTGCTTCGTCTGGTGCTTCCTTTGCTGACCGAGGTGGAAGATCACGGTCTAGGAATGGACTGGAAAACCACCATTCAAGAAGCCGCGGCAGGCCGCAAGCTGGGCGCCGTGGAGTATTTGGTGACTGGTTCTGGTCCCGATCACGCCCGCCAATATGAAGCCACGCTTAAAATTGGCGAAAAAACTTACCGTTCTGGCACCGGACCGTCTAAAAAAGAAGCAGAACAAATGGCCGCAGCAGCATCGTGGCCGGATCTTCAAGACGAAGGACTGTAGGTCTTATGCCGGAGTTGCCCGAAGTTGAAGTAGTACGCCGAGGTTTGGCTACTCACGCTTCGGGCCGCACGGTGCACCGCGCCATCGTTTATGATCGTCGCTCGGTCCGCCGGCACCCGGGCGAAATGGAAGCTTTCGAGTCCGAAGTCTCCGGCGTACGCCTCGGCAACTTGGTCCGACGCGGAAAATACTTGTGGTTCGAACTCCCTTCCGGGCTTCCCGACCAGACTCCGCAAGCGGCTCTTGTGGCGCACCTGGGGATGAGCGGTCAATTCCTCGTGAAGAGCACGAAGGACCGCCGCGAGCCTCACTTGAAGGTCTCCTTAGCGATGGATCCGCTAGAGCAACAACCCAACGTGGTGCGCTTCATTGATCAGCGCATTTTTGGGGGCCTCTTTATTTCTCCGTTAGTTCCCACGGACGACGGCGCAGCGGGCGGCTTAGGCAGCGACCTTGCGTTGGTCCCTGACGCGGTAGCGCATATTGGTCGGGATGTCCTTGATCCCGTGTTCGACGGACCTTATCTGGCGTCGCTGCTGTCCGGCCGGCCCTCTGCCATCAAGCGCATTCTTTTGGACCAGAGCGTGGTCTCCGGCGTAGGAAACATCTACGCTGACGAGGCGCTATGGCGAGCCAAGATTCATTACCTGCGCCCTGCAGCGGATCTCAAACAGAAGCAGGTTTTCGCCCTAGCCCAGGCGCTCAAGGACGTCATGAGCGAGGCGCTCGAAGCAGGAGGCACCAGTTTTGATGCCCTGTATGTCAACGTGAACGGGGCTTCCGGCTACTTCGACCGTTTTTTGCATTCATACGGAAGGGGCGGCCAACCCTGTGAGCGCTGTGGTGCCCTCATCGTTCGCGAGCCGTTCATGAACCGTTCGTCTTATCGCTGCCCCAAGTGTCAGCCGAAGCCTAGAACAAGATCACCACGAGGCTGAGTTCGTACTGGCCACACCGGTTACGAACCAAGCGTCCTGCTGGCGTGGGATCGTCGCTGGACGTGTATGCCGGACTCGCCGAAGTAATGGGCGGACTGGCAGCGGCACAATGTAGTCTCCGGTCATGAACATCCAGAACCGAATCCCAGGACTTGACCACAGCCAGACGACTCCGCGGTATGCCACATGGCATACAGATGAACTGGAACTGAGGAGCTTTCTACTTGGCACGACCAAGGGTATGAAAGCCTGGTTCAAAGCTGAGGAGGAAGCTTCAGAAGACGAAGCCAATCGCATGGTAAACCCGGAAGACGCCTACGGGGACGAAGGCTACAGCCTATTCATGGACCGTGTGGGGATCTTCTGGGAGCAGTACTGGTATCAACTTGCGGCGGCTGTCATCAAGGATGCTTTTACCCTGTACGAGGTCTTCTTGGAAGAGTCAGCCCATGACTTGCTGCGCAGGCACGGCTCCGGGCTGGTCAACCTTTCGACTGAGAAGACGTGGCTGTTGGACCAGTGCGACGACTTTTATGTTCGCTACCTGGGTTTCCCCATCAAACAAGGGGAGATCGAGGATATTCAGTGGATCCGCAACAAGATGTCCCATCTTCGCGATTCGCTGCGCACAGAAGAAGGCAAAGCTGAATTTGAGGCAAAGATTAAGACCCTCGACATCAGTGGCGACCCGACGGAAGACGAAGACGACCTGGACTTGCCCCACCACGAGTATGGGCGGGAGCTCACTTTCGGACCGTCACTAATACTGAGTCCACTGGAAGCATGGCGTGTACTGAATCTGCTTCGCAAAAGCATCGAGGAACTGACCGTGATCCTCCACAAAATTCAGTACGGAAACCGCACAACCACGCCGCTTCACAACCTGAGCCAGGGAACCCCTGTCAACGAAAAAGACCGGAGACTGCTGATCATTCCAGTGCCGAAGGTGTAACCCCGGACGTCCCGATCAAATTCGACCAGCTGAAGCCTAAAGCAGGACCGCCAGCCTGACTTCGGAGCAACAAGCGACCCCCGCCCAGTGGGCGGGGGTCGGCGTGTGTTTGTAAGCGAGGATGACGCGCGGCCGCCTCGGGGTTGCTGGATTCAACTATGCTCACGTGGCCGCTTCCCAGCACGGTCCCGGTCCGGCCTGAAGAAAGCAGCCCGGCGTCAGGAAGCATCAGCATACAGTCAAGGTGATGCCGGTCAATGCTGCTCGTGCTGGATCTCGCCGCACCGGCAGCCGCCAATACGAGAGAAAAAACCTCTTCCGGATAAGTTCTATCCCATGAGGGAACCCAAGCTTTTGCTCCATCCAGGTATCGAACACTTCGGAGAGCAGCTGCGTGCAAGCCGCTTTGGTCACAAGATGACCAGGGAACTTTACGCGTATCCGAACCGGAAACCGAAGGAGAGGCCCAGACGCGAGGACTGGCCCGAAGAGGTCTGGAACGACAGTGCCTGGATGTACCGCGATGAGGAGCACACCGAGCATTCGGATGTGTTCCTCCTGGCGTACCGCGACGCGGCGCTGACCAACTTCGACCTGTCCATGAAGTACTTCTCGTCCCTGGACCAGGACGACTTTGAGGGTGCCTTGGACCATGTCCTGACCAAAGGCCGCACCTTCAAGCCAGTGCAGTCGCTGAAGCCTTGGGACGGTGTCGCGGGCGCATACATCATGGTCTTCGATGAGTACCGTCAGTTCTACATAGGCCAGTCCAACGACATCCGATCGCGGATCAAGAAGCACTGGACCCATCGAAAACCGTTTGACAGTGTGCTCTTTGGAACCAGATATGACTCGATCTTCCCGGTGGACGAGCTGCGGGCTCTGGATACGACCCGGATTTTCGCTGCCCGCAGCACCAACCCCTACGCCCTAGAAGAACGAACTGAGAAGGCCGCAGACCAGCGATACTGCTTGAACCGCATGGCCGGTGGTGAACCGCCATTGACTGTGATGCTTGGAAGCCACCTACCGCGCAACCGTTCGCACGGGCTCGCTGCGGTTCCGCTGTCACCGGAGGACTACGACCTTGAGTGGGACAAAGTCAGCCTTGTGATTTCGCAAGCAAGAACCTCTCAGAATCTGCGCCTCATAGAGACCCTCGCGGGCCTCGACATGACAATCTATTCCATCCAGCGGGAGGAGGGGCCGCCGTTCCATTGGTCGAGGAGAGACGCGGTCGCGGGTGCCGCCGCCCGCGGCGAGCTGACCGTCGAGGAATATGCTGCGTTCCTCCAGCTGATGGGCGAAAAGGTCATTTGGCCGGAAAGCTGATCGGACGGATTGGGACCTCTACCGACGTGGGTCAATCCCAGGTCTGGCCGCACCAGCAGCTGCCATCTTTGTGGTCTTGGATGACCAGGACCCGCTCCTCGCCGAGCAGGATGATGTCTTCGTAAGCATGCCTCCAGTGCAGCATCTGTTGCCGACTGCCGGCAGGGGAGTCTTGGCGTATGTGGAAAGCCGCGAGAACTTCCGGACTAGGCAGCTGCCTCGATGAGCTCGCAGCCCCTCTGGCTCGGAGGGCACGGGTCACAAATCGGCGGGCGGTGTTCCACTCAAGAACGCGGGTCGCTGGTCTTGGTTGAGGCCTGGCGGCCCGAGGTGTACCTACTTCTCGGGCGGCGGGCTTTGCGGCCCGAAAAGCCAGTTCTAACCGGCATTCGCGGTCCTGAACATCAGAAAGATCGCGATTATGCCAAGCAAAAAGGAATTGGGGGTCGACAACGCCCACACGCCTACAGCCATTGAGGCCACGAAACCGAGAACAGCTTCCCGCCCCCATTGGGATCTCGTCTTCATGGGCACAGCCTACAGAACCGGAACGGTGACGAACACTGAAGCAATGCCGGATTCCGACTCTCAAAGAGGGCCCATCCACGACGAGGTATCCCGCACCTACGAAAGTGCTTTTAATGACAAGCGGGAACGGAAATGCGGTCGGATGTCGGTCCTCGCTGGCAGACAGCCTAATAGCGACTTCAGGGACGACTGCTGCCAGGAATTCGCCCATCGTGCCCACAGCGAGGGAAAAAGAAGGCCCGCCGATGGGGGACCGGCTGGCCTTCAGCCGCAGCCGCGGTACAGCAGCGCGCATGGAACATCGACTGGACGAACGGTGGACGGTCGACGGTGAGACGAGGAGGTTGACGGCCACCTTTGGCCACGCCGCAGGTAGCGCCGGATGGGTTGAGCCGATCAACAACCGTAAACCCCTCACGCCAAGCGGAACGCCCCTCTGAAAGCAGAAGTCATCCGTAACTAGGCCACGAAGATTTCGCGGGGGCGGATCTGTTCCCAGGACTTACCGTCGCCCCAGATCGAATTGAAGTGAATGAGGCGGCGGACCTGCCGTAGGCGCTTATCCGCTGCTGTTCCCGCCAAGGCGCACTCTGCGACCTGACGAGTGAATCCCGCGGTGATATCGGCCAACTGTATACGGGGGTCTGTTTTCGAGTCGATGTGTTTCACATCTACTAGCGGGAACTTGTAGTTGGGCAGGTTGAAGCCGCGCGGAGTACCCTCATTCGCTACTTTGAGAAGCATTTTAAGCAATGGCTCGGTAAGGGCAGTTTGTTCATCGTGCATGATGATTAGAGGCTGCTTCAGCTTGCGATGCCATGTGAGTGCGAGTTGATAGAGAGTCGTCTGTAGTGGATCGAGAGTCTTCAGGGCCAAACCTTCGGCGATGGCCACTTGGAAGGCGTCAGCGTGGTGCCGCGTTCTCTACACCAACTCCAGCACTCTGCTCACCTTGTCGCGCCGTGACTTCAAGCGGTAGGTGTCCACCTTCTCGAAAAAGCTATCGACTGCCTCCTTTTCTCCGCCCTTGCGCTGTTTAGTCCGCATTAGCGAAGTAAAACCAGAGACCAGATCGTTCCATCCCTCAGCACCGAGTGCGCGGGAACCATACTCGTACAGATCGTCGGCCATCTGTTTGGCCGTGCCGCCGGCATAGAGGTTGATCCCACGACGGTAGGCCTCCTCCTCGATCAGGAGGTCGATGATTTTACCGACCGCAAACTTGGCCTTTTCGACTAGGTACACCTGGACATGGCCACCGAGCTTTCCATTCGCCCCGAACAGCTCATCGATTGCCTGGCCGTCGCGCAGCACATCTGAAGACTTCAACGCCGGGCTTTGAGCTTTTGTCTTCCTGCGGAGATACGCGACCAGATCAGTCGCTTCGGCAAGTTCCATGTGAAGACTGCTGTGCGCCAGAACGGGAGTGGTGCCTGCCATCAGGTTCTCGCCGTCGTGACCAGACTCGTCGCAGAAGATCTCAGCGATATCGGTGGTGGCGGTCATCTCGTTCTTCATCCTTTTGCCTCGGCGTAATCCCAAGGGTAAGCATTCCAGAGCCAGTTACTGCTTTCACAACTAGCTTGAGAAAGCCATGTGCCTGGCCCGCGAGTGGGGCTGGGGATGCAGTAGGTCTCGCTTACCTGGCTGCTGTCCCGGCCGGCCGTGGCCTCGGCGATCGGTCGTCCGGGCCGAAAACCGTGGACGATCTCCCCGGGAACGCCTCGGCTGCGGACCTCGAGCTCACCCCGGAGCAGCTGGACGCCGTCTTCGCCTTGACCACAGCGACCAGGTCCTTGACCGGAAGATACGAGGAAGACTGATGAAGTACTCCCTCCTTGGCCATTCCTGCGGGGAGTCTGCTTGGACACATACGATGGATCCATGCCCGAAGAGAACAAACCGTCTCCGCGTTTCCTGACCATTGTTCAGTAGCGACGCAACTGAACATCGGCCAACCCTCGGTACGCGGCCTGCTGAAGAGCGGCGAACTGCGTAGCCTTCAGTTGGACGGCCGCAGTTATCTTGGGTTAATTCTTCAGTCGCGGCGGTCCTGCCCCCGCCATCACTGGATGCCGCTGTTGACAAGGTGTTCGGATTCTGTGCCGTAAGGAAGGTGTGGGCCACAACTGATTGGACGGCGGAAAATAGCGGCTCAGCAATTTAGCGAGCTTGTACGGCTTCGCGGATGTGGCTCGCATCAGTTGCTCAGAGGTAACTGCAGATCCGTTCCGGATCGCAAGACTCCGGATCGGCGGCCTCGGCGGCTGCATGGTATCGGGCAACAGTGGCCCGAAGGGCCATGATCTCCGCGATCTGGCGGTCCAGGTCCATTAGCTGGCGCGCCAGCACGTCCCGGACATGCAAGCACGGCGTGGAGCCGGCGTCCCGGATCCTCAGGATGTCCTGGATTTGTGCCAGGGTCAGCCCGGCCATCTGGCTGCGGCGAATGAATTCAAGGCGGCTGACGGTGTCGTGGGCGTAGTCCCGATAGCCATTGGATGCGCGTTCAGCTGGCGGGAGCAGCCCGCGGTCCTCATAGAACCTGATCGTCTTGGTCGTCAGGCCGGCCGCGGCTGCAGCTTCACCGATGCGCATTGTGCATCCTTCTGGTCGCTGGAAAGCCCTCTAATAACCCTCCACTTTTGAGGGAAGGCTTTGGACGTGCCGGGGGCTCTTGACCTTCCAGCTTAGGGAAAGGTGCAGACTGAAACCAGCATCCTATAACCCTAAGGACGATGCGCCTGCCGGGCGCACTCACGAAAGACTCAATGGAGGATCCATGCCCGAGGCAGCAGTACCGGATTTCGATTTGGCCGTTATCGGCTCCGGAGGCGGTGCCTTTGCGGCCGCCATCCGGGCCACCAACCTGGGTAAGCGCGTTGTGATGATCGAGCGGTCCACCGTCGGCGGAACCTGCGTGAACACCGGCTGCATTCCCTCCAAGGCTCTGCTGGCCGCGGCCGAAGCTCGCCACGTGGCACTCGACGCGCACGGCAGATTCCCCGGCATCAGCACCTCGGCGGGCCCTGTGGACATGAGGGAGCTCATCAGCGGCAAACGGTCCCTGGTCCAGACCATGCGCTCGGATAAATACGCGGACCTGGTCGGGGAGTACGGCTGGGAACTGCTTGAAGGCAACGCCGCGTTCGCCGGCACCCCCGAGGAACCGGTCCTGGAAGTCACAGGCCCCGACGGTGCCCGCAGCGAGGTCCGCGCCGCCCACTACCTCGTCGCCACCGGATCGAGCCCCTGGACGCCGCCGGTAGAGGGCCTGCAGGCCACGGACTACCTGACCTCCACCACCGCCATGGAACTGGAGGAAGTGCCAGAGACCCTACTCGTCTTCGGCGGCGGCTACGTCGCCCTGGAACAGGCACAGCTCTTTGCCCGCCTCGGATCCCAGGTGACCATGCTGGTCCGTTCCCGCCTCGCTTCTGCAGAGGAACCCGAAGCCTCCAGGGCCCTGATGGGAGTCTTCGCTGCCGAGGGCATTCGCGTAGTCCGGGGTGCGGACGTAACCTCCGTCCGCACGGACCCCGACGCGGCAGAAGTGATCGCCACAGCCACCATCGCCGGAGGCCAGGAGGAGTTCCGCGCCTCGACACTGCTGGTCGCCACCGGACGCCGCGCCGTCACCGACGGCCTGAACCTGGACACTGTTGGGGTCAAAACCGGAGACTGCGGAGAGATCTTGGTCCAGAACACGCTCGTCAGTTCCAACCCTAGGATCTGGGCCGCCGGAGACGTGACCGGGCACCGTGAATTCGTCTACGTCGCCGCCGCGCACGGCTCCATCATGGTCGAAAACGCGTTCAACGACGCAGGGAGCGAAGTGGACTACCGGCACCTGCCGCGTGTCACGTTCACCAGCCCGGCCCTGGCCGCGGTCGGCATGACCGACAAGGAAGCCCGGGACCCGGCATCCGATGCGAATGCCGGGTCCTGCCGCTCGAATACGTTCCCCGTGCCCTCGTGAACCGCGACACCCGCGGCTTTATCAAAATCGTTGCCGACGACAGCACCGGCCGGATCGTGGGCATCACCGCGGTCGGCAAGGAAGCCGGGGATCTGGCAGCGGCCGGCGTGTACATCCTGGAGGCCGGCATGACCGTCGAACAGGTCGCGAACCTTTGGAGCCCCTACCTGACCATGGCCGAAGGCATCAAGATCGCCGCCCAGTCATTCACCACAGACGTCTCCAAGCTTTCCTGCTGCGCCTCCTGACCCCAGCCGCACCAGCACCAAGTACCCGAAGGAAGACCATGAAGCACGATGTCAATCAAGTCGCCGAACGCCTCGCCAGCGTTGAACCTGCCACCGCCGTGGTTTCACTGATCAACTCGGAAGATATCAGCTCCGTTCGATCCTTCTTCTGCAACCAAGTCCATTTCTTAACATCACCCGAAGAAGGCGCATCCTGGCTCGAGAACCACCCCGGTGATCCCCGTAGACGAGGCCTACCGGCTCGCCTCGACCATGGCAGGACAAATGCTCGCCCAGGCTCCGGCACCCAACACCGGGCCGCGGACCAACGTGATACAACGCTGCAACTGCGGACACCAAGACCCGCTAGGAAGACCGGCCTGATCCATGGACTCTGACGCCGACTACATGTGCTCCTGTTGTGGCAGGACGATGCCGCGTAAAAGGCTGCATGCCCTGGGATCCGAGCCCTCATATATCTGCCGTCGATGCGGCCTGTGGGTCGCATTCCGGCTTCAACGGGATAATTTCGTCTGACGGATCGGCGGGCCTGACGAAAGGCAGACGGCCCGCGGGTACGCCCGCTCGGCCAGCTCGGCCATGCGTCCGGCAGTCGATTCCCAGATCCTCACACGCGCGACAAAAGTGTTAGTAACGGCGGGGGAGCGTCCCTGAACGTACGATCCTCACAGCTGTAATCGACTCAAATAACCGGGGCCAGTGGCGGGTTGAGACGCGTCTTTTGGAGGAGTACATCTTTGGGGAGACGACTGCGGAGTGAGTCTGCCTGCCGCGGAGAGTGGCCCGGCTCGTTGAGACTTGGTGTCTTCTATAGTTTTCGCGGCTCGAGTTTCGCGACCGGTGTCGGCTAGTCCTTCTGTTTCATGATGGTCCGGTTGATGGACTGCGCAGCCCGCACCTGGTCGTTCAGGTCCTCAACCCTGGCTTCGAGCATTAAAATAGTGGTGCGGGCCTGGTCAGCAAAGGCATGCTGCGAGGCCTAAAGGTCTCTATTCGCTTTCCCTGGGCTTGGTTGCATCGAAGAACCGCAGGTCGTCACTGATGTCGGCTGCGCCCACGTCAGTACCTTTCTCGCGGATGAAATCGAGATCTTCACGGGAGGGGATCATCTGACCGTGCTCATCTACTTCGATCTGCCTATCGGAAGTGTCCTGGATCCGGGCTGTGATCGTGTTCGGCACAAGCACGCATCCTGGATTATCGAGAAGCCAGTGGTGTGTCTCTGCATCAAGTCGGTCCCACTCCTCTTTGAGGGTCATCTCCTTCAGCCCATCCTCATCATTCCCGTTGAACCCGAATCCCAAAGTCGAGGGATTCCGCTTACAGTACGTCCGGCGTCCAAGAAAAAACAGTGCTCCCACGGCGAACCCGAAAAACCGGGCAGGCATCCCCCTCGTTGGCGTGACTGTGATGAGCTGGGGCTCCGTGCACGCCTTAACCTGCGGGGCGACTGCTTTTGCGGCCGCCACTTCTGTGTGACCTGCCTGGCCGCCAGCCGTCGAGCTGGGCATCCAGTTTGCCTTCGTGTTCCTTGCTGAGGGTTCCGTTGCGGAAGCTTATTCGTTGCCCGTGCAGCCACATTCCCAGCACCCGTTCCTCTTCGCTGGAGGCTTTTTGGTACAGGGGCCAGTCATTACCGTCCTGCCGGTATTGAACCAGCTCGGCCAGACGGCGGTCCCAACGGGCCGCGTTTTCCTCGGCCCGCGTCGGCTGCCTGTCCCAGCCAGGAATGACAGCCAGGCCCTCACGATATGCGGTGGATAGAGTGCCGCGGGCGGCTGCCCTCGATCTGGACAGGAGCCACGAGGCGAGGGCCCGTTCACGCGTCGTGTACCCGCCGCTGGATGGGAGCCGGCCCTCCCTTTCGTAAGAGCTGATGGCGTCGGCCATGTTCTGCAGCCCACCCGCCGTCACCGGGCTGACAGCACCCTTGGCTCTCTTGTGCTTCGGCCGGGATGTCGGGATCGGTCCTGGCTGCGATGCGCAGGTGGTAGCGGACGGTGCTGGCCGCCACGCCATCCATAGAAGCGATCTTCGATGTCGGAGTGCCATTCCGGTACATCGCCACCCACTCAGCGTTCGGTGCTTTGCGTATGCTCCTTAGTCCTCGTGGCGGCTGCGTCCGACGCTTCCGATGGCTTGGAACAGCAGGGATGGGCGGCCGCCGAGACTGTTGATGAATATCGTGGTGACCGACAATGCCATCGCGACCATCGCCCAGACGGGGTAGACCAGACCGGTTGCGGCGGCAGGGATGCCGATGCCGTTGAACAGGAAAGCCAGGGAAACATTTTGGCGAGTCCGGCGGTAGCTGGAGCGGCTGTTCTCCTGTCCTGCCAGGATTAGCCGCAGGTCGTTACGGACAATCACGACATCGGCGGATTCCATCGCGATGTCCGTTCCACCGCCCATGGCGATTCCGACGTCGGCCTGCATCAGCGCTGGGGCGTCGTTGATCCCGTCTCCGACCATCGCCACGCTGGTTCCGTCGGCCTGCAGTTCGCGGACCAGCGCGGCTTTCTGCTCGGGCAGGATACCGGCGTGGACGTCCCTGATCCCGACTTCGTCTGCTATGTGCGCAGCAGCGCGAGCATTATCGCCGGTGGCCAGCACGGGGTGGATCCCTGCATCCTTCATCGCCGTGACCGCTTCGACTGCCTCGGAGCGGATGTCATCGCCCAGGGCAAGGACTCCTTGCAGGCGCCCGTCTCCGGCGACAGCTACGACAGTGCGTCCGATATTTTCGGGTTCAGTGACGGATTCGGCCAGGGGAGCCAGGTCCACTCCCTGGTCCTCCAGGAATTGCGGCCGTCCTACGATGACCTGCCTGTCTTCGATGCGTGCCGTGATCCCGAATCCGGTATGCGATTCAAAGTTCTGCCCGGCGGGAACGGTGAGTTCTCGCCGCTCGGCTGCATGAACTATGGCGCGGGCGAGGGGATGCTCGGAGGGACCTTCCGCGGCCGCCGCCAAAATCAGCAGGTCCGATTCGCTCCCCAGGGCTCTGATTTCCCGGACGGTGGGGCGGCCTTCGGTCAGTGTTCCGGTTTTGTCCAGCACTATGGTCTTCACCTGACCGAAGGTCTGGAACGCTTCACCGGTGCGCATGATGATGCCCTGATCCGCGGCCTCTCCCGCTGCCCGCACGATGGCCAAGGGCGCTGCAATGCCCACCGCACAGGGATAGCCCATGACCAGGACGCCAAGGCCGGTGAAGACTGCACGGCGGACGTCGGGTTCACCGGTGAAGGCCCAGCTGCCCAGCAACCATCCCAGCAGTGCAACGGCAGCCACGAGGAGAACTGATGGCGTGTAGACGCGCAGCACCCGGTCCACGAGGTGCAGGATACCCGGCTTGAGTGCCCTTGCGTCTTCGACCTGGCGGACCACTTGGGCCAGGAAGCTGTCAGCTCCGGTGCGCGTGACCTGCACCAGAAGGGATCCGGTGCCGTTGATGGAACCCCCGATGACCTCCCCGCCCGGTGAGCGGTCCGCTGGGACGGGTTCGCCCGTGACCATGGACAGGTCAAGGGTTGAGCGTCCCTCGATGACCCGCCCGTCCACCGCTACCCGGTCACCTGGCCGTATCCGCACGACATCGCCAACGATGACCCTGTCCACAGGGATCTCTTCCTCGCGGCCGTCCCGGACCACGAAGGCCGTGTCGGGCTGGAGCTCGAGCAGCTTGCGTACCGCCTGGCTGGAGCGCGTTTTCACCAGCAGAGACAGCCATTCGGAGAAGACGTGGTAGTTCGCCACCAGCACCGTGACGGCGAAAAACGGTGCGGCCGGGTAGTCGGGGAAGATCCCTGTCAGTCCGATGATGCCGCCCGCGATGCCGGCGAAGGCTCCGATTTCGAGCAACACGTGCTGGTTAAGGATTCCCCGCCGTGCGGCCTGATAAGCCATCCGCAGAATATGCGGTGCCACGCCGAAGACCACTGCCACGGCGAGAACTCCGGTGATCCAGGCGGCAGATGTCTCGGGGATCAGGCCCAGCTGGCGCCCGGCATATCCCAGTGCGGCCGGGGCGATTATGCCCAGCGCCCCCAGGACCGCGCGGGCCTTTCCTGCCGGGAGCAGGACCGCATAGGCCACCGGAACCATCAGCAGCACCACCGACGCCGGCACCAGAACCGACCAGATCCCGGCAACCTGCAGTATCAAGGCGATCGCTGCCAGACTGGCCGCGACGGCTCCGAGGAGCCGTTTGCCCTCGCGGATCAAATCGGCTTCCTCGTCCTCGAACGGACGCAGCTTCCGCGGATCGTACAGGTCATATCCCATATCCCGGAGAGTCCCCAGGATCTGCCGCGGCTGGATCAGCATGGGGTCATAATCAATCAGCGCCTGTTCATGGGTCAGGCTGACCGCGACCTGATCAACACCCGGGTGGCGGCCCAGCGCCTTCTCAATGGTTCCCGTGCACAGGGAGCAGTGCAGACCCGCGATGCGCGCCCTGATCCTCGCGTGACCGGCCAGATGGCTAGGCTCCTCCGCCCACAACTCGTCGTCGCGGGATTCAGTATCTACACTCATTTCCCGGACCCGCCGCCTACTTCATAACCGGCCGTCTGCACCCTCTCAATCAGGGCCGCACGGGTCGTAATGGCCGGGTCATAACGCAGCGTCAGATCTCCAGTTACGTGATCGGCAGTTGCCTCACTCACCCCTTCAAGACGCCTCAAAGCGGTGCCCAGGCGCTGCTCGCAACCGGTGCAGTCCATGCCCAGAACCTTCAAGGTCACCTTCTCAGCCATGGTCTTTACCTCTTCCTTCCCCATAACCGTCCACACGTTCACGGCCGGCCTGACCGGGGTTAGGAAATTCCGTCCTGTGTGCTGAATCCAATCTAAACCTTCCACTCGAATGGAAGGTCAAGCGGTCACGGCTGCTACCGGGTGGCCTTCCAGCGAGCAAGGTTTAGAGCTTCCTGTTAGCGGGGGTTGGGAATGTCGCTTCGGTCTGACTGCAAACGGCCGAAGCCTGCTTCGAAACAGGCGAAGGGCTCCTCAGCTGAGCTGGTCTGCGGCGAAGCCGCCAGGTGAAGCTTTGGCGGTGTGCCCGGTCTTCAGTCGCACGTGCTCAATCAAACTGCACGTGCAATCAGCAGCCGCAGGGGGAAGGTCTTCGGCGCCGGAGACGATTTCCGTTAGCTGGTCCCGTAGAAGTTCCAGCTCCCGGATTCGCGCGTCAATCCCGTCCAGCTGACTCGTAAGGACGCTCCGAACGTATGAGCACGGCGCTTCACCACGCTCGCTGAACAGGAGAATTTCCCTGATTTCATCCAGCGTGATGCCCAGGCTTTGAGCTGACCGGATGAAGGTCAATCTTCCCAGGAAGGAACTGTCGTAGTCCCTGTACCCGGATCCGGTGCGTTGGGGTGCCGTACGCCCGCAATCCCGGACGATGGCTTCCATGGTAGTTTCACCGTTTGCGTTCCTTTGCCATCAGCTAAGTGTTCTTCCAGAAGCAGCTCGATGCCGCTACGGCGTCCCTGCATGCACGCTTGTCCGGCCGGGCCAAGCCCTTGTGCGCCGCAGGTGAGATGGAGGACTCCGATGCGGAGGAAGCACTGGTGGACAGCCACGCGGGCCTCACCGCCCGGCAACAACATCCGGAACAAGGAGGCGGAGACGCGCCTGGTGTGGGGTCATGAACCGCGCCGCCCGGGAGCATGCTTGACAGCCGGGTGTCCTCCCAGCCGGCGTTCGGCATACCCGGTTAACCCGTCGCCGCTTTGACCAACAGGATGACGGTCAGGCTCAAACCGGCACCCCGATTACGTCGGCGTCGGACAAGGCGCTGGCGGTTGGGTTCAGCAGCCACCACCAGGGGGGTGCCACCCGACGGCACTCCCTATACAATCCTCCCAGTGACCCCGACCCAAGGACTGCAAATTCATGGCGCCAACAACGGAACAATATTCGGCTCCCACGGGTGGGCTTCAGAACGCCGATGCGGCAGTTCCGGATGTCCCCTCCATCACGCGTAACAGGCCCTTTGGCCTGCTGATGGTCATCACGGGTGTCGTCGGCTGGATCGCTTCCGGAGTCCTGGCACTCGAGAAACTCGAGGCTCTGAGGGATCCCAACCACATCACCAGTTGTGACATCAATCCGTGGATCTCCTGCGGCGAAGTGATGAAGACCTGGCAGAGTTCACTCTTTGGCTTCCCGAACATGTTCATTGGCATCGTGGCTTTTGCCGTGATAGTCACCACCGGCATGGCCCTGCTCTCCGGGGCCGTTTTCGCCCGGTGGTACTGGATCGGTCTGCAGGTCGGCGTAACGCTGGGAATGGCCTTCGTAGGCTGGCTGTGGTTCCAGGCACTGTACGTGATCGGCATCCTCTGTCCCTACTGCATGGCGGTCTGGGCCATGATGATCCCCCTCTTCGTCTGGGTCACCATCAGAAACATCACCTCGGGGGTTCTCAGGCTGCCGGCGCACGCCGCCCGCCTGATCGGGGACACG